>NZ_CP090557.1:1129166-1482500 GCF_021484805.1 Tellurirhabdus bombi | reverse complement strand
TACTTCTACTGCTGGATCGTTCTTTGCATTTTCAATATAGGAGGCAATCTTGTCAAATGATTTTTCATCAATTACGGCATTGACGAAATTAGAGAAGTCTTCCACGCTTCCAACTTTGATTTTGGCTAAGTCGTCCAGCATGTACTGCTTCACCTCTTCCCACATGGTAAATGGAATGTAGGCCCGCGAAGCCGCCGAGCATTTTTGTCCCTGATATTCGAAGGCACCCCGAATCAATCCGGTAGCTACGGCTTTGGCATCAGCCGACTCATGCACCAATACGAAGTCTTTCCCACCTGTTTCGCCCACAATTCGCGGATACGATTTATACCGGTGAATATTTTCTCCTATCGTTTTCCAGATAGCCTGGAATACTTTTGTGCTTCCTGTAAAGTGGATTCCGGCAAAATCGGGATGCTGGAAGATAACCTCACCGGCTACTGGACCGTCTACGTAAATCAGGTTGATAACTCCGTCGGGTAAGCCCGCTTTTTGGAAAACTTCCATCAATACCTGCGCTGCTAATACTTGTTGCAAAGCTGGTTTCCACACGATGGTATTTCCCATCATAGCCGGAGCCGTTGGCAGATTTCCGGCAATCGCTGTAAAGTTGAAGGGAGTCAGCGCAAAAATAAAGCCTTCCAATGGACGGTATTCCATGCGGTTCCACACACCCGCTGATGAGCGAGGCTGCTGTTCGTATATTTCAGTAGCAAAATGTACATTGAACCGAAGGAAGTCAATCATCTCGCAGGCAGCATCAATCTCAGCCTGGTAAGCGTTTTTCGACTGACCCAACATGGTCGCTGCGTTGATTTTAGCCCGATACGGACCCGCTAGTAAATCGGCAGCCCGCAGAAAGATACTTGCCCGTTGCTCCCAGGACAAGGCGGCCCATTCATCCTTGGCGTTCAGCGCTGCCGTGATGGCTTGCTCCACATGCTGCGCATCACCTTCATAATAGTGGCCCAGAACTTGCTGGTGGTTGTGGGGAGCAACGAGATTCCTCTTATCCTCTGTCCGCACTTCTTCCCCACCGATGTACATGGGAATATCTTTGATTGTTGACGTAGCTTCGGCCAAAGCTGCTTTCAATGTAGCTCGTTCTTCTGAGCCTGGACGGTATTCTTTTACCGGTTCATTTTGTGGGTAGGGTACCTTGAAAAAACCTACTGACATAATTGGATCTAGTTTTTGACGAATCGCTAAATTAGAAAATTAACGTTGAACGATTACATTAAGGTTCATCCCTCTTTGCGTAGTTCGCTGATTAATAGTAATTGATCCTGTTAAATACTTCATTACTTATCCCTTATCCTATCTGCTTTTTGTAACTTGCACCAATTTTTATTTTGGCTACTATGAAGTTTTACAGTACACAAAACCCATCAAAGCTAGTTTCGATGGAAGAAGCTTTGCTCCGCAGTATGCCCGCCGACCGGGGTTTATATATGCCTGCAACTATTCCTACGCCCGGTGCCGCTTTTTTTGACAAGATTTCCGATGGCTCCTTAGCAGATATTGCTTACGAAATCAGTAAGCTTCTTTTTAGTTCTGAGATTTCAGCAGACAAACTTAAGGCGTTAGTTGATCACGCCTTTCCATTCGATACGCCGGTTGTAGCGCTGGACCGTGGAAAAACGCACGTGCTTGAGCTTTTCCACGGTCCTTCTCAAGCCTTCAAGGATGTAGGCGCTCGCTACATGGCGGCCATGATGGGCTATTTTTTAGAGCAGTCTAATCGTGAGGTGCATATTCTGGTTGCTACTTCCGGCGATACAGGCGGAGCCGTAGCCATGGGCTTCTTGGGTGTACCAGGTATTAAAGTAACGATTCTGTATCCTAGTGGCCGTGTCAGCGATTTACAGGAAAAACAGTTGACGACGCTAGGGCAAAATATCACGGCGCTTGAAGTAGACGGTTCGTTTGATGATTGTCAGGCGATGGTTAAAGCCGCTTTTGCCGATGAAGAACTGAACCAAGCGTATAACCTGGCTTCGGCAAACTCAATCAATATTTTCCGGTTGATTCCGCAAGGCTTTTATTATGTCCGTGCTTACGGTCAAGTCAAAAAATGTGGAAAACCTGTTGTGTTTTCCACACCTAGTGGAAATTTCGGCAATTTAAGTGCTGGTGTCCTAGCGCAACGCATGGGCTTGCCCGTCAATCACTTCGTGGCGGCTACTAATAAAAACCGGGTTGTGCCCACTTATCTACAATCGGGCAACTATGAACCTCACGCTTCCATTGAAACGATCTCGAATGCGATGGATGTGGGTAACCCTAGCAATTTTGTTCGCCTAACTCACCTTTTTGGCGATAATTACGACAGTTTAAAAGAGAAAGTATCTGGTTATTGGTTCGATGATGAGCAGACCAAAGCAGCTATGCAGGAAGTTTATCAGCAGTATGGATACATCATGTGCCCACATACTGCCATTGGTTACCTGGGATGGCAGAGTTATCAACAGGCTAACTCAGATAAATGTGGAATACTTTTATCCACAGCTCACCCGGCTAAATTTAAGGATTTGGTAGACGACATTTTAGAGACTAATGTGGAGATTCCGGCGGCTTTGGCTAGCCTGATGAACCGGGAAAAGCACAGCATCCAAATTCCGGCTCACTTTGACGCTCTAAAAGAATATTTGATGCCCGCTACGGTATAAGTTATCCACAAAACTTATCCACATACCCACACCAAATGTTGAAAAGTCCGGCTCGAAATAAGCCGGACTTTTTTTGTTAATTGATTGTATCTCCGCGCAGTATCCTAAAATGCTTTCTGGCCTCCGCCCCTAAAATGCTACCTGGATATTTTTGCAAAAGCTGGGCGTAAAGCTCCATGGCTTTTTCTTTGTCTTTTTTGTTTTCCTCGTAGATTTTAGCGGTCAGAAAAAGGGCATCGTCCCCCAGCACATCGGTTGAATAGTCAGCCGTGATTTTTTGTAGATCTTGTAACGCCTCGTCAATCTGGCTTTGTTTTAGCAGCGTATTGGCACGCAACCATAAAATATTGTCAGCAATGCTATGTGAACGGTATTTTTCATAGAGTTTGCTGAGTGCCGCTGCCGCCTCGTCCACTTTATTTTGGAATAACATGAGTTCAACGGCGGCATATTCCTGCATGGCGGTTTCCGAACTATCCAGACCGGTATTATCCATAATAAGCAGACTCAGTGAATTGGCGTCGTTGGCGATTTCGCGGGAAGTAGCCATTTTCAGAATATCCAGAATCTCTTTGGCTAGCGCAAACTCACCTTTGAAATAATGGAGACGGGCATTTCGCAGTTTTGCGTCGTGGCCAAGTTGCTCTTCTTTTTGCGACTTTTCCACTTGCGAGTAGAGCAAGGTAGCTTCCCAAGGCTCGCCTTTAAGCAGGTAAATATCTCCCATATCCAGCTTGCAACGATCCACAAAATTCTTGTCTCCCTGACCCACTTTTATTGCCTGGTCCAGTGTTGTGAGAGCGGTATCTTTTTCATCAAGTTGAAAGGCATACAAGTTGGCTGTACTGCGCAAGGCTTCAAGCGTGCGGGCGTTCTGTCCCATTTCCTGTAGTAACCGTCGGTAATCCACAATTAGCTTCCTGATTTCTGACTTATCCACAGGGTACGTGTTTTTCACTTGTTCTTCCCGCGCTTTAATAACCCCGCGCTTTGCGAACGGATACAACTGGCCTTGTGGATAATCTTTGGCTACGTAATCAAACATGGCCGCCGCATTTTTGTAATCCTTATTTTGCATCGCCACTGCAGCCAAGTCATAAACCCGCACACCAGACAATTTCAAGCGTTTGTCAAGCGCTCTTTCCTGAATAAAGGCTTTATAAAATTCCTTCTTTTGGGTTAAGTACCAAACTAGCATTTCCGTAAAAAACATTTCGCTGGGATGCTCCTGTACTTTCCGATATAAGACCGATTCTAACAGCTTTTGATCGGCTTCCTTTAGGTTGTCCTGAAGCATGGCTTGAGCAGCTTCCCGGTTGGTTGGCATTAGTCCCCAGCGAAGCACCTCATCAATCATCGCTTCTTTGTTGCCTGTAGCTCCGTATAAGCGCGCCAAATCCCCTGCATAGAGATTCTGATCCCGGCCAAGCTCACGTGCTCTCTTGAGCGTTTTTATAGCCCATGCGGGTTTACTACCATTAGCAAAGTCTTGTGCTAGTTCATCAAGAGAGCCTGCCGAGTTAGCAGCCAGCGATATAGCCTTATTAAAGTATTCTCCTGCTTTAACTGAATCGTGCTTATTTTCTTCCAGGATACCCGCCTGTATTTGCACATAGGGATTCTTGCTGTCTGACTTCAAGAGGCGCTTCACCGTTTTTTCGGCTTCATCTGGTTTGTTCAAGCGTAGGGCACTTTGCACATATGGGCCTAGCACATCTTTTGCATTTCCGTTCCGAAGTAACTTTCCATAAACGGCTAGTGCCTTTTCATATTCCCCTTTCTTGAAATACTCATCGGCTAGCTCCTGAGAGTCCTGCGCTAAAGCTGAGAAGCAAACCCAAGTCAAACTTATTAACAGCAGTAATAGCCTCTTCATATTTATTGTTTTTTTATATTCTAAGATAAACTATTTCTAGGTTATGCAATGTGGATATGTGGAAAAACTAGTTTATAAACATTCATCAATAGCAAATGTGGATAGCTTTTTGAAGTTTTCCACATTATTAATTTAGTTACCCACATTCAACGTGCTGTCTGTCAGTTATATATCCACTTTTCCACAAAGCATTGTTGATAAGTAACGTATTTTATCCACTTTTCCACATAGAAGCCTATCCACTTTTCCACATGTGGATTTCTTTGCTCATAATTTGTGGATAACCTTTTGTTTACCCACATATCCGCATGTGGAAAAGTGAAATCCACATTTCTACGAAAGATATCCACATTGAGTTTGTCAGAATTCAACAAGTTATCCACAGCCTACTTTCACTTTTCCACCAGGTTATCCACACAAAACTTGTGCTTTTTTTATTTTACATTGACCTTTTTTCAGGACAGGAAATTACAGGCTGAGCACACTCAGCAAAACTGAGTTTTCAACCTGTAGTTATAAGGATGGAAAACGAAGAATGTTGATAACTAAGAAAAAGCAGTAAGAGTGTGATTACTGAGCGTTGATGTCAATGCCTTCTACGTCGAAATTCAGTTTGACAGGCACTATCAGGGGATGATGAAAAATGGCTTCGGGAAGTTTGTTTTCGGGTAGGCTGCCGCTGTCCCATTTACCATTTTCATTCGTATCTATGATGACACGAAGGCGGTATTTGCCCGGCTTAACATTGGTGAAGCGGTAGTTGATTTTGTTGAATTGCTGGTCGATTACCTTATAGTTTTCATCGAGTAATTCAATTATAAAGCTAGTGGCCTTTGTAATAATCTTGCCCCCTAAGGTACCGTAGTTTTCCACATTTCGGAGGGGATGGATATAACGCACGGCAGCTGAAGAATCGTCCAAGACACTCATGAAAGCGCCCTTCCCCAAAAGCAGTCGGACTTCCCGCCTGGCTGAAATTCGCTTGGTAATGGTTAGTTCTGTACGGTCTGGCAACCACCGGAAGTTCTCCTCTGTTAAAGTTTCTCGATTAGCACTATCGCTAAAAAGTCGGAGCGAATCCTGATTGATAGCCAAGACCGGCTTGGAAAATCTCAAGCTAATATTCATATCACGATCCACATCTTCATTGTTAGCTGGGCGGGATGTTATTTCCAGAGGAGTGGAGGCTTCCCGGCGAGTGGCCTGACGAAAACGAATATTTTGCTTCAGGTCAACGGTGTTGTTTAACGAATCGGCGGCGGCAATTTGCACACGGATTGTATCGGTAGAGGTCTGCGTATTAAAAAAGGTTAACTCGCTAGGAGTACGCAAAAAGGAAGGGATGCTATCTTTTACATTCTCAAAACGGGTTGAGACGGTCTTTAAACCCCGATCAAAAATCAGGGTGTAGGTACTGGAACGCTGCTCAGTTCGAACGACACGGGGAGGCGTATTATAATAAGTAAACAAAGCCAGCTTTAGCGTATCGATGTTCTGGTTGACCGTAATTGTATCCTGAACAAAAGCGACACGTTCGACTCCGGCATTCAACAACAGATTAAGATTTTTATCGTCGAAGGCATACACTTTGTAAGTGCCCGAGCGGATGTTCTCGATGGCAAAGTTACCGGCTGTATCTGTGCGCGTAAAATAGTAAGGTTTTATTTTGACGGGGGTCAGTGTATCAGAGGGAGTATACAATCCGACCAGCGTATTCAGCACGGGCTGCCCTGTTTGTAAATCGGTTACTTTGCCTCCCACTCTTAAGGAATCAATTAAGTTACCGGTACTAAAAACGATCTTCAGATTTACGGCAGGATTACTCTCGTTTACGTCCTTAACTGCATCAGTGAAGTTAAAAGTGTAGGTAGTATTTTCTTGAAAAGGCTTACTAAAAGTAAGTCGCAGACTTGTGGGACGTGCCTTTGCTTTGAACGTTTCTTCGGGTTGGGGCGTAATCAGAATTTTTTGATTGGGATTGTCCAACTTGATTTCTTCGTTAAAGAAGAGTTCAATGGTTTGACCCGTAAAATTTTTCTGTTTGTTGACAGGTGTACTTTTCAACAGAACGGGCGCCAGCGTGTCTTTCTTTCCGCCAATGGGTGGAACAACTTGCGAACAGGCGTTTAATAAAATAAGGAGTATACTTAGGACGTAGAGAGTCGATTTCATCGATACATAAAAAAGCCCTGAATAATGACTATCCAGGGCGTTAGTAATTGATAGATTATTTCACCTGAGCGACATAAATCAGGCTCGAATAATTACCGCCATTTTGATAAGCATCCCAGTTAGAACGTATCCCATTCCAAAAACTTTCAAAATAAGCTGATTTTCCGTCCCGGTATTTTGTACTAAGGAGGTTGACGTAAAAGGCATCGAAGAGCATAGGCCGCTGTTCATTTACCTGAAAGCCATATTTGGAAAGTAACTTCTTCAGGGTATCGGGAGCAAAATGATAAAGATGGCGAGGAACGTCATAAGCTGCCCATTGCTGGTTGTATTGTTTTGAATCCCAGGAAAGGTAATTTGGAACTGCGATAACCAGGTTGCTTCCTTTTTTGCTGTGGTCGCGTAGCCAACTCATCGTTGTTGGCAAGTCATGAACGTGCTCCAAAACGTGCCAAAGAGTAATCACGTCAAATGGTTTTTCGGCTGCTAATTCATCAATAGAAGAAGCGATTTTTTTTCCTGTTCGCTGCGTAGCCTGCGCCCGTGCGTTGGTATCCGGCTCCATGCCAGCGATCTCCCAGCCTGCCTTCTGACTGGCCGCCACAAAATAGCCCGAACCACAACCGATATCGAGCAGTCTGCCTTTGTTGGGCTGGAGACTGTTGATAAGATCTACTTTCTGCTGCAAGGTTATCTTGCGCACGGAATGATACAGACGGCTCAGTAATCCTTCCTTGGTATCACTGTGTGAAATGTACTGATCAGATTCGTAATAACGACCAATGGAAGCTGCGTCTGGACGAGGATTCGTCAGTTTGAACTTGCATTCATTACACTGCTGAATCGTGAAAGTTTCTCCAGAAACCAGGTTATCTTGACAGGCAGTCCAATCAGAAAAATTAGTTGAGCCACAAACCGGGCAAGTTGTTACGCGTTCAAGGGTCATGTTATCGGCCTAAGTATACCATCAGAATGGAAATATCGGAAGGGCTAACTCCACTGATTCGGGAAGCTTGTCCAATTGTTTGGGGACGCATTCTTTTCAGTTTTTCCCGCCCTTCGTGTGAAAGGGCAGCCAGTCGATTATAGTCAAATTCTGGATGAATGGACAGGTTTTCCAGCTTCTCCATCTTTTCCACATTTAGCTGTTCTTTCTCCACATAGCTCTCATACTTCACCGAAATGATTGCTTCCTCAACGGCTTCCTTGTCGAAATTTTGCAAGTAATCAGCTACGGATTTACTAACCAGGGGTAATTCATCAAAGCTAATTTCCGGGCGTTTCAACAAATTATACACGGATGTTTTTTCACGCAGCGGTGCTTTTCCAAAGGATTCAAGCAAGCCATTAACCTCTTCCGGTAAAACCCGCATCTGCTTTATCTCACCAAGGATAGATGTTATTTGGGCTTTCTTTTCTACCATTCGATCATAACGTTCCTGGCTTGCCAGTCCAATTCCGTAGCCCTTTTCTGTTAGCCGAAGATCAGCGTTGTCCTGCCGAAGCAGCGTGCGGTATTCCGCTCGTGAGGTAAACATCCTGTACGGTTCTTCAGTGCCTTTGGTGATAAGGTCATCAATCAAAACGCCAATATACGCTTCAGAACGCTTCAAGGTAAATTCTGGTAACTCATGCGTAACGTTATGCGCATTGATTCCAGCCATTAAGCCTTGGCAGGCTGCTTCTTCGTAACCCGTAGTTCCGTTGATTTGACCCGCAAAAAACAACCCGCCTACCAGGTGAGTTTCCAGCGTGGACTTTAGCTGCGTGGGGGGGAAAAAGTCGTATTCAACTGCATAGCCAGGACGAAACATTTTTGCATTTTCAAAGCCCTGTATTTTTCTGAGCGCTTTGAATTGAACGTCTTCAGGCAACGAAGTTGAAAAGCCATTGACATAGACCTCTACCGTATCCCATCCTTCTGGCTCCACAAAAATCTGGTGGCGATCTTTATCCGCAAAACGGTTGATTTTATCTTCGACAGACGGGCAATAGCGCGGGCCTAAGCCTTTGATACGGCCTGTAAACATGGGCGATTTTTCGAAGCCAGTGCGTAGAATTTCGTGCACTTCTTCGTTCGTATACGTGATCCAGCAGCTTCGTTGTTTTTGAAGGGGTGCGGTATCCAGGTAAGAAAACTTACTCGGCTGCTCATCTCCCAACTGCTCTTCCATCTTAGCATAGTTCAGGCTCCGGCCATCGACGCGCGGCGGCGTTCCTGTTTTCATGCGACCTGATTCAAAGCCTAACGAAATGAGTTGCTCCGTTAGACCAGTGGCGGCTTTTTCCGCTGTACGCCCACCTCCAAATATTTTTTCACCAATGAAAATTCTACCGTTCAGGAAGGTACCATTCGTTAAAACCACAGCTTTAGACCGAATTTCAAGGCCCATGCTTGTCTTTACGCCTAGTACTCGTCCTTCTTTAACCAGCACTTCAGTTGCGCTATCCTGCCATATGTCCACATTAGCTGTTTGTTCCAGAGTCTGGCGCCATTCGGCTGCAAATAGCATTCGGTCACTTTGGCACCTTGGACTCCACATAGCTGGTCCTTTGGAACGATTAAGCATCCGGAACTGAATCATTGATTTATCACTAATAATTCCGGACTGCCCACCAAGAGCATCAATCTCCCGCACGATTTGTCCTTTGGCTACACCACCCATAGCTGGATTACATGACATCTGGGCAATGGTCTGCATATTCATTGTAATCAGTAGTACCGATGACCCCATATTGGCTGCGGCCGTAGCCGCTTCGCAACCAGCATGTCCGGCTCCTACTACAATTACATCATATTGTTCAAACATGATAAACGCGATTCGATTTGTTAATTTTTGTAAAACGTTCCACGTGGAAACTTTTCACGATTGTAAAACTTTTACCAAAAACAGACGCAAAAGTAGTACATAAAAAAGGATTGAAGTGTGTGAATAACAAACGATTTCAGGAAATGATTCATATAAAAAAAGGGGCGTAAGCCCCTTTCGTTACCGTAACTTTTTCAGATATGAATCAACCTCTCGTTTGTAAAACGGCGTCAAACTAGGCGGGACAGAACGCAGAAGTTCAACCTGCCGCTGGCGATCTTTAACTAAATTTTCGAACTGCGGAGGAGGTTTACGGAAAACTGGTTTGGCCGTTTCTGATTTCCGCTGCATGTCTTCTTCCTGCTCCTTCATGGCTTTTTCAGATTCCAAGAGACGGGTTAAAACATCTTGCTGCCGATTTAGTGTCTTCTGATTCACTCGTTTATTAACAAGATCAGTTTCCGTTTCGTCCATTTTTTCCATTAACTCCTGGAGTTCACCATTCATCTTTTTGCCCATCTCGGTTCCTTTCTGGGCATCCTGAATTTCCTTTAGCATCTTACGAATCATGGCCTGCTCAGCGGCCAAGCGCGAAAGCTCCTCGGATAAGCCTCGTCCTCCTTTTCCGCCTTGCGTCATTTGCTTCATGCGTTCATTCATCTCTTGCTGCATTTTGCTCATGCTTGGCTTATTTCCCGAGCCTTTCTTCTTGCTTTTGCCTTTACCCGTGCCTGACTGTGAAGCCTGGCTCATTTGCTGTTGCATCTGCTTAAATACATCACTGAGCATCAGAGCCAAATTATTGATGGAAGTCATGGCAAATTGTTGCTTACTCGTTGCAGTATTCAACCGACGCTCCTTAATGTATTTAGCACTTTCATCCATATAAGACTTCATGCTATTTAGCTCTCTGGTAACAAAAGATTGAATTTGCAGAACCCGTTTAGCTAAAGCGTAAAGACTGTCTTCAATAATTTTTGCATCATCTTGCAGTTTGAGTTGCTCTTGTGCCAGCTTAATAAAGCGTGGGTCTTGCAAAGAAACGCCTCTAAAATCCTTCATTACGCGTTCTTGGTCGTGGGAAAGCGTTAGTAAGTTTTCCAGAATATCGCGGAGGTCATCCATGTTTTCCGACATTTCTTCCTCTTCCGACGATTGCATTTGCTGCTGCAATTGTTCACTTAGCTTACGCATTTGCTGAGCCGCTTTTTTCTGCGCTTTTGACGCTTTATCATTCTGCTCTTTTTCGAGCTCCTGCTGGCTTTGCTCCTGCTGGTTACTGATGTCCTGCTGGAGCTCTTCATGCGTATCAGGCTTCTGATTATCTTTCATCTCTTCAGCCATTTTCTCCAGGTTCTTCAGTTCTTCTTTCGTCTTTTCGAACTGCTTTTTCAGTTCATCCTGCTGCTTTTTCAGCTCTTCATTCGTCTTGCTCTCCTTTTTATCCTGATTACTTTTATCTTCCTGACCGTCCTTTTTGTCCTGATTGTTTTTATTATCCTGATTGTTCTTATTGTCTTTGTTTTCTTTATTGTCCTTAGCTGATTTATCGTCTTTGTTATTTTTGTTTTCGTTACCCTTGGTTTGTTTCTCAGTCTTCTCGGCCAATTTCTCCTGCTTTTCCGCCTGCTGATCCAAATCCTTGATGGCGTTTTCCATCTTTTGTTCCAGCTGCAATTGCTTGAAAAGTTCTAAGGCGCGCTCAAGTTCTTTTTCCAGGTTCTTCTCTTTGTTCTTTAGCTTGTCCAGCATATCGATCATGCGATCATCCTGCTTTTGCTCAAGCATTTTCTTCAGTTCGTCATAAAGCTTTTGCGTTTCAGGATCCATTAATTCATTCATCAGTTTTTGCAATTGCTCAAACTTCTGCATCATTTCTGGATTCTGGTTATTGAACCGCTGTTGCTTTTCGTTATTAATGCGGTTCTGTTCTTGCAGTTGCTTAAGCTCCTGCATAATCTCTTCCCGCTTTTTAATCAGGTCTTCTGCTTGCTTTTTATCTTGAAAATCGAGGTTCTTTTTCGTTTGTAGACGGTTTTCTAACGCATTCAAATCACGCTTTAATTGCTGTGTTTTTGCCAGCGTTTTATCCATCTGCTTTTCTGTTTGCTCTGCAGATTTATTCGCATCCTGCTCTAGTTTATCCTTGTCAGGGACGGCAAACTGCGCAAAAGTGGATCGTCCGCTCTTAAATCCGTTAACTGCATCGTTATCCCAAACTTGAACAAAGTATTCCAGACGGTCGCCAGGCTGCATCTTGAGGGTATCCAGATTCCACTGGTAGTAAAAATTCTGGGTAGCCGCTGATTTGTTGAACGGAACGGCCCGTGCCTGAAAACGCTCCGGCGCAGGCTGGCCGGCGCGAATTACCTTGTACTGTACCTTTAAGTTTGAAAAGCCATAGTCATCTGTAATGGTACCACCCAGCATGACATAGTTGAAAAAGGTCGTATCACGGAAGTTCTCGAGCGAAACTTGAGGGAACTTATCAGGCACTACATTCACACTATACTGGATATTATCCCGATTTCCGGCCACTTTATTTTTCAGAAAAACAGAATAAAGCGAAGAGCGCTTTACCATCCGACTTACTTCAAATTCGTCAGAAGACTGCTTATCAGCAAAGCGATTACTCGCTTCGTCGCTGAATTTTATGCGAATAGAATCTGTGTTAGAAGCAGCAAATCGCCAGGTAACCGTCGTTCCTTCTGGAACAAGTAGGTTCCCTACGTTGGAGAGTTGCTCGGATGGTTTATTCAAATAAGCAGGATAGACCAAGCTCACGTCAAAAGACAGCAGTCCGGGGCGTTCAATTATATTTAGCTTATAACCAGCTGACTTATAACCAGATGCTTCAAAGTAAAAAGGAACGTCTCGCTGCACATTATCAAAGGTGTATGCATATTGACCCTTACCTGTTTCACTAAGTTTAAATCGCGTTTTATTGGAAACAAGATAAACGTTCTCGGGTAAAGAATTCCCGGAAAGCTTTAAATCTAAAGTGAAATCCTCATTGCGAAATGCCTGTAACGTCTTGTTCTGAATGGCAAACTGAAATGGCGCTTCCTCCGCAAACTCCTCATCATACTGCACAATGCGCTTGGACGAGCTAGTCAATAGGGTTGGATAAAACATCAAAATCATGCCAATGACAGCAGCTGGGATCACAACAAATTTGAGAAAACGCCGGTTTTTCTCAATGTGAATGGCATCCGCAAAGCGTACAATCAAGAGCTGGTTGGAGCGTTGGCTTAGGCTAGCCTGCAACAAATCGGTTTGCTGTTGAGTAATCGCGCTGAGTTGGAGCGTGTTTAGTAACTTATCCCCTACCTCTGGAAAATACTGCCCGATCTGCTGGGCCGCTTCTTCATCAGAAAGCTGCCGCTTCAGGCCATATAAGTGAATCAGCGGATTGATGATCCAGTAATACAAGCCAGCCGCCAGAATAGCCAATGAACCAAAAAACAGCGCCCCACGCACGGGAGAACCGAAGCGACCAAAATATTCAGCTGTATTGGTAAATAAGTAAATACAAAGAGTAAACGCCAAAAAGAAAATCGCTCCCTTAGCCAGTTGATTCAGGTAGTATTTTTTCTTGTATTCTTCAACGCGCGATAAAAGCGTCTGGATTGAATTATTGGTCTGCATACAGGGATAGGGTTAACAACTGCCAAATCAAACCACGATTAGAAAACGAAGCGCTATGAGACGCCCGCTAGCTCTTTGAAATAATTGACAACATGAATTTTCAAAAGTTTCTCCTGAGTTAATAAATCGACGTGAGGAAGCTTCTCGGTTAATTTCCAGTGGGGCCAGCCATCCTGGTCAATTCCTTCTAACTCATAGTAGCCAGAAAGACTCAATACTTTGCAAATTGCGATATGCATTAGGTCCTGCTTTTGTTCTTTGGTAAAAAACATCGCTCCTCGCCCTAGCTCCTGAACGCCAATCAAAAACAAAACACTATTTAAATCAGCAGGGCGCTTTCCAATCGATTGCTGTAAAAAATCCAGCACATCTTCCCACTCCTGGTCAATTTCAATATCATTCATACTATTAATTACTAACGAAAAACTGCTTGATATAATG
Source organism: Tellurirhabdus bombi (assembly GCF_021484805.1). Classification (NCBI taxonomy): domain Bacteria; kingdom Pseudomonadati; phylum Bacteroidota; class Cytophagia; order Cytophagales; family Spirosomataceae; genus Larkinella; species Larkinella bombi. Next base: position 1,468,884 of record NZ_CP090557.1, on the reverse strand, counting down.
ACAATCTACCAGCGGTAATGTTACGACATCTGGCTAAAAAATAGCACCTATTACTGTCTAGGTATCAATTACTTGTACTGGGGAGATTCGTCTAATTAAATATACACAAAAAAAGCCTATAATCATGACGCTTAGCCCAATCAGAAGAGTATGGCAACATTTTCTCGACCTGCTTTTCCCGCAACTATGTCTGCTGTGCAAAGATGGCTTGCAGGCTGGTGAACCACTAGTCTGCACCAACTGCCGATTAAGTTTGCCCGAGACAGGTGAACATCGACAAGCTATAAATTCGAAGTTGACTCTTTTCGCGGGCAAAGTGCCTATTCAATTCGTTTATTCGTTCTTATTTTTCACCAAAAAAGGCAAGGTGCAGCAACTTATACACGCCTTAAAATACCGGGGCGAGAAAGAAGTCGGCCTGTTAATGGGCAACTGGTACGGTCATCAATTGCGCGAAGCGCGAATGCTACAGCATGACATTGACCTGATTATTGGGGTTCCTCTCCACCCAACCCGTCTTCGGCAAAGAGGCTACAATCAAAGCGACTGGTTTGCTAAAGGACTATCAGAGATGCTTGGTATCTCCTGGAGTTATAATACGCTGATACGAAATCGGTACACGCTTAGCCAGACCGGAATGAACCGAATATCCCGCTGGGAAAACGTAAGCCAAGTATTTAGTGTGAAAGATAAAGCTCGCGTTCAAAACAAACGAATCCTGCTCGTTGACGACGTCTTAACCACGGGTGCAACTTTAGAAGCCTGCGCTACAGCTTTACTAGCTGCCGGAGCACAATCGATTGGGATTATAACAATAGCGGCCACCCGATAATCGAGTGGCCGCTAGTCCCTAAATTATATTTTATTACTTGTTCCGCCCTCCAGCAATCATGGCGCAACGGAAACCAATGGTAGCAGTAGCTGAATCCTGATCCATGAAACGGCGTGTACCTGGCGACAACCAATACGATACATCAGACCAAGAACCACCTTTATAAACACGAACTTTATCGTTGATCAGTGAGTTGCTGTTCTTGCTGTCGTAATTTTTTTCTTCGTCCAAATAACCATTCCGACGCAGCGGGTTCAAATCGTTCACATCTTGATACGATAGTGGACGATAAACGTCATATACCCACTCGTTAACGTTACCAGCCATGTTGTAAAGACCGAAGTCGTTTGGCGGATATTCGTAAATTTCCTGGGTGATAATGGCACCATCGTTTGATTTTCCGGCGATACCAGCGTAGTCACCACGACCGCGTTTGAAGTTTGCCAGCATTTGTCCTTGCTTCCGGCCGCGTTGTGCATTCCGTACCGATGAACCGTCCCATGGATAAATACGCTGATTGGATTGATTTTCATCCAAATACTGAGTACCGATCAATGCTTTGGCCGCATATTCCCATTCTGCTTCAGATGGCAGACGGTAGTTTGGTAAAATTGTACCGCTTTCCAGAGCGTAGTTTGATTGAGAGTTTTTAACTTCCTGTTCCGCAGGAGCTTGTTCTGCACCATCAACTTCGCCTTTTTTCTTCCGTTTCAGTGAAAAACCTTTCTTCGACGAATTAGACTTTCCGGCCAGGTTTGCGTTTACAGCATTCGTCCGCCAGATCGAATAATCGTTTGCCTGAACCCACGATACACCAACTACCGGATAATAACGGAAGCCAGGGAAACGCAGATACTGCGTCACGTAAGGGTCGTTATACGAAAGTGGATGCGTCCATACGTTTGTATCTGGTAAAGCCCGCGTATAAACTTCTTCCGATGAATCTTTCTGAATCGCGTTCAGATACTCCAGGTAGTGAAGGTTGGCAATTTCAGTTTCGTCCATATAGAACGATTGAATACTTACCGTCCGCTCGCGGTTATCGCGCGAGTTCATCACATCTTCTTCCAGGGCTCCCATCGTGAACCGGCCACCTTCAACGAATACAAGGTTTGGACCTGCCGATTGTCCTTTGTATTTCGCGACCTGAAAACCATCTTTCTGGTTATAAGCGATGCCCGTGGCCGTACTTTCTTTACCCGGCTTAACGCTCGTTGGGTGTTTACTCTTACACGCAGCGAACGCTACGGTGAAGGCCAATAAAACGGCAATAGAACGTAACGGTTGCTTTCGATTCATTGTGTTTATGTAACTAAATAGAATTCAAAAATATTACTTTGTCTGCAAACATCCGAACACCTGCGCCCCTTCGGCTTTTGTTTGCCAATGTCAGACAAGCATCTGGCCCAAAATATCGTCCATTTGATCTACCGAAAATACGTCTGATTGATTGAAAACCAGCTTTCCTCGTATTTCTTTCAACGAGCAGTTTTTCGAGTTTTTCTGAATGTATTCGATCACCTTGCCAAACTGCCCCGACTTAAAGAAATCATCATTCCCTTCTGAAACGAAGGTACCCTTCAGGATATTATTCTTAAGGGTCAATTTTTCAAGCTGTAAACGCTCTGCTTTCCAGCGGACAGTCACTAACTTAATGACATTTTCCACCGCTTCTGGCAACGGACCGAACCGGTCAATAAGCGAAGTACGGAATTCCGCTAATTCCTGCTGGGTCTGAAGGTTATCCAACCTTGAATACAACGCCAGACGTTCAGAAATATTGGATACGTATCTTTCCGGAATGATTACTTCCAGATCCGTCTCAATAACCGTATCCGGCAACAACGCTTTGAACAAATCTTCAGAAGGGGCGAAAAGATCCTTAAACTCCGTTTCTTTCAATTCCTGAACCGCTTCATCCAGAATTTTATGGTACATTTCATACCCTAAATCGGTTATAAAGCCACTTTGTTCAGCACCGAGTAAATTACCTGCCCCGCGAATGTCCAAATCGCGCATGGCAATTTTGAATCCCTCACCCAATTCCGAGAAATCTTCCAGCGTTTGCAAGCGCTTGCGCGCGTCGGAAGTGAGCAGGGAAAGGGCGGGAGTTAGCAAATAACAAAAGGCCTTCCGGTTAGAACGCCCTACCCGACCACGCATCTGGTGAAGGTCCGAAAGGCCAAACATATGGGCCTGGTTAATCAAAATGGTATTGGCGTTAGGAATATCCAGCCCCGATTCGATGATATTCGTCGAGACCAGCACGTCATAATCCCCTTCGATAAATTTCGTCATTACCCGCTCTAGCTTGTCCCCTTCCATCTGCCCATGTGCGACGCCCGCTTTGGCATCGGGAACCAGACGCATGATCAGATTGGCGATGGATTCCACATCGTTAACGCGGTTATGCACAAAAAAGACTTGCCCACCCCGGCGAACTTCGTAGCTGATCGCATCGCGAATCACGGCTTCGTTGAACTGGTGAATTTCGGTCGTAACCGGCTGGCGATTCGGCGGAGGTGTTGCAATGACCGACAAATCGCGGGCGCCCATGAGCGAAAAATGCAGCGTGCGCGGAATGGGTGTGGCCGTAAGCGTCAGCACATCAACCTCCACGCGCATTTCCTTCAGGCGATCTTTTACTTTAACCCCAAATTTCTGCTCTTCATCAATGACCAGCAAGCCCAAATCTTTAAACTTAACGTCTTTGTTAACAATGCGGTGGGTGCCAATCAGAATTTGCGTTTCGCCAGCTGCGACGCGTTTAAGTGTTTCTTTAATTTGCGTTGAACTCCGGAATCGGTTGATGTATTCTACTTTTACCGGAAAATTAGCCAGACGTTCCCGGAAGGTATTGTAATGCTGCATGGCCAGAATAGTAGTTGGCACCAGCACCGCTACCTGCTTGTTGTCACAAGCCGCCTTAAACGCGGCCCGAATGGCCACTTCTGTTTTCCCGAAACCAACGTCACCGCAGACCAGCCGGTCCATTGGGTGCGACTGCTCCATGTCGTCTTTCACGTCGTTGGTTGCTTTGGCCTGGTCGGGTGTATCTTCGTAAAGGAATGAGGATTCCAGCTCGGCTTGCAAAAAACTATCCCGGGAGTAGGCGTATCCCGGTGCGTTGCGCCGCTTGGCATACAGCGAAATCAATTCCTTCGCAATGTCCTTGACCTGCTTCTTAACCCGCGATTTCTTGATCTCCCATTCCTGAGAGCCTAATTTGCTCATGGTCGGCGGCCCACCTTCCTTGCCGCTGTATTTGGCAATTTTGTGCAGTGAGTGAATGCTAACCAGCAAAACGTCGTTGTCGCGGTAAATCAGGCGGATTGCTTCCTGTTCCTTGCCGCCAACGTCCACTTTTTCCATGCCGGCGAAGCGGCCAATCCCGTGGTCAACGTGCGTAACATAATCACCTGGTTTCAGGGTTTTTAGTTCACGCAGGGTAAGCGCCTTGGACTTGGAAAATTTATCGCGAACGCGGTATTTGTAGTATCGATCAAAAATCTGGTGATCCGTATAACAAACCAGCTTAAGCTGCTCATCAATGAAGCCTTCTTTGAGCGAGATCGATAAGGGCTGAAATTTGACGAAATGATCCATCTCCTCAAAGATCGTCCGTAGACGCTCCTGCTGCTTGTACGACTCAGCAACGATGATGTTAGTATACCCTTTCGATTGGTTTTCAGCCAGATTGTCTACCAATCGCTTGAAATCCTTATTAAACGACGGCTGAACTTTGGACGAATAAGTTAATTTACCTTCCGTTTTAAAGTAAAAACGGCGTCCAAACTCAACCGTGCGGAAGCCTTTGACGGCGTTCAAAAACCCACGGCGGGTTTCAAACAAACTATCGGGATCCGATACTACCTTGATGCCGCCACTAGCACTGACAATTTTGGCCAGGCTCTGTGTTGCCTCTTCAAAACCTTTTTCGATGAGTTCCAGCGTTAGTTCAACATCCTTGATCCAGAGTGTTGCATCATCAGGTAAGAAGTCAAGGAAAGGCTCGCGGGATTCGTGGATAAGTTTATTTTCAATGTTGGGGATAATGTTGATGCTCTCCACCGGATCCATTGAGAGCTGCGATTCAGGACTAAATGTCCGGATGCTTTCTACCTCGTCATCGAAGAGCTCAATCCGAAATGGAAACTCGCTGGCGAAAGAAAAAACGTCGATAATACCCCCGCGAATGGAAAACTGCCCTGCTTCGTAAACGAAATCGGTTTTTTCAAAATCGTAACTATTGAGGAGTTCATTAATGAACGTAGCATCCAGCTTGTCTCCAATCCGAACCGTCAATGTATTGGCCCGAAGCGTTTTTTTGTTGATTACCTTTTCCGACAAGGCTTCGGGGTAGGTTACCACCAGCACCCCGTTTTTGGACGTAGCGTTTAGCTTATTCAGTACTTCGGCGCGCATCAATACGTTGGCATTTTCAACTTCTTCGTATTGATACGGTTTTTTGTACGACATGGGAAAGAACAGCACTTCTTCGCCCAGGAGGTTTTGCAAGTCGTTGAAAAAATAGGAAGCCTCTTCTTTATCCGATAAAATATAAACGTTTGTGCCTGGTTGTAGCTGCTGAACAGATGCCGCCAATACTGCATCCAAGCTACCTGAAATGCCTTTCAGCTGTACCCGGTTTGGGTCGCTGCTTTTTTGCCCAATTTGACCGGCAATTAGCTGAATAAGGCTGTCTTCTTTGTAAAGAGATAATAGATCGGCTACTTTCATTCAATTTAATAACACTAAAAGCCGCAGGGACTTAGAATCCATGCGGCGGTTAACGGCTTAACACGGCCTGTTCGCTTTTTGTTGCAACAGACACTAAGAAACGATTTCGTAAGAATAGCCTTCTTCTTGCAGGAATTGCTGGAATTTTTCACTTTGATCAAAAGCTATAACCAGTTCCATCGGTGATGTCTCTTCTTCCTCATCATCGACCCACTTCCAGTCTTCAGCAGTTGCGTCCAGGATGTTCAGTAAATCCGATTTCTTGTCTTTATTTTTTTCCTGAATCAGAAACTGGTCGGTATTTGATACATAAAGGACAATTTTATCGTCTTCCAACCAGTCGAAATCGTTGAGCAGTTCGTCGAGGGAGTCGAGGTTATAGCCAAAATAATCCGGAAACTCCAGAACCTGCGCAATCGCTTCGTAAAATGCCTTTAAGGTTGGAATCTTCGCGCCATCCAGGTGTGCAATTCGAAAACCTGTGTAGCGATCAAGATCGGCTTTGGAACGGATGAATACAAAATTTGCCATTGGCGTGTCGTTATTTTACTTCAACAAATGAGTTGTAATGATCGCGCGTATACCACGCCCGGCGGTCCGAACCCGTGACGAGTCGTTCTGCGCCCCGGTTTTTGCCTTTTTTCTTTGGGTTTACATCCCATTCCTGGTACTTTATAACCTGCCCGGATAAATCCTGGCGCGGTAAATGGCCCTCGTAATTCCCAAATCGGCGGCCACCAACGTAGCCTTCCGGTGAACGGCCCTTCGATTGAACATACTCTAAAATAGTATATACCTTCTGGGGTATGGCGCTTTCCCGCTGCGGCGCATACTTTTCAGGGGTACGTTTAGTACGGGACGCTTTTTGGTGCCGTTCCTGACTTTGACGCTGCGTCTTGTTTGCCGACTGACTGTAATGCGTATCGGTTTGCAGTGACTGGCAACCCAGCGTGGAAAAGCCAAGCAACATCAGCCATAAAACCGTCAGGAAGCGATGTAAGTAATTTTGCATAAATACATGTTATCAAACGGCCAAAGTTAAGTAGCTGTCAGTCACAAAAAAAGCCCGCTCTGCTAGGAACGGGCAAGGCATCAAAGACACTCGATTAATTCAAGGAAAACATGGGCATCCGAAAAGAAACCACGTTATTGAACATCAGCTCTGAAATCGTTGGTTGCATAAAATTGATGAGTGGAAACTCGGCAATAGTAGCTATTACGTCATACTCCGTTGGTCCATCAACAATGCACCAGAGTTTTTGCCGATCCATAGCCAATGCGTAGGAAAGAATCTTTCCCTGCTCCATCAACTCATTTATTTTCAGGCGCTGGGCCGGAACCTTTGACATAAATTCTTCCGTCATCTCCTGAGGAAGTTCAAATTCTACCATGTAGTGACTCATAAGCGGTAGGTTTGTTTGGGTGTCACTGTTGACCGATAGACAAACCAGGAGTCGGTGTATCGGCTATTAAACTATTAACAATTTTTAGCTCGTCTTCGTTGATCGAGTGCGAAAAATTTTCATACAATTTCATGGTTACTTCTGCGCCCATAGCCCGGAAGACGCCTTCTGACTCAATAACACGTTCTTTAGGAACATGTGAATCTACATCACTACAACCTAGAAAAACGGGTGTTCCGTCAAATTCACCATCATAAAGCCTTGGTGTTCCAGCAGGGCCAATCAAACCGCCGCTTAACCCGAAAATGCCGCCATACGGTAATGGATTACGAGCCGTAAATTCCAAAGCCAGACAGGCCCCCTGCGAAAAGCCCAGCCAATAAATCTGATGGGTTTTAAAGTTATAGTCCGATTGTAACCTGGCTCGCACGCCCGCTAGCGTCATCAGCGCAGAGGAAAGATGCGGTTCATTCGCTTCCATAGGTTGCATGAATGAATAAGGATACCAGCTATTATTGGCTGCCTGCGGCGCAATAAAGGCAAAGCTATCATCATTGATGGCGCGGGAAAGCGAAAGAATGTCTCGTGCCGATCCACCCCGACCGTGTACCATAATCATGACTTTGGTCGCTTTCTCGAGGGGCTTCCCGGCGGTTAGAATATTGTTAGGGTCGTGAATCATAGTCGTGTTGTTTTCAGGCGAATCAGGTATTGTGTTCTGATTCGCCTGAGATTATCCTTACTTTACTTCAATGATGGGTAATGCCGCTTCAATTTTTGCCCGACGGGGTTCATACCATTCAGGCAATTTTAGCGTAGTTCCCAGTGATTCTACCGGTTCGTCAATTGCAAATCCCGGAGGATTGGTAGCCACTTCGAACAAGATACCACCTGGCTCGCGGTAATAAATACTATGGAAATAATTCCGGTCCTGAACCGGAGTTGGATTATAGCCCGCCGTTAACAGTTTTTCGTGAATAGCCAGCTGAGTCGCATCGCTTTCGGTAGCAAAAGCAATGTGGTGAACAGAACCCCCACCCTGCAAGCCACGAACGTCATTCGGTGAATGCTGCACGTCTACATAACTGCCCGAACCTCCTTTACCCGATTGGAACCGGAAGCGCCCAGCTTCTTCGGCAACAAGGGTATGATTCATGCTTTCGGTTAATAACTTAATGGTCTGGTCAACCCGCGATTCGTTAAGCGTAGCCGTATGGAAACCGCGAACCGCAAATTCAGCGGGAATTTTACCGTTGTCATAGCCTTTACGATCATCCGCATCATTGGCCACCAGTTCGACACCCATGCCGTCAAAATCTTCGAAACGTAAATAGGTCTCGTCAAAGCGTTTGTATGGCCCAGCGTACGGAATGCTGGCGTGATTCAGCCGATCCATCCAGAAGCTAAGCGACGCCGACGGAATCGAAAAAGCGGTATATGTCAACTGGCCAACTCCTTTACGACCCCGGTGAATACCTTCGTATGGGAAAAACGTCATGATTGTTCCCGGCGAACCAGTTGCATCCCCGTAGTACAGGTGATAGACATCCGGCGCGTCGAAATTGATTGTTTTCTTCACCAACCGTAAGCCAAGGACCCCGGTATAGAAGTCGACGTTGCGTTGAGCGGTACCGGCAAGAGCCGTAATATGATGAAGACCAGTGATGAGCGTTTCCATAGTATTGTGAATAGTTTAAAGGGTGAAAATGTTTACTACAAATTAAATGTAATTACATTTAATGTTTATACATTATTTGAAAAAAAATAGTTCATAGCGTTCAAAAGATCTTTATTCAGCTTACCTTTGTCCATCTAATCTTCTAAGGGGTGCCTTATAACAACGGGCTGAGATTATACCCATTGAACCTGATCCGGGTAATGCTGGCGAAGGGAAGAAGTCTGATTCACAGACACTTGTGAATCGGCGTATTCAACTCAATATACCTTATTCAACCAAACGGTAGGTTTGGCCCCTTTGCCTATGCGTCTCTTTTCATAATCATGAAAAAAGTTACGATGAAACGGCATTCTGTTTATCGTTTATGCATGACGGCTCTAACGGGCTTGTTGTATCTGCCCGCCTGGGCACAGTTTACGCTATCAGGCACCATAAAAGATGCCGAAGGAGGCGTTTTGCCCGGCACTGCCGTGCTGATTGAAGGAACGTACAAAGGCACATCGGCTGATACCCGGGGCTCCTATCGCCTTACCAATCTCCAGGCTGGGACGTATCGCATTCGGGTTTCGCTATTAGGATTTGAACCAGTGGTAAAAGAAGTTACCGTAAACAGGAACGAAACCGAATCGTTTGAACTGCAAAAAAGTGTAATTGTCGTTGACGAAGTAATTGTAAGTGCCACGCGGGTAGACCAGAAATCAGGCGTCGCTTACACGAACGTAACGCGAAAGGAACTGGAAAAACAAAACCTGGGACAGGATATACCACTTCTGCTCAACTTTACGCCCTCGCTGGTAACCACGTCGGATGCGGGTGCAGGCGTTGGCTACACAGGTTTCCGGATTCGTGGCTCCGATGCCACGCGGGTGAACGTAACCGTAAATGGTATTCCGTATAATGATGCGGAGTCGCAAGGGACTTTCTGGGTTAACATGCCCGATATTGCTTCGTCGGTCAGCAGCATCCAGATTCAGCGGGGCGTCGGTACATCAACCAACGGTGCGGGCGCTTTTGGAGCGTCGGTCAACGTGCAGACCAACAGCTTTGAAAAAGATGCCTACGGCGAAGTAGACGCGTCGGCGGGTTCATTCAACACGCTGAAAACGACCGTAAAGGCGGGTTCAGGTTTGCTCAATAATCATTTTGTGGTTGATGCGCGGCTGTCCCGAATCGTTTCAGACGGGTATATTGATCGCGCTTCTTCCAACCTAAAATCGTTTTACGTGTCGGGAGGCTGGTACGGTAAAAAGAGCTTTGTCCGGCTCAATGTGTTTTCGGGTGCCGAACGAACCTACCAGGCATGGGATGGCGTACCAGAGAAGCTATTGAAAACGAACCGCACTTATAACGCGTATACCTACGAAAATGAGGTTGATAACTACCAGCAGGACCACTACCAACTTATTTCTTCGCACGAACTAAGTCGGAACTGGCGATTAAATGCGTCCCTGCATTACACCAAAGGGCGGGGTTATTACGAGCAATTCCGGGAAGGCGAAGATTTTGAAACCTATAATCTGAAGCCTATTGTTATTGGCGATTCGGTGATCAACACAACGGATTTAATCCGGCGGCGCTGGCTGGACAATGACTTTTACGGCGGTGTTTTCTCGCTGGATTATAACAGTTTCGGCAAGCTAACGGCAAACATTGGCGGCGGCTGGAACCGGTACGAAGGCAAGCACTTTGGGGAGATTATCTGGTCGCGTTTTGCCAGTACGAGCAACATTCGGGATCGCTACTACGATAACGACGCGGCTAAAACGGATTTCAACCTCTACGGAAAAGCTTTTTATCAGTTTACGCCCAAGTTCAACGCTTACGTTGATTTACAGATTCGTACTGTTGGTTACTCATTCTTGGGTCGAGCAGTGGGGCTAAATGGCCAAATTCGCGATGTGCAGCAAGATGCTTCGCTCTCGTTTTTTAACCCGAAAGCGGGACTGACCTATACCTTGAACGACCAAAGCTCAGTTTACGCTTCCTACGGCGTTGGTAACCGGGAGCCGAATCGGGACGATTACACGCAATCGTCGGCAAATAGTCGTCCTAAAGCTGAAACACTGCACGATTGGGAAGCTGGTTACCGCTTGCAAACGCAGAAACTGGCCTTCAACGCCAATTTATACTACATGAAATACCGGAACCAACTGGTATTAACAGGCCAAATCAACGACGTTGGTGCGCAAAACCGCGTGAACGTGCCTAATAGCTACCGCTTGGGAATCGAGTTGGAAGCGGGTGCTTTACTGGTTAAAAATCTCCGCTGGCTGGTCAATACGACTCTGAGTCAGAACAAGATTATGAATTTCACCGAGTACGTTGATAACTACGATACGGGTGAGCAGCAGGTGACGAACTTCAGCAAAACGGATATCAGCTTCTCCCCCAACGTCATTGTGGGTTCACAACTGCTTTACACGCCTGTGAAAGGTCTTGAATTGGGCTTTCTGTCAAAATTTGTAGGCAAGCAATACCTGGATAATACCTCGAATGAAAATCGGACAATAGATCCTTACTTCGTAAACGACATTCGGATTATTTACACGCTAAAGCCCAAATTCATGAATGAAGTGGCGTTCACGTTGTTAGTAAACAACGTTTTCGGTGAGCTTTATGAGTCCAATGGCTATACCTACAGTTTTATTTCGGAGAGCCAGCGAACGACGGAAAACGTCTATTACCCGCAGGCAACCGCGAATTTCCTGGCAGGAATCCGAATAAAATTCTAAAATGATAAAGAATAAAAAGCGCTCTGGAATTCATAGGTTGAGTTCCAGAGCGCTTTTTTGTGCATTAATCTAGGCTTCGATGGCCTGCCGCAAGTCTTCAATCAAGTCGTCAACGTCTTCGATGCCAACGCTCAGGCGAATCAGCGTGTCTTTCAGGCCATTTTTTTCGCGATCTTCTTTCGGAATGCTGGCGTGCGTCATGGAAGCCGGGTGCGTGCAGAGCGATTCAACGCCGCCCAGCGATTCGCCTAGCGAAAAGACGTTGAAGTTCTCCATCACTTTTATGGCTTCGGGCAGCGAGTCGCCGAGTAATTCAAAGGAAACCATCCCCCCGAAGTCGCGCATCTGGCGTTTGGCTAACTCGTGCTGCGGGTGGGTTTCCAATCCTGGATAGTTGACCTGGCTCACTTTAGGGTGATCGGCTAGAAAACGGGCCACTTTCAGGGCATTTTCGCAGTGGCGCTGCATCCGGATGTGCAGGGTTTTGACGCCCCGGAGAACCAGAAAACAATCCTGCGGACCCGGTACCGCCCCGCAGGCATTCTGAATAAACGTCAATCGTTTAGCCGTATCTTCGTCATTGGTGATAATGGCTCCCATTACCGTATCGGAGTGGCCGCCGAGGTATTTGGTTACGGAATGCAACACCACGTCAGCGCCCAGATCCAGTGGGTTTTGCAAGTAGGGCGAGGCAAACGTATTGTCGACAACCAGCATAATCTGCTTCTGCTGCGTGATGGCTGCAATAGCCGTGATATCAACAAGGCGCAGGAGTGGGTTGGTCGGCGTTTCGATCCAGACCATTTTGGTATTTGCCGTAATGGCTGCTTCCAACGCTGCCGGATCGTCCAGGCTAACAAACTTGAATTTCAGTCCAAATTCCTGAAACACGCGAACCATAATCCGGTAGGTTCCACCGTAGAGATCACTGCTGGCAATGATTTCATCCCCGGGTTTAAACAGCTTCAGGATGGCATCGGTCGCACCCAGACCGGAAGCGTAGCAAATGCCAAACCGACCGTTTTCGAGGGCGGCCAGATTCGCTTGCAGGGCGTCACGGGTGGGGTTTTGGGTGCGGGCATATTCATACCCTTTGTGCTTGCCCGGCGACTCCTGAACGTAGGTAGAAGTCTGGTATATTGGCGTCATAATAGCGCCCGTCGTTGGGTCCGGATGTACCCCGGCGTGGATGGCTTTTGTTCCGAATTTCATGGTATTTGTGCTGTTGGATTTTACGTGTCTAAACTTGATTCTTACAAAAGAACTAACTTGCCGGGAATTGTTAAGTAGTATTTGTGAAAAGTTCGATACTCCAAAGATTATCTGGCCCGGCTCTGGCAGGCGTACTCATGACCGTAGCGCCGCTGCTTTTCAGTTCCGCGTTGACGTATTATACCGTAGTTAACGAAACACGCATAAGTGGTTTCAACGTATGGGAATGGGTGGCCATAACGGTTTGCTGCTGCCTAACCTCAGCGATTGCGTTAACACCGCCAACTTTCCTTGCTTTGGTTTTTGGTTACTTCCTGAGCTGGAATGCTTTGGCCCCTCTTTTTGCGCTTAATATGGGGGCTATATTATTAGTTAATTTGTTGATAATCAAGATCGATGGGCGACGGGTGTTGGATGTTATTACAACCAATAAGTCGGTAACAACAGTGTTAGAAAATATCAGACAACGGGAGCTGGCGGTTATCTTTTTTACGAAGCTTTCGCCGGTTTTACCCTTTGCCGTGACCAACCTGGTTTTTGCCCTTTCTGGAGCCAAATTGAGGAATATTTTACTAGGCGGAACCTTGGGAATGATTCCCCGAACAGTGTTAGCCGTCTGGACAGGCAGTCAGGCGCGCGAAATCAAGACCTTATTGGAGAACCCCAACGAAGGAAGCTGGGCGCAGATTACCATTATTGGCTTGATTCTGGTGTCGGTGGTGGGGCTATGGCTGGTGCTGAAACGGGCGCTCAGCCGTTAAAGGAGTTTGGCCACTTTTTCGATCAATCGGTTATGACCAGTTTTCAGAACGGTAAGTTCATAGGCATGTAAATGCCGGGTCAATGGAAAGAGAAAAGAGACCGGTAGAATTTGGTCGAAGTAACCCGCATAAAACCGTAAGCGCATTGAACGCTGGTTGAAGGTCGTGCTTAATTTTCGATGATTAAATTGCATCTCCCGGAAATACACCCAGGAATTATAAACCAGTTCGCGCTGCTCGGTAGTGGCCAACGTATTTTCTGCAAATTTTAGAGCACTGCGATTAATCACTCCAAGGGATAAAAAAAATTGTCCGACCCGGTGCAGCAGCGGCATATGATTCAGAAAATAACGAAAAACCCGTCTGCCCGAAAGAGTACTTGTCGCCAGCGTGTACCACGGACTGATGGTAATGCCATCGGGTGCCAGTAAAATCAGCTCATTCGTTTGGTCGGGAAACGCTTCGGCAGTGGCCAGAGCAAACCGCCCCCCCATACTAAAGCCAATTACCGAAAACTGCTCAATCTGATAGTCTTGTAAAAAAGACTGGATAATCTGGCGATAGGCTTGCTTTGTCAGTACGCCATCGGCAATTTTAGACGTTTGGGCACCGTGAAAAAATAGGTCGAAAGCATAGATAGCGTATCGTCCTGCCAATTCCTGAGCTAGCGGTTTAAAAGCACGATGATCCTGACCAATGCCGTGAAAGGCTAACAAAGGAACGGGACCATCTGACAATTTGAAAACCGGAAGCATAGTGAATCGTTATTTTCCCAAGATAGGCCATCTAAAAAAACAACGGACTTAAAGCAGGCTATTAAAGTCCGCTTCAAGTCCGTTGTTAACGCAAAAATCAATCCTGCATGAGCAGGTAAGATTTGATAAAAGCATCCAGGTCGCCGTTCAACACAGCTTCCGTGTTGGAAGTTTGATACCCCGTGCGGTGATCTTTTACCCGGCGGTCGTCGAGGACGTAGCTCCGTATTTGAGAACCCCACTCGATTTTTTTCTTTCCGGCTTCGATTTCGGCCCGGGCGGCGTTGCGCTTCTCCACCTCAATCTGGTAGAGTTTTGATTTTAACAGGCGCATGGCTACCTCTTTGTTTTGCAACTGGCTCCGCTCCTGCTGACACTCGATAATGAGGCCAGAAGGTCGGTGCCGCAGCCGTACAGCCGTTTCTACCTTGTTTACGTTCTGTCCACCTGCTCCGCCTGATCGAAACGTATCCCAATCAATATCCGCCGGATTGACTTCAATCTCAATGGAATCATCAATTAACGGATAGGCATAAACTGACGAAAACGAAGTATGCCGACGGGCATTAGCGTCAAACGGCGAAACCCGCACCAGCCGGTGAACCCCATTTTCTGATTTCAGGTAGCCGTAGGCCAATGGACCTTCCACTTCCAGCGTTGCCGATTTAATTCCGGCACCGTCACCCGGTTGGTAATCCACCTGTTTGACTTTGTAGCCGTGTTTTTCGCTCCACATCAAATACATGCGGTAGAGCATTTCGGCCCAGTCCTGGCTTTCGGTACCACCCGCACCGGAGTTGATTTCGAGAATGGCGCTAAGCTGGTCTTCTTCGTTGCTGAGCATTTTTTTCAACTCAACTTCTTCCAGCGTGGCCAGCATATTTTGGTATTCGGCTTCGATCTCGCCTTCAGACCCTTCGCCCATTTCCAGAAATTCCTGGAGTGTTTCCAGGTCTTCCAGTTGCTTTTCCGTGCGCTCAAAATCACCCGTCCAGCCTTTGAGTGAGCGAATTTGCTTCATGGTTTTTTCGGCTCCTTCGGCATCGCCCCAAAATTCGGGTTGGGCTGTACGTTGTTCCAGATCAGCTAGCTGTTCTTTCTTGTTATCGTAGTCAAAGATACCCCCTCAAGGCCTCTACTCTGGCCCTCACGTCCTTTAATTGGTCGGTCGTCATAATGGTGAATGAGTGAATTGTGAATGAGCGAATAACTCATTAGAACTGCAAAGATAGTGAACTTATAGCTCACGGTATGATAATCAACTTTTCAGTCTAACTTTGTGTTTTCTGAATGAGTCCTGTTTGGTATGCAAACGATTCATTTTCATTTTTCATTCTTCACTACTAAACAATGGCATCACAATACGATGTAATCGTTATCGGTAGCGGGCCGGGAGGCTACGTAGCCGCTATTCGTGCGTCGCAACTCGGTCTGAAAACGGCCGTGGTAGAACGCGAAAGTGTCGGAGGTATTTGCCTGAACTGGGGATGTATCCCGACGAAAGCTCTTTTAAAAAGTGCACAGGTTTTTGAATATATCAAACATTCGAAAGATTACGGCATAGAAATATCGGGTGAAGCAAAGCCTGATTTTACAGCCGTTATCAAGCGGAGTCGGGGTGTTGCCGATAGCATGAGCAAAGGCGTAAACTTCCTGATGCGGAAAAATAAAATCGATGTTTTGGCGGGTAACGGAAAAGTGAAACCCGGTAAGAAAGTTGAAGTAACCGATAAAGACGGTAAAGCAACTACTTACGAAGCCAAGCACATCATTATTGCCACTGGTGGCCGTGCCCGCGAACTGCCAGCCGTCCCCATCGATGGCGAAAAAGTGATTGAGTACCGCAAAGCCATGTCGTTGGCTACCCAGCCAAAAACAATGCTGGTAATTGGTTCAGGCGCTATCGGCGTTGAATTCGCGTACGTTTACGCCAGCATGGGTACGAAAGTAACCATCGTTGAATTCCTGCCGAATGTGGTGCCGGTTGAAGACGAGGAAATCTCGAAAGAACTGGCGAAGCAATACAAAAAAATCGGCATTGATATCTTCACAAAATCCGAAGTAACGAAAGTAGATACCAGCGGCACAGGCTGCAAGGTTTTCGTGAAAACGCCGGATGGAGAAAAGACGTTTGATGTAGATGTAGTATTGTCGGCGGCGGGTGTTGTCGCTAACATCGAAAACGTCGGTCTGGAAGAAGTTGGTATCAAACTTGACCGAGGCAAAGTTGTAACTGACGATTATTACCGCACAAACGTAGAGGGTTACTACGCCATTGGTGACGTAACCAAAGGACAGGCATTGGCGCACGTGGCGTCGGCAGAGGCTATTATCTGCGTGGAAAAAATTGCCGGTCAGCCGCACGTTGAGCCGCTTAATTACAACAACATTCCGGGTTGTACCTACTGTCAGCCAGAAATTGCATCGGTAGGCTTTACCGAAAAAGCAGCCCGCGAAGCAGGCTACGATATTTTGGTGGGTAAATTTCCGTTCTCAGCTTCGGGTAAAGCCAAAGCGGCTGGTGCACCGGAAGGTTTTGTCAAAGTTATTTTTGATAAAAAATACGGCGAATGGTTAGGCGCTCACTTCATCGGTACAAACGTGACCGAAATGATTGCCGAGGTTGTTGCGGCTCGCCGCCTGGAAACAACAGGACACGAAATCCTGACAACCGTTCACCCCCACCCAACCATGTCAGAAGCCATTAAGGATGCTACTGAAGTGGCCTACGGTGAAGCAATTCACTTGTAATCAGGCTTGAAGTATATAGAAAACCCGCAAGGTCGAAAGGCTTTGCGGGTTTTCTATGTTATATCGGTTGATTTTGCCGTTGTGCATGGGCCAGGCTATAGAAAAAAACCAGACCGAATCCGACCGTCAGCAGGATATGGAAAAACAACATTCCATACTGACCAAAATAAAGACCCATGGCAATGCCAGTTAGAAAATAAAGAACCATAAGACCTTCCGTAATTGTCAGCCAGTTTAAAGAAGGGCTGAGGTCAAGCGTCAGGTATTTATTTCCCTGCCACAGATCTCCAACGGCTTTTACGTTAAACTTCGGCGTACGAACAAACGGCGTCTTCCGCCCCATAAAGCCTTCCAGAACGGCAATGGTGTTGTGCAAGGACAGACCCATCATCAGGGCCGAATACATGGGGAAATAAAAACCAAGCTTACTCATTTTCTGGCGGTGCTCGAGCCAGAAAGGAATACCGTAAAATAAGAAGAGAATCAGCAAGTTAATTTGAAAAAAGCTCATCCACTGGAACACGGATTTATATTCCGGGTGCATGATTTGCAGGTATAATATCGGAACACTCAGAACAGCCATGGCGAACACCAGAATAAACGTGGAGCTACTCAGCAAGTGAAAAAAGGCGTGTAGTTTAATGCGAAAAGGCACATGGGCAGCGGTCATTACGCGACCAATCAATTTTCTGGCGCATTCGGCGGCACCTTTCATCCAGCGGTATTGCTGCGATTTCAGGGCGTTCATGGCGACTGGCAACTCAGCGGGTGAGCCAATGTCTTCGCGGTAAACAAACTGCCAGCCTTTCAACTGGGCGCGGTAACTCAGGTCCAAATCTTCCGTCAACGTATCGCTGCTCCAGCCGCCTGCGTCTTGGATGGTGCTTTTGCGCCAGACGCCCGCCGTTCCGTTAAAATTCATGAAATAACCTTCCGAATTACGCCCGCCCTGCTCAATAAAGAAATGCGCGTTTAAGCCAAAAGCCTGAAGCTGCGTCAGGATGGAATAGTTTTCATTTAGGTGGGTCCAGCGCGTTTGAACGATACCAACTTTGGTATCTTCAAAATGAGGAATAGTTTTTAGCAAAAAGTCTGGATCCGGCATAAAATCGGCATCAAAAATAGCCATGAACTGCCCTTTGGCGCGTTCCATTCCGTATGCCAGTGCACCGGCTTTAAACCCTTTTCGGTCTGGTCGGCGAATGTGCGCAATGTCAATGCCACGCGCTTTATATTCAGCTACTTTTCGCGTAATGATTTCTACCGTCTCGTCAGTTGAGTCATCCAGAACCTGAATTTCCAGCTTCTGATGCGGATAACTTAGGGCGCAAACCGCATCGATCAGTCGCTCGGCTACGTAAAGCTCGTTGTAAATAGGGAGTTGGACCGTTACTACCGGAAGCTGCTCGGCTGACTTAGCCATAAATCCTTTAAAATGCGATTCACGGCGCTTTTTGTGGAGTATGTAGCTAACAATCAGACTTAATTGGCCAAGCGTATAAATAAATAACAAAGTCAGCGCTAAACTGTAAGCGACCAAAATAATGATTTCCATAGCCTTTATTTTACCGACAACTCTTGCTTAACATGAACAGGTCCTAAACAAGTGGGCATCGGAAGAACAACAACATCGGGCTTTTGTTGAACTTTATGAGCATAAGGTTTATGTAAAGTCGTTGAGCGCGAACAGGAACAGGGCTAAACTTTTTCGCTAAAAACTGGGAGGGTACAGGTAATTTATGGTTTATAGGCAATAATAAGCCTGTTTTATCAGACTGATTATAAATTGCTTACCTTGGGCGTAAATAGAACAATTTATTTTTGGCGTACTAATTGGTCATTTTGAATTCAAGCTTACCTACATAGTATGAAGATAGCCTTTATCGGAGCTGGGAATGTTGCCTTGCATATGGCAGTCGCGGTCGAAACTGCCGGACATCACGTTGCAGAAGTATACAGTCGTGATCCGCAGCACGCGCGTCGGCTGGTGTCAATGCTTTATGATGCCCGTCTGAATCCTGATCTGAATTTTGACGAAAGCGTAGCGGATTTATTTGTTCTGGCCGTTCCTGATGACGCCATCGAGGAGGTTGTCAAACAGCTTGTACTCCCCGAAAGTGCCATTCTGGTGCATACGTCTGGGGGTATAAGTCTGGATAGTCTGCAAAAATGGGCTGAAATTTATAGTGATGTGACCCTACGGACGGGTGTTTTTTACCCCTTGCAAACCTTCAGTAAAAGTACCGATCCGATCAGTTTTGAGGAGTTGCCCCTCTGCCTTGAAGCCAGCGACAAAGAGACGGAAGAAATCCTGGTAGCCTTAGGGCAAACAATGAGCAAAATTGTCTATCTAGTTAATTCACAGGAGCGTAGGGTGTTGCACGTAGCCGCCGTTTTTGCCTGTAATTTTACCAATTACCTGCTGGGCGTTGCCAAGGACATTACGGATACCGAGACTCTTGATTTTGACCTGCTGAAACCACTTATTCGCGAAACTGTCCGTAAAGCCTTATCGGTGCAGCATCCCGCCCTGGTGCAGACAGGTCCGGCGCGGCGCGGCGATTTAAGTGTGCTGGATATGCATCTGGAGTATTTGGCCAACAAACCGGAATGGCTGGAATTATACGAAGTGATGACCGACAGCATTCAGAAACGGTACGCAATTGAATTACTAAGAAGTTAGCTTTTCCTTCTCCAAACGATATAAATCGTATTTTTGAGTAAACGATTATTGGGCTAAGAAAAACTCGGCATGACAGCAATTCAGGAGCGATTTAAACAGATTACAACCTTTATTTTTGATGTTGATGGCGTAATGACCGACGGATCTGTCAACGCGCTGGAATCGGGTGAGCAATACCGGACTTTCAACATTAAAGATGGGTATGCCATCGAGCGGGCCATTTTTTCGGGTTATCGGGTGGCCATTCTTTCGGCTGGCAGTCAGGTGGGTGTTCGGAAGCGGCTGGAGTTCCTGAAAATCAAGGATGTGATGATGGGAGGCCCAACCGACCAGAAAATTCATGCTTATCTGGGTTATCTGAACCAGCACAAAATCAGTGAGGAAGAAGTGCTGTACATGGGCGACGATATTCCAGATTTCCCTGTATTGAGACGCCCCAATCTACTAAGCACCTGCCCTGCTGATGCCGTTGATGAAATTCAGGCGGTTTGTAATTACATCTCACCAAAAGGGGGCGGCCAGGGTGCCGTGCGCGATGTCATCGAACAAGTCATGAAAGCGCAGAACAAGTGGCTATCCTGGGTATCCAACGACCAGCCATTTGCGCTGCATAATGAAAAATAGGGCTGTTTTTGCCTGTTATTCCCTATTCATCAACAAACAATCCATGAAGAAATTGGTCTTAATTCTGGTGGGTCTTAGCTTATCATTTATGCTCAACGCTCAGGATTACAAGAACAAAATTACCCTCGTCATTCACGGCGGAGCGGGGACTATTACCCGCAAAAACATGACGCCTGAAAAAGAAAAAGGCTATCGAGCAGCTCTAACGCAGGCACTTGAGGCAGGGTATGCCGTGCTAAAAAAAGGCGGTACCAGTCTGGATGCCGTCGAAGCAGCGATTCACGTTATGGAAGACTCGCCTTTGTTCAATGCAGGAAAGGGCGCCGTTTTTACACACGAAGGTAAAAATGAGTTGGATGCCTCGATCATGGACGGAAAAACAGGCATGGCCGGAGCAATTGCGGGGGTAACAAACATCAAAAACCCGATTACGGCGGCTCGTAAAGTGATGGAGAAATCCGAACACGTCATGCTGATCGGAAAAGGAGCTGAGGAATTTGCGCAGAAACAAGGCGTAGAGCTAGTAGAACCGGCTTATTTTTATACCGAAGCTCGCTGGAACGCCTTGCAGGAAGCCATCAAGGAAGAACGGGTGGAGCTGGATCATTCAGCCAGGGATACAACCGGCGCAGTGGTAGATGATGAAATTTTTGTAGAAGGGAAAAAATACGGGACGGTGGGTTGCGTGGCGCTAGATCAATATGGCAACCTGGCAGCGGGAACCTCAACGGGCGGCATGACCAACAAGCGGTATGGTCGTGTGGGCGATGCACCCATCATTGGCGCTGGCACCTACGCCAGCAATGAAACCTGTGCAGTTTCGGCAACGGGTCACGGGGAGTATTTTATCCGCTCGGTGGTGGGCTACGATATCTCCGCTTTAATGGAGTATAAAGGGTATAACGTGCAGAAGGCCGCCAACGAAGTTGTGATGAAAAAACTCGTTGATCGGAAAGGCGAAGGCGGCGTGATTGCACTCGACCGAAAAGGAAACGTGGCCATGCCCTTCAACTCGGAAGGCATGTACCGGGGTTTTATTAAGGCAGACGGCGTATCAGAAGTGAAGATATACAAAGACTAAAGCCAGCACAGGAAACAAGCTTTATAACCTGTTTCCTGTTGCTTTTCGCTTCACCAATTATTAACGAGTTCTTCAAACTGCTCCAACAAGTATTTAGTCCGTTCGCCGGGTTTACCATCTGCAATGGTGAAATCGCCAATTTGGGTGATGGGCAACACTTTCTTGGTTGTGCTGGTCGTAAAAGCCTCATCGGCATCGTAAAGCTCCGAGAGTAAAACTGGGCGCTCTTCAACCTCAAAATCAGCTTCGGCCAAGTGCAAGACCGTCCGGCGGGTGATGCCGTGGAGGATATTGCGATTAGGCGTAATAAGTCGGTTTCCTTTTAAGATAAAAAAGTTACTTCGGCTTAATTCACTGATTTCACCATCTTTATGGTACAGAATATCCACGGCCCGGGCCGCCCGAATGGCTTGAGCTAGTAAGATAACCCGCTTGTAATCCGTAGTTTTTACCTCCGCCATCTCCCGTACATATTCATCCAGAATAACTTTAATGCCGGTTTCGTACTGATTCGGGTTATGAGGGGGAAGCTCTTCAGCCATAAAAAGCAGGTTCGGCTGGCTTACTGTGATACTGTCCAGGCTGTAGCCACCCGTCAGAATAAACCGGAAACTCATGTCTATACCACCGCTTTTCTCGAGCAGTTCCATGACAACCTGATAGGCTTCATCCTTTTCGATGGGTAAAGACATGTGGAGTTTTGCCGCCGAGTTGGTAAAGCGTTCCCAATACCAATCCCACTGAAAAGGGCGGCCGTTGTAGGTCCGGAAATAGTCGAACAAACCGTAACCGCGTAACAAACTAAGGTCTGTGACACCCACTGCCATTTGCTCGACAGGGAGAATGGTACCGTTGAAGTAGCCGTACATACGTTTATGTTAAGGTTGCGGTTTAAGAAGAATCATGGCCTTAAACCACAACCGTTTCCGTTAAACCAGTTTTTTATATTTGATCCGCTTCGGAGTAGCATCACTTCCCAGGCGTTTCTTCCGGTTCTCTTCGTATTCGGAGAAGTTACCTTCAAACCAGTAGACCTGTGAATCTCCTTCAAAAGCCAGAATGTGCGTAGCCACACGATCTAGGAACCAACGGTCGTGAGAGATAACAACCGCGCATCCGGCAAAGTTTTCCAAACCTTCTTCCAGCGCCCGGAGCGTGTTGACATCCAGGTCGTTGGTTGGTTCATCAAGCAGCAGCAGGTTTGCCCCTTCTTTCAGGGTCATGGCCAGGTGTACGCGGTTGCGTTCACCACCCGAAAGAGTGCCGATTTTCTTCTCCTGATCCGAGCCCGTAAAGTTAAAGCGGCTCACGTAGGCACGGGCATTGGCTTGTTTACCTCCTAAGATCACCCATTCGCTACCACCGGAAATGGTTTCAAAAACCGTTTTATTCGGATCGAGGTTGTCGTGGCCCTGATCGACGTAAGCCCACTTAACGGTTTCTCCCACCTCAAAAGTACCCGCATCAGGTTGTTCGTTACCCGTAATGAGTTTAAATAAGGTTGTTTTACCCGCTCCGTTTGGCCCGATAATACCGACAATCCCCGCTTGAGGCAACTGAAATTCCAGATTTTCGAAAAGTAGCCGATCGCCGAACGCCTTGGAAACACCGTGGCCCTCGATTACCTTGGCCCCCAGACGGGGTCCTGCCGGAATGAAGATTTCCAGTTTGTCTTCCTTCTGCTTCATGTCTTCGCTCAGCAGTTTCTCGTAGGCACCCAAACGGGCTTTGGACTTGGCCTGCCGGGCTTTCGGAGCCATTTTTACCCATTCCAACTCGCGCTGTAGGGTTTTCTGCCGCTTCGATTCCTGCTTTTCTTCTTTGGCCAAACGATTTTGTTTCTGCTCTAGCCAGGATGAATAATTGCCTTTCCAGGGGATACCTTCACCGCGATCCAGTTCCAGAATCCAGCCAGCAACATTATCTAAGAAATACCGGTCGTGCGTAACAGCGATGACCGTTCCCGTGTACTGGCGCAGGTGTTCTTCCAGCCATAATACAGATTCAGCATCCAGGTGGTTGGTTGGTTCATCAAGCAGCAAGACATCGGGTTGTTGCAAGAGCAGGCGGCACAGGGCCACGCGGCGTTTTTCACCTCCGGAGAGGTTGGCAACCAGCGCATCGGAGGGCGGGCAACGCAAGGCATCCATAGCCTTTTCGAGGCGGTTGTCCAGCTCCCAGGCGTTTAGGTTGTCGAGTTTTTCCTGCACCTCTCCTTGTCTGGCAATTAGTTTGTCGAAGTCGGCGTCGGGATCACCAAAGGCTTCGTTGATCTGGTCAAATTCCTTCAGCAGATCGACAATTTCCTGAACGCCCTCTTCAACGACTTCCTTTACCGTCTTGTTCGGATCAAGTTGTGGCTCCTGTTCCAGCATACCCACGGAGTATCCAGGCGAGAAAACAACCTCTCCCTGGTAACTCTTATCGATGCCCGCAATGATGCGCAACAGGGTAGATTTACCGGAACCGTTCAAGCCTAAAACGCCGATTTTGGCACCGTAAAAGAAGGAAAGGTAAATATTCTTTAGGATTTGTCGATTCGGCGGGATAATTTTACTGACACCCGCCATGGAGAATATAATCGTTTCTTGGCTCATTATTTTGCATACATTTGTATGGGACAAATATCACAATTTTAACCCATAGCTTAGCCTTAACGCAGAGTAAAAAATGGAACAGGCTCAATTGGTAGACGAATACGGTTACGTCAAAGACGGAAAGGTATTCTTATCGGGCTACCTCGGCTATCCGGATCGGCAAATCGGAGAAGTAAAACGTACGGAGCAGGAAGCACTGGATTATTTCAAAAACAGGTTCGCTATTGCAGAGAATAAAGCGCACCAGCTAGAGCAGGAAATAGAAGAAGCCCAGAACAAAGGCTCCTACCTGACCAAGCTGGTACAGCTGCGGAAAAAACTGCTTAGTTTCGACGCGATTGGCAATTTCGTGCCCCTGCTAGAACGTCTTGACGCACTCGAAAAGGTTCTTGTCGAGCTGATTCATAACAATCAGTTAAAGAATCTGGAGATAAAACGCGCGCTGCTGGCCGAAGCAGAAGCGATAGCTGATAGCACGGAATGGAAAGAGACCGCCGATTTGCTTCAGGAGGTTAAAACCAAATGGATAAAGACCGGCCCGGTTGATCGTGAGCAGGACGCAACCATTGAAGAGCGCTTTCAGGCTACTCTCGATGGTTTTTTTCAGCGCCGTCGTGATTTCTTCAATGAACAAAATAAGATCATTCAGGAGCGTATTGATAAGTACGATAAGATCATCGAACAGGTTGAAAAAGCGGTTCGAACTATTATCTACGCCGAACGTAGCCGTCCGATTAATGTGGCTAATGGAACTTCTGAACGGTCTGCTTATAACCGGGAAGGTGGCTATACGCCGCGCCCGCATCCTGTTAGCCCGGAAGAGCGTTACACAAGAGCGCTTAACGAAGGCTATCAGCTGGTTCGCACCTTAAATAACGAATGGCGTGAAGTTGGCGAGATTCCGCTCAAACGTTCCGGCAAGTTGCTGAAGCGTTTCCGGAAGGCAACTAAAACCATTTTCGATAAATACAATCTGGCCCGCGGCATTGAACCGAAAGTTCGGATCGATCCGCGCGTTGAGCAGCAGATGAAAATGGCTGACGAAGCCGAAAAGCTCGCAAAAGCAGAGGACATTACAGTAGCTGCTGAACGAGCCAAAACACTGCTGAATCAGTGGAAAGAAATCAAGATTCCGTTCAAACTGGTCGATAAAGCAGTCTCCGAGCGTTTCCGGTCGGCCTGTGATAAGATTTTTGAGTTGAACTATCTGGCCCGCGTAATTTCACGCAAGTATCCCGCCTTTGAACTGAAAAGCAAAAGTGAGCAACTGCGGACAAAGATTCGGGAGATGGAATACCTTGTTCGGCGTGAGAAAAGCGACCTATCGCTGGCCATGAGTAATATGGAACCAACGGGTTATAACGAAGAGGCTGATAAAATGGCAATGAACAAAATCAACACGCAAAAGCGGAAGATTGCCATGAAAGAAGTCATCTTAACGGAATTCCAGAAAGAACTATCAACGCTTGATTGACAAAATTTATACTGTTAAAAGGTCCACCAAGTACGCTTGGTGGACCTTTTTGTTTTTATGGAATCAAAAGGCAGTCTATTGTCGTTTTATGAGTGAATATAACCGACGAAAGCCATGAATCAGTCTGCTCCCTCCTACCAGCCTATAGATCGCGTTTTTTTTGATTACATCAGCGCGGTAGCGCAGCAAAAGAAATTCGTACGCATTGAGTTTCTGACAGACCTGCAAGAATACTATAAGAAGGATGCCGTTATTCGTGAAGTAACCACCGAAGACGGCGAAGAGTACATAAGTCTGGCAAGCGGAGAAAAGCTTCGACTGGATCGGGTCATTAGCGTGGGCGGCACCACATCGCCTGGGTTTCCTGGCTATGAAAGCACCTATGCTTGTAGCTTGTAAACCAAAACCAAAAGGCGATGAATGCGTGTCTGATAAGAGGAGCATTCATCGCCTTTTGGCTGGTATTTTAAGGTTTCTTCCGTTTTAGAGCCAGGTCGTGCGCGGTGTCGTAGTAAGAGCGCAGGTTGGTCCAGTCGAAAACGTCAGATATATTTTCAACGCGGTTGCGCTGGGCAATCCGATCCCGTTGGGAAAGACGCACAAAGCGGAACAGAATATTCGCTAGTTGATCAGCAGCCTCGTTGAAACTTTGCGATTTACGGTTAACCACATAAATTCCCCGGTTCTCATAATCACGCATGATCTGCATGATAAAGTCACCAAAGCCGGAAAGGTCGCTGGTTACCGTCGGGATTCCGCGTACTACACATTCCAGCGGTGTGTAACCCCAAGGCTCGTAGTAGCTAGGGAAAATGCCCAGGTGACAGCCGCGAACAAACTGGCCGTAGTCGAGTCCGAAAAGTGGATTGGTTGACGAAATGAAATCCGGGTGGTAAACGATTTTTACCCGGTCATCGGCATTATTAACCAGGTTAAGCTCCCGAATATACCGTACCATGTCGTCTTCCTGCACTAAATCATGCGTGACAAACGGGGGTAGTTTGTGTGTCTTCCAGCTTTGAACCGTCCGGCGGAGGCGCAATCGCCAGTATTCATCCACAAAATCGTTAAGGTCGGGCAACTTGATATCGTCGTTCGATGCGGCTTCGTGAAAGAGTCGGTTGCCAACCTGCTGCTCAATGGCCTTGCAGGTTTCCTGAATCTCATCCAGCAAAGCGCGACTGTGCAAAACCTCCGGATCAATGGAATGAAAGGGCTGTTTCGTCACCATGAACATAATAACCGTCATGTCCATGTTTGCTTCCTGCATCTTGGCGTTCAGCAGGGATAAGGCTTTAAGCGTTAGATCATAGCCCTTGTTACTGAACTCATACCGACCCGACGTAAAGAAGTAGAGCGTTTTCTCCAGATCAAAAGAATGACTCTGGAAGAAGTGGCCCATCACGAACTCATGAATCCGGGCTTTGTGCTTGACGTGCAGGTTCTGGAACTCGTGAACCGCTGTAAAGCGCATGACGTTAAGGCCATTCGGAAGAATAAGATCGGGAACGCGACCTAGAAAAACTTCGCATTCCTGCGCCGTAACATCGCTGACCGTTGTAAAAACGTGGGACTGCTGGGCAGCCAACCGCTCGATAGTAGCCTGCGCCTCGACATTAAAATGTTTTGCTTCGCGCTCCCAGTCAAAAAAGGGAAGCTTTCCGTAAAACCCGCCGACATTCATGGCCAGATAGCGACCAAGCATGGTGGCGTGCGTTGTGAAAATTGTAGCGACCTTTACATTGTCCCGTCGAAGCTCTGGTAGGCCACTGCTGGCCATCCATTCGTGGAAATGCGCGGCAATATCCAGCTTCCGGGCGTATTCGTTGGCCAGGTCTGTCAGGAAGATGCGGATCATTTCACCAAATGTTACCACCTGGTTAACCAGATCTTCAACGTTCAGTGTTGAAATGCGATGATGTTCCCAAAGCAGGTATTTAACCCGATTAAGCTGCTCCTGACTAATACTTTGTAAATCAAACAGTACAACGCGTGGTTTACCGGTAACTAGCCAATATCCGTATTGTACCTCAAAGCCTTTACTACGCATCAACTGAACGATGTGGCCAATTTCGGTACCGTCATCGTGCGTGATAGGATCTAGCTCAATCGTTGCTTTTTGCGGAAAATAAGGCCCTAACAACACGTAATCGTCGCCCCATTTCTCGACCATCGAAGGTACTTTGGACCGAATAACGGTATAAATACCCCCTACCTGGTTACAAACTTCCCAAGCAATTTCAATTAATAATTTTGGTTTGGCTCTAGTGAGAATAGGTTCCAAAGCTGTACAATTGATTCAAGAGTGACTAAACTTAAGTACTTTTCATTTATTCAACCATTAGTAAAGCATAATTTCCTGACAAATGATTAAAATTCTTTTCTGGCGGCTGAATTGACTGCCAGTTAAGCAGACAGTCTGAAGCATGGTTTTACTACATTTACCGCTAGTTTTTAAATAAACCTTTTACATGGTAACCGCGACCCGGCATATTTTGCTTATGGATGGCCCCGATAGTACGGGTCTGATTCACCTTGTTACTGGCATTCTTTACAAACATAATCTGAATATCATCCGAAACGATGAATATGTTAGTAATGACCAACAATTCTTCATGCGAACTGAATTTGAAGGCGAGTTAAACGCCATTGGTTTGCTGCAAGAATTACAGGAAACACTGCCTGCGGGCATTAACCTACGGATAAATCCAAAAAAGAAAAAGAATATTGTAGTTTTTGCAACGAAAGAGCACCATTGCCTGGCTGAATTGCTCATTCGCTACGCTTTCGACGAGCTGGATGCAGATATTTTAGCGGTAGTAAGCAACTATAACACCCTGCAACCGTTGGTTAGCAAATTTGGCATTCCGTTCCACTACATTTCGCATGAGCACAAAAGCCGCGAAGAGCACGAAGAGGCCATTTTGCGTACACTCGCCATCTACCAGCCGGAATACCTCGTACTGGCCAAATACATGCGGGTACTTACACCGGATTTTGTAGGCCATTACCTGAATCGCATCATCAATATTCACCACTCGTTCCTGCCGGCCTTTATTGGAGCCAATCCGTACCGGCAGGCGTATGAGCGAGGCGTAAAGATTATCGGCGCTACGGCACACTTTGTGAACAACAGCCTTGATGAAGGACCGATCATTGCGCAGGACGTCAAAGAAGTACACCACCGCCAAACAGCCGGCGATATGGCTACTGAAGGCCGTGACGTCGAAAAGCTGGTTTTATCAAAAGCGCTGAAACTCGTGCTGAATGATAGAGTCTTTATTCATCACAACCGCACTATTATTTTGTAAGCCTGCATTTATACCTCATTAATCTATCTGTAAATTGTTATCTTTCGGGTCAAAATAATACTGCTACACTTACTCACCGCTGTTGAGGTCATGCAAAAACTACAAACCCTGGATTACGTTGTTTTCTTTATTTATTTCATCATTGTAGCCTCGTATGGTTACTGGATTTACCGACAAAAAAAGACAAAAGAAACATCCTCTACTGACTTTTTCCTGGCAGAAGGCTCTTTAACGTGGTGGGCCATCGGCGCTTCGCTAATTGCATCCAATATCTCGGCTGAACAATTTATTGGAGCATCCGGAAACGGATTTTCAATGGGCTTGGCAATTGCTACGTATGAATGGATGGCTGCGGCCACGCTGATTGTTGTGGCTGTTTTCTTCATGCCGATTTATCTAAAGAATCACATCTTCACGATGCCTCAGTTTCTGATGCAGCGTTACAACAGCACCGTTAGTATGATCATGGCTATTTTCTGGCTGTTTTTGTACATCGTCGTCAACCTGACGTCCATTTTGTACCTCGGGGCGCTGGCGGTTAGTACTATCTCGGATCTGGACTTTACGTTTTGCATGATCGCACTGGCTGTATTTGCCGTTATCATTACGCTGGGCGGTATGAAGGTAATCGGTTACACAGACGTTATTCAGGTATTCTTCCTGGTTTTGGGCGGTCTGGCGACTACGTATCTGGCCTTAGGCATGGTTTCGGAGCAGTTCAACTCAGAAGGAGTTGGTAAAGGCTTTGAGCTGATGCTGAAAAATGTACCGGACCACTTTCACATGATTTTCCCGAAAGACCATCCGCACTATGCCTCGCTGCCTGGATTATCCGTGCTTATTGGCGGGATGTGGATTGTGAACCTGAACTACTGGGGCTGTAACCAGTACATTACCCAACGTGCCCTTGGTGCCGATTTGAAGACTGCGCGTGAAGGCTTGCTGTTCGCCGCTTTCCTGAAACTGCTGATGCCGGTAATCGTTATTTTGCCGGGGATTGCTGCTTATACGTTATACCAACAAGGCTTGTTCCAGACGGAAATGATGAAGGGTGGCGAACTGAATCCTGATAACGCCTATCCCGTACTGCTGAACCTGCTACCAGCGGGCTTAAAAGGGCTGTCGTTTGCCGCTCTGACAGCAGCCGTAGTCGCTTCACTCGCCGGAAAAGCCAACAGTATCTCGACCATCTTTACGCTGGATATCTACAAAAAATACATCAATGCAAATGCGGACGAAAAAACGCAAGTTCGCATCGGACGGTACGTAGTAATTGTATCCATGATTCTGGCCATTGTTATTTCTCCGTTCCTGGGAATTGATAAAAAAGGTGGTTTCCAGTTTATTCAGGAAATGACTGGTCTGGTATCACCGGGTATTTTTGCTGCTTTCGCACTGGGTTTCTTCTGGAAGAAAACAAACTCAACGGCAGCCATGATTGCCATTGTTGGCGGCTTCCTGCTGGCGGTTACGCTGCATTTTACGGTGCCGGGTATTCCGTTCCTGGATCGGATGGGAATTGTTTTTCTGGTGTGTGTAGCCGCTATGATCGTGGTGAGCCTGATGCAACCAAGCTCGAAAGGCCTTGCCATTGACGGAAGCATGTTCCGCACATCGTCCAGCTTTGCAGTTGGCTCTGTCGTGATTGTACTTATTCTTATATTCCTCTACGCTTATTTCTGGTAAGCGAGCAAATGTTATTTGCAGCCCCGTCCGCCAGGACGGGGCTTTTTTATGCTACTACTTGCATAACAGCTTTAATTACGTCCTCACTAGCCTCAACGAGTTCATATTCGTTAACGGCAACAGATGCCATTGTAACGGCTGGTTGGCGGTAAGTCATCCGGCTAGGACGTACGGCTTTCCCGGTCAGGTGTAAGGCATCTACGCCCGTGGCGGCGAGCTGGGCCGCATTTCCGGCGCTAACGCCCGCTCCGGCCATGATTTCAATCCGGCTAGCTGCCTGTTTGACCAAAGCGGCCAGTAAATCGACACCTTTATCGGCTGACGGTTGCTGCCCAGATGTAAGAATGCGTTTGGCTCCTGTACGAATGATAGCTTCCAGTGCTTCAAATGGGTCGCGTGTTACATCAAAGGCCCGGTGAAACGTAACGGCCAGTGGACTTGCCAGGCGTATAAGCTCACTGGTGCGCGTTTCATCAACCGTCCCATCGGGATTTAGAATACCCAAAACCACCCCATTTGCACCTAGCTTTTTAGCGTTTTCGATATCCTGCTTCATCACCTCAAATTCGGTATCTGAATACAGAAAATCGCCACCGCGTGGACGAATCATAACATACAGATCGATTTGCGTTCGATTCCGGGCTAATTCGATAAGGCCAGAGCTGGGCGTTGTACCCCCTTCTGCTGCGCCACCACAAAGCTCAATTCGTTTTGCCCCGCTGGTCTGCGCTGTCAGGCAAGATTCCAACGAAAAGGCACATATTTCAATAGTCATTGATCGATTTTAGAAAGATTAAGCCTCCTTAAAAGCCCATTTTTGACGGATATTTTTTTTCATAGATAGTTTTGCAAGTAAACTAAACACAAAAACGCAAAATAGGGTTAATAAGAGCGTCTAAGGACTTTTGTAAAGAATTTTCACGAAAACTTCTTGGATATTTATATTTTTTTACTTTTGCACTCCTAACGACAATAAGTTGTCATACGTAAAGAAGAACGCCTATGTATTGGACACTCGAATTGGCATCGTATCTCGAAGATGCCCCCTGGCCGGCTACCAAGGATGAGTTAATTGATTATTCCATTCGTTCGGGAGCGCCTCTCGAAGTGGTAGAAAATCTTCAAGAATTGGAAGATGATGGTCAGCCCTACGAAAGTATTGAAGAAATTTGGCCCGATTATCCGACCAAAGATGATTTCTTCTTTAACGAAGACGAATATTAAGTCAATTAACCCCAGAGCAAAGCTATTTTGAAGGCGTATTCCACGAAGGATGCGCCTTTTCTTTTTGAAGAATGGAATTGCCTGCTCTGTACTTTTTGTCCGCGTAGAGAAAGCCAAAGGCTTCGGCACCGCTTTTTTCGTGAACCTTATGATGAACGTGGTGCGCCCGAATGATGCGTTTCAGGTAAGGATGCTGCGCCTTGAAGCCTACCTTAATCCGTCGGTGAACAATGACATCGTGAAAGATAAAGTAAAAGACCCCGTAGAGCGTTACACCAATACCGATGGGCGCTAAGAACCAGAGCGAGGCTACTTCCATACCTATAACCACGGTAGCAGTTGCAAGCAGACTAAACAAGACGCTAAACAAATCGTTTTTCTCCAACACACCGTGGTGATGATTGTGGTGTGAGTGGTGCCAGCGCCACATAAAACCGTGCATAATGTATTTATGTGTGAACCACGCAATACCCTCCATCAAACCAAAAGTGATGAGCACAATGACAACGTTTATGAGCATTTTTGTGTTATTAGTATAGAGATCGGAGAAGCAAAAAGACAACCGCTTGACTAAGCAACTGGTTATGAATATAGCCTAAAATTCAGGAAAAATCAGACGGGTCCGCTTCTACTAGTAAAAAAATTGTACATTTAATCGATGCTCACCCGTAGTGGGCAAGAGACTTATATACCCGCAAGACGGATGGAGTACAGGGCACTCAAAGAACTGGTGAAACAGGGGGAGGGGACCTATCTGGAGTTCAAATTGAAGTCCAATCATCCCGAACGAATTATCCGCGAGATCGTTGCGTTTGCAAATACCGAAGGCGGCAAGCTGCTGATCGGCATTGGGGACGACAAAAGCATCCAGGGCCTGAAACACATTGATGAAGATGAGTTTCTGATTGTTCGGGCTATCGAAAAATATTGCACACCCGCCATCGAATACCGCCTCGAACGGATTCCCATTCCAGGCGAGCGGGATGTCTTGCTGATTGATGTGCCGGAAAGTCCATTAAAGCCTCATTACGTGGTCGTTGACCCGGTCAATGACATAAAACGAGCCTACGTGCGTGTATTGGATAAATCGCTTCAAGCCAGCAAAGAAGTTCGCGAAATTCTGAAAGGCGAGCGAATTTCACGTAACATTCGGTTTAGCTACGGCGACAAAGAACGCACGCTGATGCACCATTTGGATCAGCATGAACGAATAACGGTGGATGGCTTTGCGTCCATTGCTGGCATACCCCGCAAAATGGCTTCCCGCACCCTGGTGCTGCTCGTATTAGCAAACGTATTAGAAATTCACCCCAACGAAATGGTTGATCATTTCACTGCCCGACCAGTGGTGTAATAATACTTTTAGTAATCAGCTATTTTCAGCTATTTTTGTCTAATTGAAAATACAACTAGGAATAAGACAAATGTTGCAATAGACTCACCAGCAACGACGTTTGAAAATAGACGCCCATTGGAACGTAAGCAAAATTGATGAGAGGCAGTAAGCTATATGGCAGCATGAAATCCCCGGTGAAATATCTACAATACGGCTGGTTATTGATGGCAATTTATTGCCTTTTAGGTTGGGGAAGTTCGCCTCTACAGGCTCAGTCGCGAAAAGCGAAAAGTAAGGTGGAGAAAGATACGCTGACTCGCGGCGTTGAAGAGTCTGTTTTCACGGAAGGCATGAAGTTCATGATGATGGACGAGCCGTCCAAAGCAATACCACAATTCG
This sequence comes from Tellurirhabdus bombi, assembly GCF_021484805.1. Taxonomy (NCBI): domain Bacteria; kingdom Pseudomonadati; phylum Bacteroidota; class Cytophagia; order Cytophagales; family Spirosomataceae; genus Larkinella; species Larkinella bombi. The sequence goes on along the minus strand of NZ_CP090557.1, from coordinate 1,435,605 downwards.
AAAAAGTCATTCAGCTACACCCCGAAAATTCGGCGGCTCAGTTCGCGCTGGCAACGGCGTACATGAAGCAGGGCAAAGCCGACAAAGCCCTCCCCTATGCTACCAAAGCGGTTCAAATGGACGGTGGCTCCAATAAATACTACGTGTTGCAGCTGGCAGAGCTGTACGTTAAGCAAAAACGCTATACGGATGCTGAAAAACTATACGAAGAGCTGATCCGAAAAAGCCCCGACAATATTGAATATGGCGTTGAACTAGCGGCAATCTACCTCTTTAACGATAAGCCCGACAAAGCGCTGGAAGCGTATGATCAGGTGGAAAAGTCGCTGGGTCGAAATGACGAGATTGTGCGGCAAAAGCAGCGCATCTACCTGAAACAAAACAAGGTAGAAAAAGCCATCGAAGAAGCCGAAAAACTGGTTGCTTCGGAACCCGGCGAAACGGATTACCTACTAGAAGGCGCCGAGTTGCTTCTTGCGAATGAACGCACAGATCAGGCAATTAACTGGCTGCAAAGGGCGCTGAAAATTAACGCGGAGCTGCCCCAGGCGCACGTTATGCTGGCTGATATTTATCGTCGGAAAGGCGATTTACAAAAGAGTAAGCAGGAACTTGATATCGTTCTCTCGAACCCTAACCTGGAATCGGATCTGAAAGCACGCATTCTTTCCAGCTACATCAGAATGACGGAGGGTAAGGAAGGGGATAAACAAAGCGGTCTGAAAATGGCGCAGGATCTGGTGAAGGCCAATCCTAAAGACGCCAAATCCCAGATTATTTACGCCGATCTGCTCATGCAGCAGGGCGATAAAGCCGGGGCTAGGAACCACTATGTGCAGGCTGCTAAGCTTGATAAGTCGGTTTATGAGGTTTGGGGGGCAATTTTGCAACTGGACGGGGAACTGAATCAGTTCGATAGTTTGCTGGTCCATTCTGAGCAGGCGCTGGAAGTATTTCCCAATCAGGGCTTATTCTGGCTGTCAAATGGCTTTGCTCACTACGCGAAAAAGAACTTTCAGGAATCCGTTTCGTCCCTGGAAGAAGCCAAACGTCTGCTCTCATCCGCTTCAAATCCAGACATGGCAAAATACCTCAACGGGATCAATGCACAACTGGGCGATGCTTATAACGGCCTGGGTGATCACAAAAAATCAGACGAGGCGTATGAGCTGGCGCTGAAAGAAGATCCCAACAATGAGCATGTGCTAAATAACTACAGTTACTTTCTCTCTTTACGGAAAGAAAAATTACCGTTGGCACTCCAGATGTCTGAACGACTGGTGGAACGAAATCAGAGCAATGCCACTTATCTGGATACGCACGCCTGGGTTTTGTACATCATGAAAGATTATACCAAAGCCCGGCAATTCCTCGAAAAGGCACTTCAGGACGAGAAAAACGCCAGCGGCACGGTAATTGAACATTATGGCGACGTGTTGTTTCAGTTGGGAGAACGCGAGAAGGCCGTCGAACAGTGGAAAAAAGCAAAACAGAAAGGCGAAACCAGTGACCGGCTGGACAAGAAGATTGCAACCGGACGAATCTATGAATAACTATTGGCTAGGGCTATTATGCAGTATCGTATTATTAACCTCAGAAGGTTGCCGGAAACAGAAAATGTTCCGCAATGCCCCGCCCCCGCCCCAGCAGGATACGGTAGCAATTCAGCCACCGCTCAAAAAAGATAGCCTGGCTGTTCCGCTGCCAGCCAGTTCAGTAGATCCTAAATTGAATGTCGATCAGATTGATTTTACGTATCTGGTTGCCAAATCGAAAGTATCGTTCAAGAGCAAGGACCAGGACATCAACAACGCCAACGTTAATCTGCGGATCAATAAGGACAGCTTGATTTGGCTTTCTGTATCGGGTGTTGGAATTGAAGTGGCCCGGGCCATCATCACGCGTGATTCAATCGTAGTGCTGGATAAAATTCACCGGGAATATTCGGTATATAGCTACCCCCAACTAAGCCAACGTTTCAATTTTGCGCTGAATTACGACCTGGTTCAGTCACTCGTCATCGGAAATTTACCATTGCCTCAGAATCCCGCGCAGAAAATTAAAAATGAACGCGATTATTTGTTGCTTCGCCAACGGGAAGGAAAGGTAATGGTCGAGAATTACATTGGTGAGGAAAACAGAAAGCTAAAAAAATTGCTCGTAGTAGAACAGCCAACTAAAAATACCTTAAAGCTGGATTACGAGGACTTTACGACGCTCAATAACTTCCTGTTTCCATACACTAGTCTAATCACCTTGGATTATCAATCGGGCAGTGATGGCCATTATTACCAGACTTTATTGCAAATTCGCCATAACAAAGTAGAACTTACGGAGAAAAATCCGGGCTTCCCATTTAATGTTCCGGCAAAATATCGAAGGAGATAGGGCGGTTGAATCGTGTTTTTGAGTAGTGAAAAGCGTAATATTCTCGTGCAGGTAGCTTGTATACAGTCAGGTAGTCAGAACGTAAACTTACTTCGTGTTACACTCAGTAGCCTGCTTGCGCTGTTGGTCTGGCTATGCATGGCATCGGAAGTACAGGCCCAACAGCGAAATCGCCAGCAACTCGAAAAAGAAAAAAAGCAGAACCTGCAAAAGATGTCGCAAATTCGGAATATCCTACAGCAGACATCCAAGCAGAAGCAGGCAACGCTCGGCCAGTTAAAAGCACTTAATCAGGAAATTACGACCCAAACCAAGCAAATCAATCTCTTGTCGGAAGACGTGAAGCTCATGAATTCGGAGCTTCGGGAGCTTCGGCAGGCAAGCGAAAAACTTCAGAGTGATTTGCAGAAGCTGAAGAAAGAATACGCCGGAATGGTCTATAACGCCGATAAACGTCGGCGGCAAATAAATCCACTGGGTTTTCTGTTTTCATCAGATAATTTTAATCAGCTGGTTGCGCGGTACAAATACCTGCAACAATATTCAGAAGCCCGGCATGGGCAAGTCCGGCAAATTGAGAAAGTGCAGGGCGATCTTCTAGGAAAAAAACAAGCAACAGAGCGTAAGAAGCGGCAGCAGCAAACCACGTTGGAAACCAGCATTGACGAGTCGAAGCGGCTGGAAACCCTCAAAGAAGAAAAGAACCGGGTTGCGCAGGAGCTGGTCGCAAAAGAGTCGGACTTGCGGACTGAGCTAGCCGAAGGACGGCGGGCGGTGAACCAGTTGGAATCGGCCATTACGGACATGATTCGGCGGGAAATCCGTGAGCGTGCCGAGCGGGAACGTTTGGCAAGGTTAGCGCGTGAGCGTGCCGAACGAGAGCGTATCGCCCGCGAAAAAGCCGCTGCGGCAGCGGCGGCGGCCAAAGCCCGCGAAGAAGGAAAAGCAGAAGACATTGCTGAAAACAAGCCTGCGGAAACCAAACCCGCAGAGGCCGTCCCCGATGCTCCTGCCCCAACCCGCAAGCCAGACACCCGAAGCAGCACCCTACTGAATGACGAAGAGGTTGCCTTGGCTACTTCGTTTGCCGCCTCGAAAAGTCGGTTGCCCTGGCCGGTATCGCGCGGATTTATCTCCGACCGCTTCGGGCGTAAACCACACCCCGTCCTGAAAGGCGTTATGCTGGAAAATCAGGGCGTGGATATCCAGACCAGCGCGGGCGAGGCTGTACGTACCGTTTATGACGGCACGGTGCAGTACACAACTTATGTAACCGGGATGGGAAATATTGTTGCCATCCAGCACGGCGATTATTATACGGTTTACGCCAAGCTTAAAAGTGTCTCCGTGGGCGTCGGACAACGCGTTAAAGCGCGCGAATCAATTGGCGTCGTCGCAACCGATAAAGATGGTGTTTCGGAGGTTCAGTTTCAGGTCTGGAAAAATACCAGCCGCATGAATCCCGAAAGCTGGTTAATTGCCCGGTAAAAACAAATCAAAAACAACAGGGAGTAAGTTGGCCATAAGCAGAATCTTTTTGCTTAGGTTATAGTTGTTTATTGCATAGTATTATTTGTAACTGCACACGAGTAAATGTCCGTTCATAACCCAGACATCAAGCGCATTACGACGCACGTCATTCAGGAACTGAAGAATAAAGGCGAGAAAATTTCGGCATTAACAGCTTACGATTATTCCATGGCTCGGATTGTTGATGGAGCCGGAGTAGAAATTATTCTGGTGGGCGATTCGGCCTCCAACGTTATGGCGGGGCACGAAACAACCCTGCCCATTACGCTGGACCAGATGATCTATCACGCTGCTTCGGTAGTGAGAGCTGTAAAACGAGCGTTGGTGGTGGTTGATTTGCCGTTTGGATCTTACCAGGGGAATTCCTCCGAAGCCCTGCGTTCGGCCATCCGGATTATGAAAGAAGCTGGAGCACACGCAGTAAAAATGGAAGGTGGACTGGAGATTCGGGAATCGATTATTCGGGTTTTGAGCGCTGGGGTTCCCGTTATGGGCCACCTTGGTTTAACGCCGCAATCCATTTATAAATTTGGTACCTACGCCGTTCGGGCCAAAGAAGAATCGGAAGCCCAGAAGCTAATCGATGATGCTAAAATGCTCGAAGAAATTGGCTGTTTTAGCGTCGTACTGGAAAAAATTCCGGCTGCGTTGACCAAAAAAGTATCCGAAAGCATCACCATTCCGACCATTGGGATCGGGGCGGGCCCTGACGCCGACGGGCAAATTCTGGTATTACATGATTTACTGGGCATAACAAAAGAGTTTAAGCCTCGTTTTTTACGCAGATACGCTGATTTACACGATATTATGTCGGATGCTATAGGGAATTACGTGAACGATGTAAAGGCACAGGAATTTCCGAACGAGAATGAAGCTTACTAAAAAGCTACAGCAAACTTGAGCGGTACGAAGACAGAATAAAAGATTGCCTAATAGTCATGAAGAAGAAAAAGAAAGGATTTGTCCCGGTATATGAGGACAATCACCTGATCATTGTCAATAAAGACCCGGGCCTGTTGGTTCAGGGCGACCGGACTGGCGACGAAACGTTGCTGGAGAAGGTAAAAACCTACGTGAAAAGAGAATACAACAAGCCTGGAGATGTGTTTCTAGGCACGGTGCATCGGTTGGATCGGCCCGTTAGTGGCTTGGTAGTTTTTGCGCGTACGTCGAAGGCGCTGGAGCGTATGAATGAGGTATTTCGGAAACGCCAGGTGCAGAAGACTTATTGGGCTGTCACGAATAGAAAACCGGAAAAAGAGCGCGGAAAGCTGATTCACTGGCTACTCAAAGATGAGGCAACCAACAAAGTGAAAGAATATGAGTACGAAGTTCCCGGTTCGCAGCGCGCTGAGCTGAATTACCGGCTGTTAGGCAAAATCAACGACCATTATCTACTGGAAGTAGAGCCTGTGACCGGAAGACCGCATCAGATTCGGGTGCAGTTGGCGAGCATGGGTTGTCCGATTCGGGGGGATGTCAAATACGGTTATCCTCGTCCAAACCAGGATGGCAATATCAATTTGCATGCCCGGCGGCTTTATTTTATTCACCCCGTGAAGAAAGAACCGCTGGTTTGTAAAGCCGGCGTTCCAAATGATGCGTTCTGGGAAGAGTTTTTAGAGCTGGACGACGAAGAATACAAAGACAAAAACCTGGATTTTATCCATTAAGTAAGTTCCTGGAAGCCCCTTGCCGAGTAGATTGTTTTTCTGAAGTTAGAGGTCGTTATGGGCGGAAGAGAGTGAATTGTGCGGCGGATGGATGTCCGTCAGAAATTGGTTCATAACTCGTTCTGCCATTTTAACCGCGCCCTGTAGTGCTCCGAAGACCATACAGAGGGGTAGAATAACAGGGAGAAAGAAAATCCATTGCAAGACCATGTAGAGTTTTACCTTTCTCATCGCAATTACCAAGTGAAGTTAAGGTTAGTAAGAAACTTATAGATAGCTAGGTATAATTTCTGAAGTGGCTAGCACACATGGAGCCAGGCCGCTATATGTTAAAGATACATATAGAATAGTAACAGAACAAAAACCGGGTAAAAATGATTGCAAAATTTTGCATATCGGCCCGAATAGGTGGATGAAAAAGGGATTAAAAATGTTACTTTGTTAAAACCAGAATAGCGCGACTCGTATACAGGCAAGGTAACTATGTTAAATATCATTCAACTACTTCCGGATTCAATTGCCAATCAGATCGCTGCGGGAGAGGTGGTGCAACGTCCGGCTTCGGTAGTGAAGGAATTGCTGGAAAATTCAGTAGATGCGCAGGCCCGTTCGGTTCAGGTAATTATTCGGGAAGCCGGAAAAACACTGGTCCAGATTATTGATGATGGTGTAGGGATGTCCGAGACCGACGCGCGGATGAGCTTCGAGCGGCACGCTACGTCGAAAATTCGCACTTCAGACGACTTGTTCCGTATTCGTACTATGGGCTTTCGAGGCGAAGCGATGGCCTCTATTGCGGCGGTTGCTCAAGTGGAGATGCGTACGCGTCGGTCGGGTGATGAGTTGGGGACACTGGTACGGATTGAAGGCTCAGAGCTTAAAACGCAGGAATCCATCTCGTGTCTGCCCGGAACTAATATTCTGGTTAAAAACCTGTTTTTTAACGTTCCTGCCCGACGCAACTTTCTAAAGTCTACGTCCGTGGAAATGCGGCATATTCTGGACGAATTTCAGCGAATCGCGCTGGCCCATCCTGAAGTGGCTTTTTCCATTTATCACAACGATGCCGAAGTCTATAACTTGCCAGCGGGTAAGTTGAGCCGCCGGATCGTTGACCTGTTTGGTAAATCCTACCGGGAGCAGCTTGCTTATTGCGAAGAAGAAACGCCGTACGTAAAAGTGCGTGGTTATATCGGAAAGCCCGAAGCCGCCCGAAAAACGCGTGGTGAGCAGTTCTTTTTTGTTAATTCACGCTTTATCAAGCACAATTACCTGCATCATGCCGTAACGGGTGCCTACGAAGGCACCATTGCCGAAGGGACGCATCCGTTTTATGTCTTGTTCATTGACATTGATCCGTCGCATATTGACATCAATATTCATCCAACAAAAACGGAAATAAAGTTTGATGATGAGCGGTCGGTTTATGCCATTGTAATGGCGGCGGTTCGCAAGGCAGTAGGGGTGTATAATTTGGCTCCTCCGCTAGATTTTGAATCCAACGTTAATTTTCTATCGGGTTTTCCCGGTTCTGATGTACCGCAACGCCCCACTGAAGCGCGTCCGTTAACTACCTCCTGGACCCAATCGGAGCAACCTACAGAACGTCATTCCGAGCGAAAAGAGGAGTATCGGTCCGAGGCTATGCCTCGTCGCCAAAGTACGCAGAACTGGCAGGCTTTGTTTGAGGGAATGGCCCGGCACGAAGATGCGGAGCCTAACCAGGAAGCGTTGAGTTTCGAGCAACCTTCAGAGGCGGAACATCTACCGGTACCGTCGGCTTCGGTTACGGTGGGAAGCCGAGCCAATAAACTGGTCGCTGCGCCCGTTGCTACTGAGGAGCCTGGGCAGGCTATGCTGCAGTTGCACAATCGCTATCTATTGTCGCCCGTCAAATCCGGCCTTATGGTAATTGATCAGCGGGGAGCTTACGAGCGAATCTTGTACGATCAGTTTCATAGCTCGCTTACCCGTCGCGAAGGGGTTTCGCAGCAATTGCTGTTTCCCAAAACCGTAACGGTTTCACCCGCTGATTTTCAGATGGCGCTGGAAATGCAGGAGGAACTGGTTAGTCTGGGCTTTGTCTTTGAAGAGTTTGGGCAAAATGCGTTTATTATCCGGGGTGTACCATCCGTGACGGTTGACGAGAATGAAGAAGAGCTATTTTCCAGTCTGTTGGCGCAGCTTCGGGAAGACACAGGACGTCTCAAGCTGGAAAAGGCTGAGGTAGTTGCCCGCTCCCTAGCCAGACGCTCGGCTGCCCGGCATCTGACTCGTTTGAGCGAGCTGGAAATGAAGGCGCTGGTTGATCAATTATTTGCCTCGTCTAATCCAGGATATACACCTGGAGGCGAATCCATTACCAATGTTTTGACGTTGGATAAGATTGCTGGGCTGTTTTCAGCCTAAACTTAGTTTTTTACGTATAAACGTTACAATTTTATGATGCTTACGCCGGTCGTCAGGACAATGTTGTTGGTCAATGTTGCACTGTTTCTGATAACAGCCTTCGGAATTAATCTGACGTATAACTTTGCTTTATACTCGTTTTTGTCACCGGCGTTTCAACCGTATCAGTTAGTGTCGTATATGTTTTTACACGCTAACTTCAACCACGTTTTTAGTAACATGTTGGGGCTGTTTTTTTTCGGTCCGTTACTTGAGCAGGTATGGGGCAGTAAAAAGTTTACCTTTTTTTACTTTTTTACCGGGATCGGGGCTGGGGCTTTGTTCGCAGCCATTAACTATTATGAGATTTCTCATTTTCGTGATGCAATTGCTGCTTATACCGCCGCTCCTACTCCAGATGGTTTCCTTTACCTGGTAAAAGATCATGCACCCGGTTTGTACGAACAGTTGTTTGATTTCATTAACCAATTTGAAGATAATTCATCAAATCCTACTTATATTCAGAATAGTATTAAAATTGTAAACAGCTATTACCTGCAGCAGGTTAATATACCGATGGTAGGCGCGTCGGGGGCGGTCTTCGGAATTTTGATGGCGTTTGGTTTATTATTTCCCAACACCGAATTATTTTTATTATTTCTGCCCATTCCGATTAAGGCAAAATATCTGGTAGCTTTTTATGGAGCCTATGAGATATATTCTGGCGTTTACAGAGCACAAACTGATGGTGTAGCGCACTTCGCCCACATTGGCGGAATGCTCTTTGCCTATATACTAGTCAGATATTGGGGGACGCAACGTAAAAATTTCTACTAAGTGATGAGTGGCCTGTTCGATGACTTCCGAAGCGAATTCAATAAGCCCAACAATACGTTGGTGCAGTTGATTTTGATCAACACCGTTATTTTTTTACTGCTACTAATTTTAAAAGTAGTTTTTGTCTTTGGGTCTAATTCTGGGGTATACGGAGTAATTGTAGACCAATTTCAACTGCCCGCCTCGATCCACGTGTTTTTAACCAAGCCCTGGACGCTAATCACGTACTTTTTTACCCATGAGGAAGTCTTCCACATCCTTTTCAACATGCTGTTCCTCTATTGGTTTGGTCGGTTGGTTGATGAGTATCTTGGAAGCCGTCGGTTAGTGGCTTTATACATGCTAGGTGGATTAGCGGGTGCAGTGGCTTACATGGCCATTTACAACCTGCTGCCTTATTTCCAGAAAGACCTTGCCGATTCGCGGATGCTGGGTGCTTCGGCAGCGGCCTTTTCGGTTGCGGTTGGTGCTTCTACGCTATTGCCGAATTACACCTTTCATTTGCTATTCTTTGGCCCCGTCCGGATTAAGTACATTGCCTTTTTCTACATTGTCTTGTCGCTGGCACAATCAATAGGGCCAAATGCGGGAGGGAATCTAGCGCATTTGGGCGGCGCCCTGATTGGGTTTGTTTTTATTAAACTACTGCAAAACGGCACGGATATCGGTCAGCCTTTTTACTGGGTTATTGAAGGGTGGCAGAACCTTTTTCGCAAGAAACCACCGGTCAAGGTATCGTATCGCCAGCGAAGTAGCGCCAGTGCTCACGCAACAACGTATTCAAGCTCGGCAGCATCCTCTTCAGTAGCAATGCCTGATCAGGATGAAATTGATGCGATTCTGGATAAGATTTCTCGTTCTGGGTACGAAAGCCTAACGCGGGAAGAAAAACAGAAATTATTCCGGGCTAGTCAGAAAAATTGAATTATTCAAAGCATTCATTGAAAAAGCGGGCAAGCTACTTTGCCCGCTTTTTCAATGAATGCAGGTATTTATAGTTCATTAATATACGACGAGCAATTAAAAAAAGTAGTACTTTTGCTTTCTGTAACTTTCTAAGCGCAAGCTGTCGAAACATTTACGGGAACGGATTGTTTAGAAAGTACCTCATTCAAATCAACCGACTATGTTGATCACACCTGGCAAACTACTCGCCACGATTGACTCACCGGACGACCTACGCAAATTAGATCGCACCAACCTACCGCAAGTTTGTACAGAACTACGTCAATATATTGTTGATAACGTATCAGTCTATGGTGGCCACTTTGGGGCTAGTTTAGGCGTTGTTGAGCTTTCAGTTGCCCTTCATTATGTCTTTAATACGCCCGATGATCAGTTGATTTGGGACGTTGGCCACCAAGCTTACGGCCATAAAATCCTGACCGGACGGCGTGATAATTTCTACACCAATCGTTTTTACAAGGGCCTCTCTGGTTTTCCGAAGCGGAAAGAAAGTCCCTATGATTCGTTTGGGGTAGGACACTCGTCAACATCCATTTCGGCAGCTTTGGGCATGGCAGTAGCTTCCCAACTGCAAAAAGAAGAAAAGCGGCACCACATCGCCGTGATTGGTGATGGTTCGATGACTGCCGGTTTGGCCTTCGAAGCCATGAATCACGCGGGAACGACCGACGCTGACCTGCTGATTATCTTGAACGATAACTGCATGGCCATTGACCCGAATGTGGGTGCGTTGAAAGAATACCTGACGGATATAACGACTTCGCCAACCTACAACAAGGTGAAAGACGAAGTGTGGAATCTGTTAGGAAAGATGAGTTCCTTTGGTAAATCAGCGCAGGAAATTGTCTCGAAAATAGAATCTGGGCTTAAAGCTTCATTATTGAAGCAAAGCAATCTTTTTGAATCACTGCACCTGCGGTATTTTGGCCCAATTGATGGCCATGATATCGATCATCTGGTGAGCGTTCTAAACGACCTGAAAGATATCCCTGGCCCGAAACTGTTGCACTGCCTGACCGTAAAAGGGAAAGGATACGGCCCCGCAGAAAAGGACCAGACCAAATGGCACGCTCCGGGCCTGTTTGACAAAGTAACGGGCGAAATCAAGAAGAAAATTTACGATAGCCCCCAACCGCCTAAATACCAGGATGTGTTCGGAAATACGCTGGTTGAACTGGCGGAGAAAAACGAAAAAATTGTTGGGGTTACGCCAGCCATGCCATCGGGATCATCCATGAATATCATGATGAAAGCGATGCCAGAGCGGGCATTTGATGTTGGTATTGCTGAACAACATGCCGTAACGTTCTCGGCGGGTCTGGCTACTCAAGGTCAAACGGTATTCTGCAATATCTATTCAACCTTTATGCAACGGGCTTACGATCAGGTAATCCATGACGTTTGTATTCAGGAATTGCCCGTCGTTTTCTGCCTCGATCGGGCAGGCTTTGCCGGGGCGGACGGACCAACGCATCACGGGGCTTACGACATCGCTTTTATGCGCTGTATCCCCAATATGATTGTTGCGTCGCCAATGAATGAGCAGGAATTGCGAAACTTGATGTATACGGCACAGTCTGATCAGATACAAAAAGGAAAGCAGGCTTTTACGATTCGGTACCCGCGTGGAGAAGGCGTTATGCCCGCCTGGCGGACTCCTTTAGAAAACGTAGAAATCGGTAAAGGACGGAAAATACGCGATGGCAAAGAAGTTGCTATTTTAACCATTGGGCATATCGGTAACTATGCCGTTACTGCTTGTGAACTGCTTGAAAAGGAAGGACTCTTTCCAGCTCATTACGACATGCGGTTTGTTAAACCACTGGATGAAGCCATGTTGCACGAAATTTTCCAGCGCTATGACAAAGTCGTGACGGTAGAAGACGGGTGCATAATGGGTGGTTTTGGCAGCGCTATTCTGGAGTTCATGTCTAACCACGGCTATTTAGCGCGTATTAAACGGTTAGGAATACCCGATGCCGTTATCGAGCACGGCGAGCAGATTGAGCTTCAAAGAGAGTGCGGGTTCGATCCTGAAGGCATCGCAAGAACAGTAAAGCAAATGATCTATCAGGAAGCCAATTCCGTTGTTATATAAGTATTTAAGCAGTATTATATAGCCGTACGGAAAGCTCCGTACGGCTTTTTCTATCCTATCCATGCAAGTATTTAAATTTGGGGGCGCCTCCGTAAAAGACGCTTCGGGCGTACGCAACATCACTCAAATCATTCTACAGGAAGCCACAAAGCAATTAGTCGTCGTTATCTCAGCAATGGGAAAAGTTACGGATGCACTGGAAGAGTTAACCTGGAGTTATCTAAAACAACAAGCGGACGTTTCGAAGAAATGGCAAGCTATCCGTGCCTACCACGAGCAAATTATGCGGGATTTGGTCGGAGAAGCTAGTTACAAGACGCATTTTGCGTCCGTATTCGAGTCGTTTGCAGCGGTGGAAGCCTTTTTGGCTAATGGGCCTGACAGCAATGCAAATCAGGTTTATGACCAGATCGTTTCGTATGGTGAGCTTATTTCGACCCAACTTGTAAGTGCTTATCTGAATTATCAGGGTTCAGATGCCATTTGGGTGGATGCCCGGCGATTGATTCGAACGGACGATGCTTATCGGGAAGCAGGCGTACGATGGGAAACGACCTGCGAAAACATTACGAATACACTGCTGGATTTGCTATCGACAAATGTCATCATTACGCAAGGCTTTATTGGTGCTACTTCGCACGGCTTTACCACAACTCTGGGCCGGGATGGTTCGGATTATTCGGCGGCTATCTTTGCCTACTGCATAAATGCAAAGCGCGTGACCATCTGGAAAGATGTGCCTGGCGTATTGAATGCCGACCCCAGATGGTTTGACGAAACAGTCAGGATTGACAAAATGACTTATCTGGACGCTATTGAGTTAGCTTACTATGGGGCGAATGTTATCCATCCGAAGACAATCAAACCGCTACAGAACAAAAATATCCAGCTCTATGTCCGCTCCTTTATAAATCCCCAGGAACCAGGCACGGCCATTGGTCCGTTTACGCAGCATTTGCAGGTTCCATCTTTCATCTTCAAAATCAATCAGATCCTTATTTCTCTACACCCAAAGGATTTTTCTTTTATTGCCGAAGAGAATTTAAGCCGCATTTTTGGCGTCTTTGCCGAAACGGGAGTGGCCATCAATCTGATGCAAAACTCAGCGATTAGCTTTTCAATCGTGACGAACAATGAACCCGAAAAAATCAATCGTTTATTGACACGGTTGAGCGAAGATTTTCAACTTACTTACAACGACAACCTGGAGCTAATCACCATACGTTATTACGACCAGAACACAATTGATCGGGTTTTGATAAACAAACGGTTGTTACTGGAACAGAAAAGCCGCTATACAGTTCAGTTAGTAGTGAAAGAGAATTAAATCAGAATTTCGGGCAGGAAAGCTGTTTTTTGTTTCGTGGAGAACGGTTTTTCTGGCGTGGTGGCCAGTTATCGAACGTGTATGAAAGTGAAATTTCGTGCGAACCACCACTGCCTATCCCTAAAGAAGAAATAGTAGCATCGTAACTATAGCCAATAGAGAAATTATCTTGCCGAAAACCAATTAATGCGGCCAGGGCATCGTGGTTATTGATGTTTTGCGCGTATTTTTTGACGGGAATGCCGCGATACCAAACGCCCAGAACCATTGGTGAGTAAGTTAGATAAGCACCTAAATCAAGTTGGTCGTATTTGCCCTGGAAGCGGTAATTAATGGCGGGTGAGAAAGATTTCTCTTTTTCCCATTCGTCGCCTAAGCCCGTAAATCCAAGGATAGGGATGCGTAAGCCAGCGTGAAAGCTTCCTTTGAGGGGTAGGCGTGTATTGTCACTTGCTGTAAACGACTGGCTTGGCCGGTTAATGTGGTGCGCGGCAAACCCGACCCAATACCAGTCGGAAAAGAGCAAACCACCCGTCGAAAAATCAACGTACTGAAGTTTAGGTAATCCGTTAGTAACGACTGGATCTTGCGTAGGAGAGCCTGTGTACCCCTGATCCGTGTATTGATCGCCAAATGTTAACCCAAAATAATTTACAGTACGATTGACGTAAGATCCTTGCAAGCCCAACCGCAAAAACGATTGCTCACCAACCTGAATCTGGTAAGCATACTGTAAGCCAATATCTGTAGAGCGAATCCGACCTTGTCCCTGGTTGTCATTAACCAGTAAAAGTCCAATTCCACTGTTGTATTTTTCGACGTAATGATCAATGCCCACCATAGAAGTTACATAGTTGGTAACAGCAGGCCATTGGTTGCGATAATTAACGGTAATGCGGGGTGCCAGTGCTGATCCGGCAAAGGCTGGATTTAGATAAAGAGGAGCTGCATAAAATTGAGAAAATTGTGGATCTTGTGCTTGTACTGCCCCCAGCATTAGCAACCCTAACAGAATTAAAACGTAACGTTTTAGCATAGCACAGCGATTTAATAACATATTGCCTGCAACCTATTTGCCAAAGAAAGAGTCGTGTGAACAAGTAGTATATAATCAGACAATACAACCATTAAAGGTAACAGGAGCGGATGCAGATTGCAATTGTTACCAGTAAAATTTTGTAGTGGTGATATTCGTTTACAATAACGTAAGGGTTGGCGTTTCTGGTATGCATAGGCAAGCGCAAAACCTTTAGGTTTCATCAGTATTATTTTGCGGCGAATGATAACTTATACATTAGTAGTGAAGCAAATCAGGTGGCTCATTGTTCTTTGCCTGGGGTTGGTGTTCAACCTCGCGCAGGCTCAGGTGCCAACGCAGTCGGGTATCGTGGTATCCGGGCGGCTGTGTGCTCCTGATCCAACTTGTAAAACTGATTCAACGGCCTTTTCGGACACGTTGAAGACGGCTACTGCCTGGTCCTGGGACTTTGGCGACGCGTCCAGCGGGGAGGCCAATACATCCACCAAGGCAAATCCAAAACACCTGTACTTACAGCCGGGACAGTATACGGTGACGCTGACGCGGACGGTAAATGGCGTACAGGAAGCGCCCGTAACGAAAATCATTTCTATCGACGTGCCGCCACCACCTTTTCCGCAGTGGCGCACCGATACCATGATTTGCCAGGGGCAAACAATCGAATTAGATCCTTATCCGGGGGGGCAGGGCGCTCCTGCTGGTGCCAAATACTTGTGGTATCCCAAAGGCGATACGACACGGGCGCTCTCCATCGATAGCTCGGGATGTTACTCGGTTCAGGTCATTATGCCGAATGGCTGTACGTATGAAGACCGGATTAACGTAAAAGTCTGTGGCGAGCGTCCGCAGCAGCAAGGCGCAAAATGGTTTTTTGGTGGCAATGCCGGCTTGGACTTTTCCGGTGGTGGCAGTCCAAAACCTATTGACGATTCCAGCATTAACACCGCAGAAGGAACTTCTTCCATTTCAAACAGTAAAGGCCAGCTCCTTTTTTATACGGATGGGGTAACAATCTACGACAAAGATGGGGGAGTGATGAAGCCCGTCAATCCGGCGGATACGGCTAAATTGGGCGGAAATGCTAACTCAACCCAATCAGCGTTGATTGTTCCGCAGCCGACCTGCCGCGGTTGCGAATACCTGTATCACGTTTATACCACGTCCGAAATCAACGGTTCAAAAGTACTGACATACACCGTTGTAGATATGCGCCTGAATCAGGGCAAGGGCGGTATTGTTAACAAGAACATTCCCTTAGCAGGCTCAGCAGAAAGCACAGAACGCCTGGCTTCGGTTCGTAATGACCGGGATACAACCTATTGGGTCATCTCACGCGATTTCGGTAACAACACGTTTAACGTCTACCACATGACGCCTGCTGGCCTCTCAGATCCGGTGAAGTACCAACTCGGAGAGACGCAGGACACACCCACGCAGGGAGAAGGTTACCTGAAAATTGGACCGGCTGATACAAGTGGAACCGGCGACCGCCCAATGGCGATGATTGTTCCGGGGCCACCGCGCAACTACGTGGAGCTTTATACCTTTAATGACTCAACAGGGGTTTTAACTGCCGGGCCAAGGGTTGATTTGGGACCGGCACCGCCCACGGCCTACGGGGTCGAGTTTTCTCCGAATGGGCAGAAAATGTACGTGAGTTTTCAGGGAAATGATTCGACGGCGGCACAAATCGTTATTTATGACATTAGCTCCGACGATGCAACCGTCATTGCGGATACCCGATCTGTGCTCGACAGTACGTCAAATCGACAATACGGAGCCTTACAAATTGGTTCGGATGGTCGCATTTATGTGGCCGTAGAAGGAAGCAAGGCATTAGGAGTAATCGAAAATCCAAATGATGATTTGCTGGCGGGGGCTACCTTTGATCCCAATGGTGCTGATTTAGGAGGTAAAACCAGCCAGTTGGGATTACCCAGTTTTGTAGCCAACTTCAACGAGCCGTCCAATAGTCCGGCGTTTTCCTACGCGGATACCTGCGCCGGGGAGCCGACGAATTTTCAGACATCTCCCAATTGCGATCCGTTGAAAGACCGGTATACCTGGACGTATGGCGATGGGTCGCCACCTTTCTCGACAACGGCTACAACGGCGCACCATACTTACCAGAACCCAGGCGCCTATCAGGCAAGCTTGCACATCGTTACTCTGCGTTCCGACGGCAGCGTTTGTAAAGACACAACCATCACGCAGACAATTAATATTGTGAGAAAACCAGATGAGATAGATCTGGGGCCAGACATCGATAGTTGTAGAAATAGCGTGACGCTGGATGCCAAGATTGAAGCAGATAATTACATCTGGATCAGGAATGGACGAATACTTAGGTTTGAAACCGGGCGAAGGTTAACGCTCCGTTTTCCCACCGGAGCGCTGACTTCAACCAATAATCCATCGGGAACGTACATCGTCATCGCGCACAATGGAGGCTGTTTCCAGGTAGATACCATCAATGTTACCTTGCGTCAACCACCTAGATTCTCCTTAGGGCCAGATACGACCTATTGCGAAGGTAGCTCTGTGCAGCTGGTTGCGCCAGGCGCTTCTTGGAGTGAGTATAAATGGAGCACCGGAGCGGGAAGCCGGGAAATTACGGTTAGCCAGCCGGGTGTTTATTCGGTAGTGGTTCGCAATCCGCAGGGATGTGAAAATGCCGATACCATTCGGGTAACGTCTAATCCTCGACCAATCGTAACCGCTACTTTAACGGCACCGTCTGGCTGTACCATTGCTGATGGCAGTATTCGACTAAACGTAAGCCGGGCTCAGGCCCGCCGCTTTGACTGGACGCGGGAGGATGGTTCGTCGGTGGGCGATACAACCGCCTTACTACAGAATGTACCTGATGGCCTTTATAAAGTGCGTATAACCAGCACGAATGCCTGTGTAACGGACACTTCGTTCCGGTTGACATCAGCCAACAGCATTGACGTCAGTCTGGAAGGGCTTACGGCCAAGTGTAGTGTGCCGTTGAGTGGTGGCGTGCGTGTCACGATAAATCGAGGGCGGCCTACCCAGTTTGTCTGGAGAGATCGAAACGGCAATGAAGTAGGAACGAGCTCGGCGCTGAGCCAGGTGAATGCTGGATTGTATTTCTACGAGGCGCGGGACAATGGCGGTTGCGTATTCCGCGATAGCGTGCTGGTGCCTGTCGATACAACTGGCTTCGTAAATCTAGGCCCAGACCGGGGCAAATGCGAGGGAGATACCATTCGTCTACAATCTCTGGTTCCCGTTACCCAAGGAGATACCTACCAATGGAGCAATGGGCAAAATAGTAGTTCAATCACAGTCAATTCCAACGGAACTTACCGGCTAACGGTTCGTAACGATTTAACCGGCTGCCGGGGCTCCGACGAAATAGAAGTTTCGTTCAATCCGAAACCAACTGTTGAGGCGGGCCCGCCGTTGATTATCTGTACCAATCAGCAACCCGTTCGGATTGCAGACGCCACTCCTGTTAACGGAGCCTGGAGCGGTCGAGGTGTTAATGCCATTGGGGTATTCACTCCGGCAGATAGTTTGATTGGCACAAACCCCAACGCACCTCTCGTACTGACTTACACGGTTACGGTAAGAGGATGCGCGAACACGGATACAAAAGCTGTTTTCCTGCAACGTCCGCCGGTTGTCGAGTTAGGTCCAGACACAACCTTGTGTCCAACACCGTCTTTCCGCCTACAGGCTTCGTCTTCATCAGCGGCCACGTTTCAATGGTCAACTGGAGAGACAACAGCCAGTATCCGGCCTACAACTTCAGGAACCTACAGTGTAACGGCTATCGTCGGCGCGTGTCAGGCCAGGGATGATCTGCGGATTACGTTCAGACCTCTGCCAACTTATGAACTGACAAAAGAGGTACCGCTTTGCGTAGGGGATCGTGGGACTGCCATAGTTCGCGTGAACAGCCGCAGTCCGTTGACGTATTTGTGGCCACATTCGCAGGAAACAACGCCTACAGTAACCGTTGATCGGATTGGTACTTACGTGGTGCAGATCACCAATGAGGCTGGCTGTACGGCGGAAGACACCGCGCTGGTGGTGGATAAGTGTGAGCCCCGCGTTCAGATTCCGGATGCCTTCACGCCGAACGCCGACGGAGCCAATGATTTTCTGGATATTTTCACGGCTTACACCACGGATTTTGAGCTAAAGATTTTCAACCGCTGGGGAGAAGTAATCTTTATGTCGCAGCAACCGGAGCTGAAATGGGATGGCACCTACAAAGGGACTCCTTACCCGGCGATGGTCTATCCGTACACGATTACCTATAAAAGTCAGTATTATCCAGAGCGTCCAAAAATGACCAAAAGAGGCTCGATTTTGCTCATTCGCTGATAGCTTTTTTGGGGTATTTTTCGTATATTTGACTAGATCAGTAGCCGAGTTCTAAGGCAGTTAGGGGCGTTGTTTTTAGGTGCGCTACTCGCTTATTTTAACGCTCGGCTACTTTGTCAATTATTCAAAAATATGCGCAAAGATTATCTGAGTGGTACATCGGACAGCATGACGCCAACCGAAAAAGAAATTGAACGGGCGCTAAGACCGCTGTCGTTCGAAGATTTTACGGGACAGGCAAAAGTGCTTGAGAACCTGAAAATTTTCGTTCAGGCAACCACGTTGCGGGGCGAAGCTCTTGACCACGTGCTGTTGCACGGCCCTCCGGGTCTTGGTAAGACGACCTTGTCTCATATTATTGCCAATGAGCTGAATGCAAGCATCAAAATGACCTCTGGGCCGGTGTTGGACAAGCCAAGCGATTTAGCGGGCTTGTTGACTAACCTGGGCGAAAATGATGTGTTGTTCATCGACGAAATCCACCGCCTTAACCCCGTCGTGGAAGAGTACCTGTACTCGGCCATGGAAGATTATAAAATCGACATTATGCTCGATTCGGGACCTAACGCCCGGACGGTACAGATTAAGCTGAATCCATTTACTTTGATTGGCGCCACAACGCGGGCAGGCTTGTTAACTTCGCCGCTACGGGCCCGTTTCGGGATTAACGCTCGTCTGGAGTATTATGACGCCGCCTTATTAACCTCCATTGTAAAACGGTCCGCTGCCATTCTGGGAACGCCCATTCATGAAGATGGTGCTTTTGAAATTGCGCGCCGGAGTCGCGGAACACCGCGAATTGCCAATAACCTGCTGCGCCGGACGCGTGACTTTGCGCAGGTGAAAGGAAGCGGGATCATTACGGTAGAAATTGCCGAAATGGCGTTGAAGGCCCTTGATGTCGATCAAAATGGCCTGGACGACATGGACAACCGCATTTTGATGACCATTGTCGATAAATTCAAAGGTGGACCCGTCGGAATTTCAACGATTGCGACGGCCT
Source organism: Tellurirhabdus bombi (assembly GCF_021484805.1). NCBI lineage: Bacteria > Pseudomonadati > Bacteroidota > Cytophagia > Cytophagales > Spirosomataceae > Larkinella > Larkinella bombi. Next base: position 1,415,997 of record NZ_CP090557.1, on the reverse strand, counting down.
GTGGAGACGAAGCAGAGACGATTGAAGAAGTTTATGAGCCATTCCTGATTCAGGAGGGGTACTTAAAACGGACTTCCCGAGGCCGGGAGGCTACCGAAAAAGCATACCGGCATTTAGGCATTGTGCCCGCGTATCGGGACGGTGAATTGTTTTCGTAAATTAAAAAGGGAAGCCTAAGTGCTTCCCTTTTTACTAAGCTAATACCTTGCTGCGATAGATGCATTCGATAATCTCTGCAATCGCACCATCAACTAGAAAATAGTAAATATTTTTTCCGCTACGTCGTATCTCTAGTATGCCTTTATCCCGCATATTGATCAAGTGGTGCGAAATAAGGGATTGCTCTGCATTCAGGTTTTTGTAAATCGTAGAAACGTTAAGCTCCTTGTTCTCATTCAGCATCTGAATGATCTTGATACGCAATGGATGCGCAACTGCTTTCAGCACATACGCCGCTCGTTCAATCTTTTTCTCGTCCTCGAAAATCGTCTCTTGACTCATGACTTTAGATGTAGATTTTTAGGTGTGTTTATGGAAAGATATAACAAAATTCTTACATACAAGATTATTAAGGCTTTGAATGTGAGCTTTTATTTATCTAAAGGCCATCTTTTTATCCTATATAAGAATGAAAACGTATTGAAGCTGTCCGATAATATAAAACCAAATAAAAATAACGTCATTTTTTCAATTGTTGCGCAATTATAGCGCTGAAAACTACTTTTTGCCCTTCCAGCCAATTAGAAAAACGCCCACCAAAACCAGCAAAGTACCGACCAATTGATGCATAGAAATAGACTCGTTCAACAGACTGGTGGCAAGAACGATTGTGAAAATTGGTCCAATACTGGCTATAATAGAAGCATTGCCAGAGCCAACCCGTTTGATCCCTTCCGTCATCATGAAAGTAGGGATAACCGTAACGACAATGGCCATCAGGAAGCTTAGCCAGTAGACGGGAGCAGGGTAACGAAACAGGGACAGGCCATTCGCTAAAGCGCAGTGTAGGAGAACAAAGAAGGTGGCTGCTATCATGGCATAGCAGGTATAGCGCTGGGTACCGACTTTGGCAATCATGGTATCACTCCCAACCAGATAAATGGCGTAAGCCAAGCCACTCAGAATAATTAGACCTGCACCCAGAAAAACGCCCCGTTGCTCCGTGGCATCCAGATAAGGAACAAAGGCCTGAAAGATGCCAGAATAGGTAAGAAAAACCGCGATTGCCTGTAACCAGCTCACCCGGCGACGGAAGAAAATGACGCCTAACAGCAAGACAAACGTTGGGTAAACGAAAAGAAGAATGCGCTCCAGGCTGGCCGTAATGTATTCCAGTCCCCAAAAATTAAGAAAGCTGGCGATGTAATAACCCGCAACACCCAATAGAGCTATCCAAATCCAGGAACGCATCGAAAGCTGAACGGGCGGCAGTTTGGTAGAAAGCCTGAAAACAATGCCAATGTAAAAAGGAAGCGCAAAGAGCATGCGCAGCGTGAGCAGCGAAATCGAATCAATGTGGTATTGGTAAGCGATCTTAATTAAAACGCCCTTCAATGCAAAACAAAACGCTGCCAGAAAAACCAGCAGCGCTCCCGTCCAATAGCGGACTTGTGTTTGTTTTGTGGAATCCGTGACAATCACTTTTGCCGGAAAAATAAAGTAATCGGAACGCCATCGAATCCAAAGTGAAGCCGAAGCTTATTCTCCAGGTAACGCTCGTACGGTTCTTTGATGTACTGAGGCAGGTTCGCAAAGAAAACAAAAGTCGGCGACGGTGTTGGCAACTGAATCATGTACTTGATCTTGATGTACTTACCTTTCGTTGCCGGTGGCGGATACGCCTCAATTTCCGGCTGCATGGCTTCGTTCAGCTTCGACGTCGGAATTTTCTTATGCTTGTTCTCGTAAACCTCAATGGCTTTTTCCATTACCTGGAAAACCCGCTGCTTTTCAGTCACAGAAGCGAATACAATCGGCAAATAGTCAATCGGTGCGAGACGTTGCCGAATTTCCTTTTTCCAGATGTCCGCCGTTTTAGAGTCTTTCTCCACCGTATCCCATTTGTTCACCATCAGTACAACGCCTTTCTTGGCACGGATGGCTTGGCCGATGATGTTCATATCCTGACCTTCCAGGCCGCGTGAAGCATCGAGCATCATGATACAAACGTCCGATTCTTCCAGCGCCTTCAGCGAGCGCATGACCGAATAGAACTCAATGTTGTCCGTAACTTTCGACTTGCGGCGCAGTCCGGCCGTATCGGTTAGAATAAAATCTTTACCAAAAGCTTTGTAGCGTGTATCAATCGAGTCACGCGTTGTTCCAGCAATATCGGTAACAATCGTCCGATCTTGACCCAATAGCAGGTTTACAAAGGATGATTTTCCCGCGTTAGGGCGACCGATAATCGCTACGCGTGGAACACCTGCATTCGGATCTTCAATGCCTTCAGTAGAAAATTCTTTGATAACATCATCCAGAAGCTCACCTGTTCCGGTACCAGTCATGGACGAAATCGGGTAGATTTCTCCCATGCCCAGCTCGTAAAACTCGGCCAGGGCGGCTTGCTGCCGGGGAATCGTTTCTGCTTTGTTAGCAACTAAAAATACCGGTTTTTTGGTCCGGCGCAGAATATTTGCGAAATCCTTATCCAGACCCGTCAACCCAGTATCGGCATCGACCATAAACAAAAGCACACTGGCTTCATCGATGGCAATTTCGACCTGTTCCCGAATGGATTCTTCAAACACATCATCCGATCCTACGACGTAACCACCCGTATCAATGACCGTAAAATACTTATTCGTCCACTCGGCATATCCGTAGTGACGATCACGGGTTACCCCCGGCTGGTTATCCATAATGGCCTGACGTTGTTCCACCAGACGGTTGAAAAACGTTGATTTACCCACGTTTGGGCGGCCTACAATAGCGACAATATTTGCCATAACTTTAGGTGATCAGCAATCCGAAAAGACCGGTTGCTATTCGTCATATCCGAACCGGCGAAGCATTTGCTCTTTGTTGCGCCAGTCGGGTTCTACTTTTACAAATTGTTCAAGAAACACTTTCTTACCGAAGAACCGTTCCAGTTCTTCGCGGGCCATGATGCCCGTTTTTTTAATCATCTTACCACCATCGCCGATAATGATGGCGCGTTGCGTAGCTCTTTCAACCAGAATTTCTGCCGAGACAACAATCATATCGTCCCGTTCTTTGAAACCCGTAACAATTACTTCGCAGCTATAGGGAATTTCCTTTTTATAGTTCAGGAAGATTTTTTCACGAATAATCTCCGACGCAAAAAAGCGTTCTGGGCGGTCAGTTAATTCATCTTTCGGGAAATAGGGCGGATGCTCCGGCAAACGGTTGACGATGCCGTCAAAGACACGGTTGATATTTTCGCCATTCAGAGCAGAAATCGGAATAATATCTTCCGCCTTAAACGCCTCCTGCCAGTACTGAATTTTTTCTTCGAGCTGCTCCGGACTTGCCTGGTCGATTTTATTGACCAGCAGTAAAATGGGCACGTTCGTTTTTTGCAAGCGTTCAATTACGTCGTTTTCATCGTGCTTCTCGAAAATATCCGTTACAAACAGAATAATGTCTGCATCTTCCAGCGAGCCACGCACAAAACTCATCATTGATTCGTGCAACTTATAAAGCGGCTTAATAATGCCTGGCGTATCCGAATAAACTAATTGAAACTCCTGCCCATTATGAACGCCGTTCAGAATACCCATAATGCGGTGGCGGGTTGTCTGTGCTTTTGACGTAATAATTGACAGCCGTTCGCCAACCAATTGATTCATCAACGTCGACTTGCCCACATTCGGTTTCCCAACAATGCTTACAAATCCGGCTTTATGGGTTGGGCTATATGTCTCGTTCGTAGTATTCATTCAATTGATAACCAGTAGCTACAGAAAAAAACTCCCCTCCGAACAAGAAATTTGTAGAGAGGGGTAATAATTTTTTTTACAAAGATAGTTTGTTTTTTCGAAAAAGACCACTACTTTTGCATTCACAAACATCGCGGGATGGAGCAGTTGGTAGCTCGTTGGGCTCATAACCCAAAGGTCGCTGGTTCGAGTCCAGCTCCCGCTACGAAGAAAAGCCACTCAACTGAGTGGCTTTTTCATTTTAGACGTTTGCCACGACGAGCCGCGCTTTCGCATAAGACAAAAAGGACGGCAAACTTGCCGTCCTTTTTGTCTTGAGAGAGATTACCAGCCCGGATTTTGGTTTAGAGATGGGTTCAGCGCAATTTCGTTAACGGGTAATGGCCAGATGTAATCTTTTGCCGGGTCGAACTTGCGGAAACTAGCCGCCTGCACCAGAATATAATTGTCTGGAGTTAAGTTGACCGTTGTCGAAGCATATTCCGACTTAAAGAAAAAATTCCCCAGCACTGGCTTAGGTAGTTCGATTTCGGCGGTTTTCCAACGAATCAAATCCCAGTAGCGGAAGCTCTCCTGCGCCAATTCTACCCGCCGTTCCCGACGAATCTCCTCGCGCATGTCCAGGCCATTGGCTTTTGCAAAAGTATTGGTCAGCTTGGCCACCCCGCCCCGGGCACGGAGCCGGTTAACAGTTAGGTCCAGATCAGCATCGCTAATGGTTTCGGTTAGCTCATAAGTTGCTTCGGCATAAGTAACCAGCACCTCGGCGTAACGCAGCAGAACCCGGTCAACGGTTGAAGCCTGCGTATTCCAGTCGTCGATATTGGCGTATTTACGAAACGTAAAACCAGTCTTGTTAAATACCAAGTTAGCAATATCGAAAACGGGTTTGGTGGTCATGTAGGGATCTCCCGCTTTCAGGAAGGTATCACTCATGCGGGTGTCGCGGTTGGCAAAAACGTCAACGGATTTAACCGGGGCTTTGTAAAGCGGGGATTTTGTAATCGGCAAGCCGTCCTTCATCAGATACGAGTCGGCCAAACTTTTAGTCGGGTTTAGGTTCCCAGTTTCCAGGCTACCCCGGTAGTAACTGTGCGTTGAAACCCGATCTGTATTGGACACACCATACTGCCGTACAATGATGTTTTCCCGGTTTTGGCGCCCTTCTCCCGCTAACTGAAAAAGGTTAAAGTAACTGGCGAACAAATCGTGCTCTTTGCTGTCAATCACCGCTTTAGAGGCTGTTACGGCCAGTTGCAAGTGTTTTGCAGGCTCGCCATACTTGTGGAATTTAGCCCGTGTTCCTTCAAAGAGTGCTACGCGGGCTTTGAAGGCCAATGCCGCCGTATTGGAGATGCGGCCATAATCGGCGGCACCCAGCGCCGTTGGCGTAGGCAGTTTCTGGGCGGCAAAATCAAGATCCTGGTAAATCTGGTCTATAATCTGGTCACGGCTGGCAGCGGGTGCAGTTAATTCCGGTGAGTCTTCCGTTAACGTTTTCAGAATCAGTGGTACGCTACCGTACTTTTGCATCAGCGAAAAATACGCCCATGCCCGAAAAAAGCGGGCTTCGGCCAGATAGCGATCCATGATAGCAGGACTCACCGCAGCCGATGCGCGAGGCGCTTTTTCCAGCACATTGTTCGCGGCCCGAATCAGGTTATAAGGCGTATTGTAATCTCCCGATGCCGTAGCAGGCGCCAGACGCGAACCATCGCTGATGTTGTTGGACGCTAATCCAAAGGCATCATCAGACCAGTTATCTTCTATATTAAAAGCAGGCAAAAAGGTGTATAAATAATTATTAGCCACCTTGATGTCGGATTCTGACTGCCAGAAGGTTTCGTCGCTAATATTGGTTTCGGGCAATCGGTCTACCTCGCAGGCGCTTAGGCTAAAAAGAAGCGCGAGTGTGAAGACGGTATGTTTTATAGTCACTTTCATTGAGAGTTCTGTTTAAAGCTCGTAAAATCGGCTTGGTTAAAACGACACATTCAAACCAATAGACGCCGTGGCGAAGAATGGATAATCATTCTCAACACCATCACGGGTTTCGGGATCAAAATAGCCCTGGAATGGCCCTAGACCGGAAAAGGTGAGGATATCCTGACCAGAGAAGAAGAACCGCGCTCGCGAAACGTTAATTTTCTGCGTCAGCGTTGCCGGTAGGGTATAGCCGATCTGGAGGTTCTTCAACCGGATGTAGCTGGCATCAAGCGTCCACTTATCAGAAGCAATGTAGTTATGCGTAGCACCGGTGAAGGGGCGGGGGAACAAGGCATCCTGGTTTTCCGGCGTCCAGTAATCGCGGTGAATGGCCAGCGCCTGTTTCCAGGTTACCAGCAAAGGCGCAACAGACTCGGCAGTTGACCGATAGCTTCGCTTGCCAACGCCCTGGAAGAAAGCCGTAAAGTCAAAACCTTTCCATTGTGCTCCCAGCGTAACGCCAAATAAGTAGCGTGGATTGGTGGTTCCCAATAGGATCAGGTCACCGTGATCGGCCACCGTACCTTTACCAACGCTAAGCCGTTTGTCACCGTTCTGATCGACGTATTTTACGTCACCGGCGTCGGTCCGGTTATCCTGGAAAGCCCAGCCTTTTACTTCGTCTGCTGAGGTAAAATAACCGGCTGTCTGATAACCCCAGATCGTATTTAGCGGATAACCTTCGATGAGTGCGTTCGTACCGGCTCCTACCACATTACGGTTTGAGAAGTTAATCAGGCGGTTGTTGTTGTCGGATAAATTAACAGCAAACGAATACGTAAAGTCTTTACCAATTCGGTCGCGGTAGCGCAGCTCTGTTTCCCAGCCCCATGATTTTAGCTCGCCCGTATTTTTGCGCGGCGTACCGATACCGATGGTGCCCGGCAACTGCTGGGCTGTCAGCATGTTCCGGTTAAATTTAATGTAGTAGTCACCGCTAAATTGCAGGCGGTTTTCTAGAAAGCCTAAATCCAGACCTCCGTTGGTGGTTTCGATGGTTTCCCAAGATAGATTGGCCGAAGGAATTGAACCCTGGTAGATGAACGAAGTCCGGGAATCGCCCAGAACCAGCGTATTACCCCGCGTTAATTGGCTCAGGTAATCATAGTTACCAATGGCATCGCCCAAGGCACCGCCCAGACGACCCCAGGATCCCCGCAGTTTAAATTCAGAAACAAAGGAAACCCGCTCGCCGAACCAAGGCTCCCGGTGCACATTCCAGCCTACTGAAGCTGCCGGGAAGAATTGCTGCCGCAGCCCGGGGGCTAACTTGGAGCTTTCATCCAGACGCACGGTGGCTTCTAAGAGATACTTGTCGTCGTAGTTGTAGTTGAAGCGACCAAAGACCGACTGAAACGCATACGTCCGAATGGTCTGGCCGTTGCTTTTCGTTCTATCATCTCCGAGGTTTAGCGTTGGCAAATCATTGCTTACCAGGTTGGTCGCTCTTGAGAAAAGATTGTCTTCGCGGTAGTTTTCCCACTGGTAACCCGCAAAAAGACCAAAATTATGCTTGCCGCCAACTTTAAAATCGTAGTTCGCCAGAAATTGCAAATTGGTGTTTTTGGTTAACTCATTCTGAATTTCGTAGGAGTTAATCTGATTCACATAACTGGCAATTTTCGATTTTGCCCACAGCGGCACCGTGCGAAAAAAGATATTCCGATCACCTAGCCGGTATTGCGTACCCGCCACGGCCCGAAGCTGCAAGCCTTTCACGAAGTTGGCAACCGTCATGGTAAAGACACCATCGAAGAAATTCTTGTTATACTTATTGTAACCGCCTTCGGCTAAGGAAGCATACGTTCCATTGGAGGTGTTGTAGCGTCCCTCGGGCGTAAACATCGGGTTGCGCGTCCGGAAGCGATAAACCTGGTACAACAAGCCACTGCTGTTCGCGTCTGCCGAAGGGCTTTGCGTGCGCTCATTGGAGTAAGACAGGCGGCTGTCTAGCGAAACGTGTTTCGTCAGCTGAGAACCCAAATTGATCCGCAGGTTATACCGCGTGTAGCTATCCGGCCCAACTTTAAATACGCCTTGTTTATTATAGTAACCCCCTGAAATCAGGAAGTTTAGCTTATCCGTACCACCCCGAGCCGTGATGTTGTGCGTAGACATGGAAGTGTATTTCCGCAAGACGCTATTGGCAATCGGGTCCTGATTGTAATACAGATAACTGCTCGTATCCGCTGGGTTAATGCTATAAGGAACATTATTCCGAATGTTCTCCATCTCAAAATCGGTGTACTCGGGCGCACTACCTGAGTTTTTCCGGGCCAGGTTCGAGAACTCGGCTTCTTCGAGTAACGTCATCCGACCCGGGATGTTGATTCCCCAGTCAATTCCCTGTTGAGCCAGATAGTCAAACGTAACTTTACCGGATTTCCCTTTTTTCGTGGTAATCAGGATGACCCCACCCGCCGCCTGGGCGCCATAGATGGCCGCCGCCGCTGCATCTTTCAAAACGCTGATGTTCTCAACATCATTGGGGTTCATGGTTTGCATGGTACTGATCGGAACGCTTACCCCGTCGAGTAACACCAGCGGATTGACGTTTCCGTTGGCTGACGTAGCGCCCCGAATCTGAATGCCGATGCTTTCGCGACCCGGCTGGCCGTTTTGCCGGGTAATAATCAGCCCCGGCGTTACGCCCTGAAGGCCCGAAGCCAGGTTGGTAGAAGGCCGGTTTTCCAGCACCTTGGAGTCAACGGTGGAAACGGCACCGGTCAGGTTCACTTTTTTCTGCACGCCATACCCAACCACGACTACTTCCTCCAGGCTTTTATTGTCGGCTTGGAGCTGGATGTCGAGAACAGTCCGGTTGTTGACCGTTACTTCCTGACTCGTATAGCCAACGAAGCTGACAACCAGCACACTTTTCTCGTCGGGAACGACCAGTTTGTATTGGCCATTGTTGTCCGTTGTTGTGCCTCGGCTGGTGCCTTTTATCAGAATGCTCACACCCGGCAGGGCTTCACCTTTGTCGTCGGTTATTTTACCCGATATAGAGATGTCGGCGGGGGCCACGTTGAGGCCCGCCCGAATCGAGGCAGGGCGATTCGCACTAGTTGGTAGATTCGTAGCGTAAGCCAGATTTGGGCCCGCTGTTGCCAGTAACAACTGGACGCAGGAAAGCCCGCCAAGCGTCAACCGCCATACAGGAAGAGATTTCTTCATGGGTTCTTATAGGAAAGGTAAGTTTGATTGGTTGTATAAATCGGTAAAGGATTATTTGATCAAGCGCAAGTAGGAGTAAATGCTTGATTACGGTGTTCTGTCATGCCAAGGCGCCTCAATCTTCACGTTACATTCGTCGGTGGTATTTCCTTAATTCAAAAGGAAATGGAATCTGTTATATACTCAACTTCCTATGAGTAGATTCATTAATTTTTTTAGGAAAAGTAAATGTTCCAGACTTGAGCAGAATTTTTAGAAGATAGGAAGGAAAAAGGGCGACTCAGGGCTACTAAAAGCAGGATTTAGACCTAAGAAAACACCTGAAATTAATTTTGCCATCTGGCCCGCTAAATCAATTGCGAATCACTTTTATCGGGAATTAGTAAAAAATTAGCCAAAAATCTCCGTTTTTCGCCGGATTGCTCACTGGGAAAGTATAAAGGGTACTGCATGAATTAGTCACTTCTTTCCCTAAGTTTGCTATTTCGTTCACACCTGAATTATGGAGAAACAGTTATTTAATCAGCGAGATCTTATTGCCTATTTTATCGTAGCAGCCACGGGGGCGTTGTTGCAACTTTTGGTGGGTACGCTTCTACAGGATTGGTTCCGAGTTACTTACGAGCAAGCCCTGCTGGCGGGCTATGTCTTTTCCTTTTTTGTTGGCTTTGTCCTGACCAAGTTATTTGCCTTCAATTCGAAAAACTCGGCTACCACTCGCCGGGAGATCGTTAAATTTACGCTAGTTTCTATATTGTCCTGTATTATAACCGTTTACGGATCGTCGGGCTTATATGACTACTCGGAAGCCAACATCGGTATCAGCATGTTTGTCATTCCGTTTTCTGTAAAATCGGTTAACCTCAACAAACTGGTTTCGCATACGATTGGGATGGGGCTTAGTTTTATGAGTAACTACATTCTGCATAAGACATTTACCTTCCGGGATACGGGTTTTTACGAAAAGCTGAAAAGATTGCTGAATTTGTAAATTGGCTGGGCAATTCTCGTTTTCTCTACTACCTTTGCGCCATGACCTCCGCGAACACGATCCGTTACCATCATCATTCTGTTTGTTAATCAGGCAGAACGGATTGCTTTTGGAGTTACAGTAGATTCAGACGAAAACTCGATATAACACAAGCCCGGTTCTGCCAAGGAACCGGGCTTTTCTTGTATGAAAACGGTTATTATCAAATACAACGCGGGTAATGTGCAGTCGGTGATGTACGCGCTGGAGCGTATTGGCGCCAGTTACCACCTCACCGACGATGAGGCAGAGATTCGCTCCGCCGACAAGGTAATTTTCCCGGGCGTAGGCGAAGCCAGTACGGCCATGGCTTACCTGCGGCAAAAAGGGCTGGACAAGGTAATTCCCTCGCTGAAGCAGCCGGTGCTGGGAACCTGTGTCGGGATGCAGCTGCTTTGTCGCTACTCCGAAGAAGGCAACACGGATTGCATGGGCGTGTTCGACGTAGATGTACGCCGCTTTCCGGCACAGCCCGGTTTCAAAGTGCCGCACATGGGTTGGAACAGCCTTCATTCGCTGCAAGGCCCGCTAACCGCCGGACTTCCCGAAAATGCTTACGTGTATTTTGTGCACAGCTTTTGCGCGGATATCTGCCCCGAAACGACGGCCGTTTGCGATTACGTCCGGCCTTTCAGCGCCATGCTGCAAAAAGATAATTTCTACGCCGCCCAATTCCACGCCGAGATTAGCGGCAACGTAGGACAACGCATTTTAGAGAATTTTTTGAGCTTATAAGTAGACTGCAAAACGCTTTCTGAATCAAGTATGTACATCATTCCCGCCATAGACCTCATCGAAGGCAAGGCCGTCCGGCTAACGCAGGGCGACTACAATCAGAAAAAGGAGTACAACGCCCGCCCGCTCGAAGTGGCGCAACAATTTGAAGATGCTGGATTGACGCGCTTGCATCTGGTGGATCTGGATGGAGCGAAGCAAAAGCGGGTAATTAACTGGAAAGTGTTGGAACTGATCGCTGCGAAAACAGGGCTACACATTGATTTCGGCGGTGGCGTACAATCTGAGGAGGATCTTCGAATTGTGTTTGAATCCGGAGCAAAACAGGTGACCGGAGGCAGTATTGCCGTCAAGAACCCGGAGTTATTCGAAGAGTGGCTGAAGCAGTACGGCCCGGAGGCTATTATTCTGGGTGCCGACGCAAAAGACGAAAAAATTGCGGTTAGCGGCTGGGAAGAGTCAACGGAGATGTGGGTCTATGATTTTGTGGAGAAGTACGTGGAAAAAGGAATCCAATACGTCATCAGCACGGATGTAGCAAAAGACGGTCTGTTACAAGGGCCTTCGTTTGAGCTGTATCGTAACTTGCAGGATCAGTTTCCGAAGCTCAACATCATTGCTAGCGGTGGTGTCAGTACACTGGCTGATCTGGAAACCCTGGCAGACATGCAGCTCTACGGAACCATCGTCGGCAAGGCAATCTACGAAGGGCGCATCAAATTGGAAGAACTGCGGCAATTCGTTTAGGCAAACCAATTTTTAGAATTTTAACGGAGGAAGCGATGCTAACCAAGCGAATAATTCCCTGTCTGGACATAAAAGATGGCCGCACGGTGAAAGGCACTAATTTTGTTAACCTGCGCGATGCTGGCGATCCGGTAGAACTAGGCGCGATTTATGCCGCTCAGGGTGCTGACGAACTGGTTTTTCTGGATATAACGGCCACCGTCGACGAACGAAAAACATTAGTTGAACTGGTTCGGCGGGTAGCGCACGTAGTTAATATTCCTTTTACGGTTGGCGGTGGAATTTCGTCGAAGGCTGACGTTTCGGCTTTGTTGAATGCCGGAGCCGATAAAGTGTCGATTAATTCTTCCGCCGTTCGGAATCCCGATTTGATTGATGAACTAGCGCAGGAGTTTGGTAGTCAGTGTATTGTAGTAGCTATTGATACGCGGTATATTAGCCAGGAGCATATTGTGCATACTCATGGCGGTCGCCGCCCAACAACTTTGCGTACTATTCCTTGGGCGAAGGAGATCGAAGACCGGGGCGCGGGCGAGATTTTACTGACCTCGATGGATACAGACGGCACCAAAGCCGGTTTTGCCCTGGAACTGACGGCCCAGATTTCGGGAGCGGCCAACATTCCCGTTATTGCCTCGGGCGGCGCGGGCAGCATGGCGCATTTCGTCGATGTCTTTACCGAAGGGAAAGCGGACGCCGGACTGGCAGCCAGCATTTTTCACTTCAAAGAAATTGAAATTCCGGCTTTGAAAACTTACCTACGCCAGCAAGGCATCGAAATGCGGTTGACGGATTAATTCTAAGCCTTAATACACCCCAAAATGGACACACAATTAAACTTTGATAAATCGCCCGATGGCCTTTTGCCGGCTGTTATTCAGGACGCTGAAACGGGAAAGGTGCTGATGCTGGGTTACATGAACCGCGAAGCCTACGACAAAACAAAGGCGGAGGGAATCGTAACGTTTTTCAGCCGAAGTAAACAGCGGCTATGGACGAAAGGCGAAACTTCCAGCAATTTTCTACACGTTCGGCAGATGCTGGTAGACTGCGATGGCGACACGCTGCTGATCAAGGCTAAACCCGACGGGCCGACCTGCCATACGGGTGACGATACCTGCTTTCAGGAAGTAAATGGCGGAAAAGGCCAGTTTCTGAATTACCTGCAAGGCATCATCCATGATCGGAAACAGAATCCGACCGAAAACTCGTATACGAACTCCCTATTCAAGCGCGGCGTTAACAAAATCGCCCAGAAGGTAGGCGAGGAGGCGGTGGAGCTGGTGATTGAGGCAAAAGACGATAACGATGATCTCTTCAGGGGCGAAGCAGCCGACTTATTATTCCATTTTTTGGTCTTGCTGGAGCAGAAAAATATGGATTTAGACGACATTATTGCGGTATTGCAGCAACGACACGCCAAACAATAGTTTTCGGTTCGGAGTTTTTCGTTTAGAAGTAATTCTTCATATTTACTCTGCTTGATTTATAACGCTAAACTGAAAACAAAATCATGGGTCTGTTAATACGCATCCTTATCAGCGCGGTAGCCGTTTTTTTTGCCAGCCGCCTGATTCCTGGCATTTCTGTTCCAGACTTTGGTACGGCGCTGCTCGTTGCCATCGTTCTGGGTTTATTGAACGCCTTCTTGAAGCCCATTCTGGTATTTCTTACCATCCCAATCACGATTCTGACCTTGGGGTTGTTTTATCTGGTCATCAATGTCCTGATGGTTTATCTGGCGGCGTATTTAGTCAGCGGATTCGTGGTGAGTGGCTTTATCGCGGCCCTGCTATTTAGCTTTGTCGTTGCCATCATCACCTGGATTATGGACGCCATTATTAACTAAATGAAAAGTGAGTAAGAATAGAGGTATTGCTGGTTATCAGGCCTTTGTTCTTACTCACTTTTGTATTTTAGGGCTTTACATCAATTCTTCCCCCGGCAGAGTGGGCCGCAAATTCGGGCGCGTAGAAACACTGCACCGTTGCTACCCCGCTGGTAAAATTCCCCGCATGAACCACCCGCAAATCGTACTCAAATACGTGCGTACCTACCGGTAAATACTGAATAAAAAAGTCGGTGCTGGCATCACGGGGCGTTTCATAATACCCAAGACTATTCTGGTATTTATAGCCAGAAAGCGCAACAACTGGCTCGAAGCCGGATGCGCGCCCATCCTTGAGATGCACGTATTCCGTCGTCCGATCGGTCGTCAGAATTAATCTAACTTTCACAACGTCACCGGGTTTTAAAGCCGTTTCGGGTTTGATTGCGCTTATGATTGGTCCAGCAGGAGAATCTTTTTGCTGGAAAAGGGTTTTCTGTACCGAAAGTCCCGCCGAACCCGCCGCTACCTGATCCATCGGAACAAAATGTTGCCAATACAAAGCGCCCCAGGCTGGACCGTCCGACTTTTTAGTAATTTCAACCCGGCCCATCTCCGGCTTAATTTCCGATGCTGTAAAACTAACTTTTTGATAGCCAGTCAGGGCTTCAGTTTGATCAGTCCGGCTTGCCAGCGAAACCGAACCAAGACGAACATCCGTATTGGGCTTTTGATCCAGCCAGTCGGTGCCACGGATTAAAAGCGCATAGATGGCCTCCGTAGTGGCTTTAGTCGAAGACCACGATTGCGTCTGCTTTTGCCGCAGCAGCCAGCGCTTAAGCTGATCGACCTCGTTTGAATTAGCACTATTTATTTCCGAAAACGCTTCGATAAGGTACGCTTGCGTTTCGATGGGCGCCTGGTGCCAGTAAACACCAGCTTTGTTTTCGGGCCAGTACATGCCTAGTTCTTCCGACGTTTTGGCTCGTTCGCGCAGCGACGCCAGGATGGCTGAGGCCGTCTGCGTCTGGTCGAAGCGGTGAAGCGCCAGGGCGGTCATGGCCTGCGCCTGCAACGTTTGTTTTAGCCAATCTTTGCTGACAATAGGGTATAGTTTGGCCAGTAACTTTTGGGCAACGGCCGGTTGCTTATAGAAACTCCGGGCATACAAGTACTGGGCAGGCAGGTAAGGCGCGTAGGAAGCCGTTTTCTGTTGTTTCTGTTCGGCCAGCCAACGGGTGATTTCCGCGTCGGCGTAAGCCACCGCCTTAGGAAGCATCTCATCCAGATCGGCTTGAATGGTTTCTGAAAATTGAACACCTAATTTCTGTAAATGACCAAAACCGCCCAACAGATGCAGGGTGATAGTTAGATCGGGTTGCATCCCACCAAACCACCGGAAACCGCCCGAACTGGTTTGCAGAGCCTTCAGTTTATCGATGGTTCGTTGCTGGTCGCTTTGCAGCTGATCTCCCTCGAACAAATCAGCGAGTTTAGCCTGTCGCTCCGCCTCCGTACGCGCCTCGCGTAGCCAGGGCGTGTTTTCAAGCGTTATTGCCTTTAGCTCTGCGTTCGTTGCCAGAGGATTTTTAGGCGCTTTTGTTTTCCAATCCTTAATAATTTGCTGAAAAGCAGGCCGCACCTGGATAATGTGTGCGGCGAGGCTGTTGGCATACAACCGACTAAACAATTGCTCAGCGCATTCGTACGGGTATTCGATCAGGTAGGGCAGGGCCTGCAACGCATACCAGGCTGGATTGCTGGTCACTTCGGCGGTCAGGCGCTCGTGTTGCACGGGTAACTCGGATGAAACATTGGCCAGGGCATCCAGCCGGAACGCTTTTTTCTCGCGGCCATTGACCCAAAACGGCAGGGTTTCGGTAACGAGCATCCGATTCGGTAACACGGGAATTGTGGCTTCTTCACCATCCGTAAAAGTCCCGGCGTTGGCTGTCAGGCGGTAAGTGATCGTTTCGTAGCCTGTTGGAACCAGCAACCGCCAGCCAGCCGCCGCACTCTGGTTGGCCTGGGTCGAGAACGTTTGCACCGGCAAATTATTCCCGAACGCCGCATTGATCGGCTGCCCTGTTTTGGTATCCAGTAGCTCGAATCGGACGTTCCCAGACAAATTTCGGTTGGTCAGGTTATTGATACGGGCTGTGATTCGAAGCGTATCGCCTTCGCGCAAAAAACGGGGCGCATTCGCCGTGACCATCAGCTCTTTCTGGGTCATCACTTCCTCTTCCAAATAGCCTGTTTTTAGGTCTTTGGTGTGGCTAAAAACCAGCAACCGCCAGCGTGTCAAGGCATCGGGCATGGTGAATTTAAGCGTCACCCGGCCTTGTTTATCAGGGCGTACTTGCGGAAGGAAGAAGGCTGTTTCGTTGAAATTCCGGCGGAGGGGCTCTATTTTGTTGGCAGGCTGTTTAGATGCTTCTTCATTCGCTTTGGGCTTTTCGGAGGCCGTAGCGACTTCGAGCTCTTGGACGAACTCAGCGACGGCGGGGGCGGCCATACGGGCTACCGATCCAGTTACGGAGCGTTGCAACGTATTGCCGTAGCCAACGACAACCACCTCATTTAAGCTAGTATGATCCGGTTTCAGCCGCACCGTCGCGCTTTTTTTATCCGTCAGGTTAATTTCTGTGGATTTTAAACCTACAAACGAAACTATAATCCGAAGCGACTTCGATGGATTGGTAACCGAAAAAGCAAAATGACCCGTCTGATCCGTAACAGTACCTTGGTTTGTTCCTTTAAGGGTTATCGTAATGCCGGGTACGGGCTGTCCAGAAGGATTAGTAGCACGTCCGCTAATTTTGTTTCCCTGCCGAGTGATGGTGATGCGTGGCGCTTCCTGGGCCAACGTTCTCGCTTGAAATAGTTGCTCCGGGTTACCCGTCAGATCATACGAATACCAGCTCAACTGATCGTAGACCCGACTGGACTGCCCTGGGTAGAAACTACGAGGTTCATAAACAAGAGGTTGCGTTCGTGTCAGGGTAAAGGCATTCGAGATCCATGCGCTAAAACCTGCCTGATAGCGTTCGTAAGGATTCCGCGTCCAGCTATGCCGTATAAACGTGTCCAGCGAAGCATCGTAGAGCGTGGCCGCCAGCTCGGCGGAAACCTTTTCCCGATCTGGCCCACTAATACGCAAGGTCCATTCTTCCGGCTGTCCGGGTTTCAAGACTTTCCGAACGGTTTCTGTCTCGATGCGGAGGCGCTTGTTCGTAAAGGGTACCTGAACGCTTGTATTTTCGGTTAGTAGACGGCCATTTTGTACCATCGTAAACAAAACACTAAAGCCACCGCGCTGCTCCTCGGTCACTGGAATGGCAACGCGGTGCGGCCTGCCATCTGTCTTAATCCAGCGTTCATCAATCGATTTTGATGTTCGCTGAATGGTCATTAAAATCCAGCCTGGTTGTGCATTACCAACGAAGAAAACGGCTTCCTGACCTGGTTCAAAACTGTTTTTTTCGGCGCTAACCCAGGTATTAGGAAGGGAGGAGGCTATCGGAGCCGCCGGATTATTGACAGTAAAATAAACCGACTGGCTTACTTTTTCGCCCGTAGAATCCTGTGCCGACAATACCGCCACGTATTCACCCGGTACAAACTGGCTTGATTGAAGCGTTAGATTGGGTTTAAGACCCGTTAAGGACGCTTGTTGCACCATCTCTCCTTTGGGCCAGTTTGCCGGTACATCCTCATCGGCGTAAATATCGTTGGGGAAAAGACGCTCATAATCAGTGCGGTTCACTAGGTAGCGGTCTGGCTTCTGCCAGAGTCGCCTCCGAAGCTGGCGGGTTGGACTTTGCAAGCGGTAAATCAAAATGTCGGTCTGGGCATTCACGGGCTTTCCGGCTGCGTTCGTAATCTGGACGGGCACGGGTAGATTCGAATCTGTATTGACGCGCTCGGGAATGGGCAGTTGCGCCCGCAAAGCCGTGTAACCAAGATTGAGTGAATAGGTAAGCGTATGGGTTTCGCCCGAACGATCGGTTACATCAAGGGCTATTTCAAAATCAAAAACCGGATTCTGACTCGGAGAAATCATGGGGTCCGGCGTGGCCGTAAAGGTAAAACTGACAGCTCCGGTTGCATCCGTAGTCAGCGTACCGTTGGCAATGGCTACGTCTGGCCCAGCGTCAATGATGCGTCGGCTCCACCCAAGCGCCCAGTGACGTTGCCGACGCGTGATGCGATACCGAACGTTTGCCGCGTCGACCGCCGCTCCAGAAAACGTTTTTGCCTGCGCGCGAACGGAAATTTTCTGATTCAGTCGATACGCTTGCCGGATGGTATCAAGGCGCACTTCAAACGTTGGGCGCTTGTATTCCTCCACCTGAATGAAGGTCTGACCGTTCTCCGACTGAAGCGTCATTATCCCAGTAAGCACGCCCGTGGGGGCAGTGAAGCGGCCTTCGAACGTGCCAAATTCATTGGTGGGCAGGCTCAGCTTGGCCACTTCTGACCCGTTCGTATCCAGTAAGCGGATGTCTGCCTCACGGTTCGCGACAACCGTAAAATCTCTATCCAACCCTTCGTATAGAATCCCTTTAAAAAAAATAGTCTGGCCGGGGCGGTAAATAGCCCGATCGGTGAAGAGCAACGTTTCCCGCTTTTTGGCCTCTGGTTTGGGACCTCCAGAGCCATATCGTATGTTGTACTGAAGTTCGGTAAGTAACGTATCGCCACGCGTTGTAATTCGGTAGCGGTATGGCGTATTAGACGGTAAAGACTTTGCTGGTGCCTTAACAAAGCCCATGGAATCGGTTTGAAAGCGAGCTTGCTGTTGTTCTTTTTGGTCCGTTACGGACAGTAAATCTACTGTAATATTCGCCAGGGGCTGGCCCGTTTGCTGGTCAACCACACCAAGTCGGTCCAGATTCGATGCCGTTTGCGAATGTTGGGTAAGATAGCCCAGGCGGGATACCGTCAAGGGTACATAGCTAAATAGCTCGGAATCAATCTTAAATGAATCATGGGTCGAAATGAGCAATACGTAAGCACCCATCGGCAAGCCACCCATTGGCGCTTCAACGGCGTGTTGGTTCAGGTCGCCATCATCCGGGAGTGTTATGGTTCCAAAGGTGATCTGCGGACGCAGCAGCAGCCGTTTCAGCCAGGTCTGCCGTTCTTCCTGACTGCGTATCGCAGTCAGATGCGCGCCTTCTGACCGGGGAATTCGGACGGTACGAAAATGAACTTTGGCCAGATTCTGATAAGTCACCAAAGCCCGAAACGCTTTATTTGGGTCAATGATTTTTTCGAGTTGGATGGTTAGCACGGACTTGGTGAGGTGTTCCAGCAGCGAACGGGCGTTCTGGGCAGCCAGGGTTTGCGGGTGTTTTTTGATCAGATTCCGGCACAGATCAGCGGCCTGCTTGCGATTCCAGCGGTCTGGGTTGGGCAGTGCAGAAGAGCTTAACGGTTGATTGCGGTCGGTCTGCTCACTCAGCGATTTTGCCAGGGCATAGATATAATCTGCTTCGGCAGGCTGGTTTTGGTAGCGTTCCATTTGCTTCCGGAGCGTTTGCCGGTAAATCGAATCTTTGTTGGCAACGGTGCTATACCGATAAATAAATTCCAGACGGTGAATATCGGCATCGACCAGCGCCAGCGGATTTTTATCTGGAAGATGCAAGGCAATCAGGCGCTGATAAAGCCGCAATGTCTGAAACCGAAGCGAGAGCGAATCGGGCGTTTGAAGCGTCAGACGGGCAAAAACGTCTGGCGTGTCGAGATAAGCCGCCTGATCAAGCGTAAATTCAAAAACGGGTTTGGTTAAGTCGGCTTCGGTATTGGCAAAAAAGTCTATCGCCCGGTAAGTCAGAAAATCGTAGAGGGTGGGGCGGCGGAGTCGGCTTTCGGCATCGCCTTTTTCCAGGAGCAAATCATACGTCGAAATCGGAATTTCCTGCAAAAGGGTTGACTGAGCCAGCGAAGACTGGTATAAAGCCGAAATGGTGGAGATCAATCGTTGCACATCCCAGGTTCGCGGGTCAGCATCTGCGTTTGTCGAATCACCAGTAGAACTAGCCTGCGTCGAGTTTTCCAACCGTGCCCGATTCCTGAATTTCCAGCGATTTTGCTGATAATAACGCCAATAAACTTCGGCCAGAATGGATTGCAGAATTGAACGAGCCGGAAACGGTGTTTCACGAATAGTCGTTTGCAGCGCCTTTATCCGAGTCACATAGTCAATCTCGTCGAAATAGCTTCGGTAGATTAACTGGTGCATGGCCACCTTGACAAGCTGCGGATAATTCTGATTTTTACGGGCGTCCGCTTCAATGCGGTTGACAATCTCCAGGGCGGACTTAGGCAGGCCCTTTTGGGCCAGCGAATCGGCCCGTTGCCAGTCGCGCACGTAAATTTTTGTCTGCGACTGCCCTTCAGCCGCGGTGATTACCAGAAGAATAACAATGAAAAAAAAGCGAAATAGGGTGGGCATAGCTGATGTCAAATTATAACCTTTAGGCCAATAACGGGTTTTAATCGTAGATGCTAAACAAACTAAAATTGCACACGTCATGAAAAAAAATAATTTCCTTCGGGGAGCGCTGGTCATAGTTTTTGCCAACTTCATTACGTTGGACGCTCAGTCTCAGTGCCGCGATGCCAGCGCCGAACAGAATGCATCGTACGAACGGGTTGTCAAGGCTTTGCAGCAGCAACTTAAGGAAAATCAGCCTTCGGGCACCTGGCGTATTTTTGACGAGCGTCATTCGCTGGGTAAGCTTCAGGTAAGTGATGAATATGGCCGGTTGTTTCATCCCTGTGGTGATCGGTACAGTCTGACGCTGGAACGGGGGGCCGCCAGTCGTGAACGCCGTGCCCGAATAGACAGCGCGGTGGCCCAGGCCAATCCCGAAAAGCAGGAAACGTCTTTGGTGTTAAGCACGGATTCAGTGTATAGCTCTTCGACGCCAGAACGAAGCCGGGAACTGGCAATGTCTACCATTGATATTGATGTGGCCATGAATGCCGGTAATTACCGTTTACAAGAGCCGATCAGCAACCGTTTTGTCGAATCATACAAAACCATTTCGGTAAAAGGGGCGCCACTGGCACTGCAAATTAATCTAAAAACGGATAGCAGCGGCATAGGTGCACGCCCAGAAACAGTGGTTCTGCTGGGTAATTGGAAAAATAATTTACGGAGCGATTCAAAAGGCAACAAGCTCTATCATTATTCCTTCGCGAAGGGCGGAAACCTGATTGAAAATATGGTTATAACGATCAAAGCACCGACCGATGTAGCGGAAGAAATTATCAAAAAGACCGACTGGCAGGCACTGAATCAAACGCTTGTTAAGTAATTGTGGCAAAAAAAGGATTCTGCGTTACTTTTGGGCATGAAAAGCATCGTAGTGTATTGTGGATCAAGTCCCGGTACTAATCAAACGTACAAGGAAGTTGCCCGCGAGTTGGGTGAAAAAATGGCAAGCCGTTCCATCCGGCTTATTTATGGCGGCGGTAATTTAGGTTTGATGGGGACCGTTGCCGATTCGGTTATTCTCAATGGTGGGCAGGTTACGGGCGTAATTCCAAACTTTCTGGCAGCGCTGGAAGTGGCCCACCAAACCCTAACGGAACTGCATTTTGTTGAGACCATGCACGAACGCAAGTTCAAGATGGTGCAATTTGCGAAGGGGGTTGTTGCCCTGCCCGGCGGCTACGGTACGCTGGACGAACTGTTCGAAATTCTGGCGTGGCGGCAGCTAAAACTGTATGATGGACCAATTGCCGTTTTGAATACTAATGGCTTCTATGATCTGCTCCTTCAACAACTGGATCGCATGGTAGAAGATGGATTTTTGAAACCAGAAAATCGTGCCTTGCTGATTGTGGCTGAAACCGTCGATGAAGTACTGGAAAAAATAGAAGAGTACTGGCAGGAGATCATATAAAAAGCGTACTTAGGGGAAACAAGGGCAGGCTTTCTTTTCAGAATAAAGTTGCCCAAGTATTCGTTTTACGTAGTAAAGCTTTCTCAACCGTAGCGTATGAAGGGCAAAGGAGCCATTCTAACAGGAATTTTTGTAGCCATAAGTCATTTGATCATTGCGCAACCCAAGGTCGAAAACCTGGGTAATCTGATTAATTCGGAATACAACGAAATTAATCCCGTGATTTCGCCCGACGGGCGAACGCTGTATTTTGCCCGTATCAGTCATCCCCAAAACACCCACGGCGCCAAAGGAAGCCAGGACATCTGGTACTCCGAAATGGGACAGGATAACAAATGGGGATCTGCACGCCGAATGACTTTCCCGTTAAACAAAGACGAGTACAACTGCGCCTACAGCATTTCTCCCGATGGCAATACCATGTTAATCAAGGGCGCTTATAACAACGGCACCTACGAAACGCGCGGCTTTTCCATTAGCAAGCGAACGGCAAGTGGCTGGGCTCCACCCCAGAAAATGCCCATTCCTGCCTACGAAAAAATGAGTAAAGGCCAGTTCGACTGCGGCTATCTGTCGGCAGACGGCAAGGTGCTGATTATGGCGTTCAGTGAGAAAAAAGGCAGCCAGAAGGATGATTTATACGTTAGTCTAAAGCAAAAAGACGGTTCGTGGAGTAAAATTATTAATCTAGGACCTGAGGTGAATACGGGTGATTTTACCGAAACAACCCCTTTTCTGGCAGCTGACGGAGCTACGCTTTACTTTTCGAGCGACCGGGGTGGCGGTCTGGGCAGCAATGATATTTACGTTTGCCGGCGCGTGGATAACTCGTGGAAACACTGGTCAAAGCCGGTCAATTTAGGTCCAGCCATTAACACGGATGGTTACGATGCTTACTATACGCTATCTGCTTCGGGCGAATATGCCTACCTGACTACCTTCAAGGAAACGTTGGGCAAAGGCGATATTGTCCGAATTAGGCTAAAAGACCTGGAGCAGGAACCGCAGACGCCGAAGGAAACCCTACCGGATCCCGTCGTTCTGGTGAGCGGTAAAGTAATCGACCAGCGAACCGGCAAACCCGTTGAGGCGCGTATCGTTTATGAAACGTTGCCCGATGGCGTTGAGGTAGGTACGGCGACATCTAATCCTCTGACCGGCGAATACAAAATTGTACTGCCTTACGGGAAAAAATACAGCTTTCGCGCCATTGCCCCTGATTTTATTGCGGAAGGAGATAATATAGATCTAACGCAAGCAAAAGAACATCAGGAAATTACAAATAAGTCCTTAAAGCTGATCCCAATCGAGGTAAACAGTACGGTTCGTCTCAATAACATTTTCTTTGATCTGGGAAAAGCAACCCTGCGTGAAGAATCCTTCCCTGAATTGGATCGTTTGGCGCTAACACTCAACGAAAATCCGAAGATTGTTATTGAGATTGGCGGACATACCGATAATACGGGTTCCAATGAGTTGAACCTGAAACTGTCTCAGGATCGGGCGGATTCAGTTCGGGAGTATTTTATTGGCAAAGGCATTGAACCCGACCGCGTAGCCAGCAAGGGCTATGGAGAGTCCAAGCCGGTTGCCATGAACGACTCCGATGAAGGTCGGCAAGCGAACCGCCGCGTTGAGTTTAAAATTCTGAAAAAATAAGCATCGGGCAGCCATTTGGCTGCCCGAAACATTTAATCCAGACCGGGGCGCACAAACGTTCTGGCGGTCGGAAAAAGCACGTCCATTTTGCGGCGAATGCGATCCAGCAGTACCATCATATCCAGCACCTCATCCATTTTTTCCGGATATTGCTCCAGCAACGTATGCCAGGCTTGCAGCGAACGATCAACGCTGACAAGAACTAATTTTGCTTTTCCGTTAAAATAAAGCGCCATCACTTCATCGTTTGCCGGGGCGCGCTGCATTTGCAGGGCAGACATCACCTTAACGGGAATAAGCGTGCGATACCATTTGATTACCTCCCAGGCGTCTTTCAACGTGTTAAGGAGTTTCAGCGATTCTGCCTCCGACCGAATGCCTAAATCAACTTCAAATGCTTGTTGCTGCGCCGACTGGTGCAGTAGATTATTCTCTTGTTTGAGCCAGTCAGCCGTCGTTTTCAGGTAGTCATCGCACAAACTGGCTATGGGTGTTTGTTCGTCTTTGTTGATCGCATAAACACCCGCCGCCTTGCTTTCCAGCGCTGTTTGCGCATGCTGGGGTAAGGACGACTGGTTTTTTTCGATGTAAGATTTAGTCATTTGCAGCGCTTCCATGAGGCGTTTGACCAACGTTTCGGCACTCATGTCTTGCTGGGGGACGCCATCGGGATATTGCAATGTGAAACTTTGGCAGCGCTGGGTAAACCGGCATCGTTCGCACCACGAATCACAATAATTGTAGATGCCTGGAATAAGCTCAGATGAAGGAATCATTTTAAAGTACAGGTTACGAATGGGTATTTAGTAAAAATAAACTTACAACGAATACGGCCTAAAGAATAGTCGTTTATTAATCACAATTTAATAGCTTCCAGGGCGATTTTACCTTGGATGTATTCACGAAAAAGCGGCTTTTATCAGCTTCGAATTTGCCAGGATAAACTAAGTTGTATTTTTGCCGCTATACGATCACGAACTTTAATTAAATGGCTATAATAAGTGTTATTGGGTGCGGCTGGCTGGGTTTACCCCTGGCCGAGAGTCTGGTACAGGCGGGTTATCGGGTGAAAGGAAGTACCACCTCTGCCGATAAGCTGACCCTATTGCGCCAGAAAGGAATTGACGCTCACTTGCTTCGGCTGTTTCCTGAACCTGAAGGCGAATTGGTTACGCTACTGGAAGCAGACGCCATCGTCATTAATATTCCGCCCAAAGCGGGGCCGCAGGGCGATGACTTTCATCCGCAGCAGATCCGCCATTTGCTGGCGGCTTTGGCGGAGACAGGCTCATCGCCCTATCTGATTTATGTAAGCTCAACGTCCATTTACCCAGATTTAAACCGGGAAGTAGTGGAACAGGATGTCGTTACGCCGGACCAGGCCGCTTCGCCCGCTTTTGCGGAGGCTGAGCAGCGGGTATTGGCGCAGGGCAACGCAACAGTGCTTCGTTTCGGGGGACTGCTGGGCTATGAGCGGGTGCCGGGAAAATACGTAGCCGGTAAACAAGGGCTGACCACGGGGGACGTGCCCGTCAATTACATTCACCGCGACGACGGGGTAGGCATCATTCAGGCTATACTTCAGAATCCGCAGCCCGGCCAGACTTTTAATGTCGTAGCACCGATGCATCCATCGCGTGAAGCGGTCTATCGGAAAAACTGTGAAGAATTAGGCTATGACTTACCTACGTTCGCTGTGCCCGCCGAGCCGGTGCCTTTTAAAGTAGTAAGCCCTGAAAAGTTACAGCAAACAATTACCTACAAATACCATTACCCAGATCCATTGGCGTTCTATTATACTCGTTAGGAGCTTATAAACCATTTACTTATCGGTCATTCCAATTAAGTTCATGTCGTTTATTTTTGTGTAAAAAACAACAAATACAGACGATGAAACGATTATTGAGTGCGCTGGTTCTCAGCGTTGGCTTATCAACTTTTTCCTTTGGGCAGGCCTTTGTGCCCCCCTTCGAAGTTTTTTCCGGTTCTAAATTGGCTTATATCACTCTGGAAGATGGGACAATGCTGGAAGGAACCATTCATGACATTGACCGGCGGAAAGGCCTCATTGAGGAGATCACCATCAAAGACACGACGAATAAAAAAGTAAAACTGACGGCAGATAAAATCAAGTACATGTATCTGCCACCGAGCAACTTTGCAAAGTACGCAGCGGCAGATGATTACTTGATGAAAGCCAACAAATGGGGACGGGGTGAACTCAATAAGGATATTCTTAAAAAAGGGTACGCCTATTTTGAGAAATCAAAAGTGAAGCTGAGGAAAAGTGAAGAAGAACTGCTTTTGCAATTGCTAAACCCGGCAACCAGCAACCGCATTCGGGTTTACCATGATCCGCTTGCTCAGGAAACCAACGGCGTCAATATGTCGGGGATTCAGCTTTCGGGTGGCGAAGATCGGTCTTATTTCGTTAAAATCGGCGACAAGCCCGCTTTTAAATTACTGAAAAAGAACTACGACGATGAGTTTGCCAACCTGTATGGTGACTGCCCAACGTTTATTCAGAAGGCAAACCGCAAAATAAAATGGGCCGATTTCGATCAGCACGTTGCCGACTATACTACGGAATGCGGTCTGGTAAGCCAGAAATAAGAAATTTTTGAAGCTATACTATAAGAGAGGCGCTACCGAGTAGCGCCTCTCTGCATTAAAAAGCATACTTAAGTCTCAGCGCAATGTTTCGGCCCATGTCGTCGGAATAATACCGGAAACGATTTAAATAATCGCGGTAGACCGTGTTAAATAAGTTGTTCACACTCAGGCTGGCCTCGATTTTATGCTGCTCTGTAACCGGCACCGAACAGCCAGCGGTTAAGTTCCAGAGGGCGTAGGCGGGTGGTGGCGGTGCAAAATCGCTGTTGGCGGGTACCCTCTTTTGCTGGGCTACCCACAAGTTGCCAATACCCACATACGTATCCTGAAGAAGCCCGGTTTTTCCAAAATCATAACGCAAACTATTTTCCCAGCGATTGGGCGGGATCATGACAAGTGGCTGGCGCTGTTGCAAATCCTGCACATACAAAAGCGTCAATTTAGTGGTCCCGCTCAGTTTGGCAAACAAGTTAGCGTTGACAGTGGCGTCGAAACCGGCATAAAGCGCGTCCGTTTGCGTATACTGAAAGGCTGGGAAAGCGCCCCGAATGGTCAGAATAGGAGCTGTTTGTGGCTTTAGATAAATGTAATCCCGAATCGTATTGGCGAAAACACCTAGCTCGGCTTGAACTCGTTTGCCCGTAAATTCAGCGCTGATATTTAAGTTATACGCCATTTCGGGTTGTAAACGCTGGTCACCTTTCTCATAAGCTGCGGCTCCGTGGTGCACGCCGTCGCTAAAAAGCTCGCTGACATTGGGCGCCCGCCAGGAAGTTCCCGCGTTAAAACGCGCTGTCCAGCGTTCGTTAATGGTATAGGTTGTACCGAGCGTCCCGGAAACATTTCCAAATTGGAATACAGGCTCGGTCAACTGCTGGCTAACATACCGGAAAACCTGCATGTGGCGGTAATCGTACCGCAATCCCATCTCAAATTCCCATTGGTTATGGCGGTATTTTTCAATCCAGAAAAGCCCGGCATTATAAAGCCGAAAGTTAGGAATTAGTGGCCGCCCGTTCATGATGTTGAACTGGTAAAGTCCGCTCAAGCCAAGGCTGCCCCGCCATTTACCGTTGATTGGTTTGTGCTCATACACCAGATCAGACGTAAAGGTTGTCAACCGGAAGCGAAGTTCGGGGCGGTTGAGGCTGGCGAGACTGTCGTTACGCGGACGGTGTAAGTCAAATTCGCCTCGGTCGTCGTATTGCCGGGCCAGCGTAAGGTTCCATTCACCACCATTTTGGGGTTGCCAACTGGTTTTCCATTTTAGCAAATCATGCCGGATATCCTGATTAGGCCGGTTGATGGCGTAGCTAAAGCCCGATTTGATCAGCGGTTCGCCATTCTCCAAAACGGTTTGCAAATCCGTTAGGCTGCCGATGTGCGAGCCAGAGAAAATGCCAATATTGGTAGCAAATAAGCTATAATATAATTCCGTGCGGAGCCGTCCCATCCGGTAAGCGGCTGACGCCGAGAAGTTCTGTTCAGCAATGCCTGTATTGTCCAGATAATAACGAGGTGTCCGAATGTTACCTCCTCGCTTCAAGGTGCCTTGCACTCGCCAGCTTAATTGGGGAAGAGCTTTAAAAACGCCTTCGGTCTGTAGGGAAGCAACTCCCTGGCGACCATTAGAAAAACCAGCCAGATTCAGAGCGCCGTGAATGCCCGGTGTGGTTGGCAAGGGGGCCGGTTCGACCAGAATAACGCCGCCAATGGCATCCGACCCATACCGTACGCCCGCCGCCCCTTTAATGACTGTCAGCCGATTGGCGACAAACGGGTCTATTTCGGGCGCGTGTTCAGATCCCCATTGCTGGCCTTCCTGACGGATGCCGTTGTTCAGGATCAAGACCCGATTGCTGTGCATGCCGTGGATAACGGGCTTGGCAATGGAGGAGCCTGTTTGCAGCGTGGTCAATCCCGACAAGCCTTTCAGCGCTTCTCCGAGTGATTGCCCGCGAGTTTGGTCCAGCGCCTGCCCCTGTAGCTGCGAAATGGCTTGGCTGTTCAGTACTTCAGTGCGTTGTGTCGTTACATTGACATCGTGTAAGTGAATGGATTCTTCGGATAAGAGCACATCCTGTTCACTCGTATGTTCCAGGGCAAACAACCGTGCCACTTCTTTGTAACCAACAATCCGGCAAACCAGGGTATAATTCCCTTGACAAAGGTCGGTAAACCGGTAGTTGCCATTATTATCTGTAATGGTACCCTTTTGTAACTCCTTTATATATACAGTTGCGCCAGGAATGGGCGACTTGTTTTCCTGATCCAGAATCTGACCTTTTACGAAGCAGTGACATTCTTCCTGTGCCCAAGCAGGGACTTGTATACCCACCTGGAAAAGGAGAAGAAAAAAATAAGCGGTTTGCCGCCTTAAGAAAAGACCCATTAATAGACCAATTATTGACCTTAAAATCACAAAGATACAATAATTGCAACTATGTTGCGAATAAGAATTGTGAAACAATTCTGCGTGTTTTTAGATGATGGAAGTTTGTTTAATTAAAGGTTGGGTAACTATAAACAAAAATTCCCCATCGCTATTCCACAAACTGGGGTTTATTTTCCACACTCACCGAATTTAAAAAAATTGGCACTTGGGCCACTGGCTCAGTCTGATTTTTATAAATGGCTGTATTTCAGGGATAAAAGGGCATTGGGGCCAGATAAGATTGAATTTTAAGATAAGTGGTTACGTATTTGTCTACTACTCTAGCAGAATAGGTTCAACAAAAACGGTTCACAGTCATGACAGCTCTTGAATTCACATACCACATCGGCAAAGTTTCAAAGTCGCTAAAACCATTTGCACTTCGGTTAACAAAAGATGTTGAAGATGCTAACGACCTGCTGCAAGACACGTTGTTAAAAGCCTTCACAAATCGGGATAAATATACAGATGGTACTAACCTCAAAGCGTGGTTATATACTATCATGAAAAATACATTTATTACAAACTACCAGCGGATGGTGCGGAAAAACACTTTTATCGATACAACCGATAACCTGCACTATATCAATTCGATGGATAGCAGTACCGATAACACAGCATATTCAACGTTTGCACAGGAAGACATTCAGAGAGCCGTTAGCGCTCTTGACGAAACATACCGGATGCCATTTATGATGCATTTCCGGGGCTTTAAATACCACGAAATCGCTGCCCGTCTGGATATCCCCATCGGAACAGTGAAAAATCGGATCCATATTGCGCGTAAAGAACTGAAAGATAAACTGAAAGTATACGCGTATCAGGCATAATCACTTTTACTAAAACTGGATTTCGGTTCAGATTGTTTCCAGCGAAATTACCTGAACCGAAACAGACAAAATACTGATTGAGTAGTTTTTGGTTAAAAAAGAGGAAGGTTCCGAAAAGTTAGATGGTTTCCGTCTAACTTTTTTGATTTTATAGGTTTTGCTCCATTAGGCTACTATATTCCGAAGATTTACGGTAGTTTTCTGAATTGCTACTCTACCGCACCAGTAGCGCAAGTTATTTATGCCAAAAAAAGTAATTGTAATTGGGGCCGGGTTTGCCGGCCTTTCTGTGGCCACCAGTCTGGCAGACAAAGGGTATGAGGTTACAATAGTAGAAAAGAATAGCATGCCGGGGGGCCGGGCACGCTTGTTCCAGGCCGATGGGTTTACCTTTGATATGGGGCCAAGCTGGTACTGGATGCCTGATGTCTTCGAAACCTATTTTGCCCGCTTCGGCAAAAAACCATCCGATTATTACAACCTTGTCCGCCTGGATCCTTCTTATTCCGTCATTTTTGGTCCGGATGAAGCCGTCCATTTGCCCGCTAACCTAGAGAAGCTAAAAACCCTGTTTGACTCTATAGAAGCTGGAGCAGGTCAACGGCTAATGGATTTTCTGGAACAGGCTGCTTATAAATACGATGTAGGCATTAACAAGTTTGTCTGGAAACCAAGCCGCCACCTCAGCGAATTTGTTAGCTTAAAGCTGTTAGCCGATGTGATGCGGCTGGATGTTTTTCAGTCATTTGCCAGCCATGTCCGGAAATATTTCCACCATGACCGACTGTTACAGTTGATGGAGTTCCCGATTCTCTTTTTGGGAGCCACGCCCGAGAATACGCCCGCCATGTACAGCCTGATGAATTATGCCGAAATAGCCTTGGGAACCTGGTATCCAATGGGTGGCATGCACGAAATCGTCAAAGCGATGGTTTCACTGGCGGAAGAAAAAGGCGTTAAAATTCGGCTTAATCAAACGGTCGAAAAAATTGAAGTCAGTCAGGGGGCCGCTCGTCGCGTGAAAACCAGCACAGATTCGTTCGATGCCGATGTTGTAGTTGCAGGCGCTGACTACCAGCATGTTGATAGCAAAATACTCGAGCCTGCTTTTCGCAACTACGACGATAAGTATTGGAACAGCCGCGTTATGGCTCCTTCTTCTCTACTTTTTTACCTCGGAGTAAATCAAAGGGTGCCCAAGTTACAACACCACAATTTGTTCTTCGACGAGGATTTTAAACTGCACGCCAAGGAAATCTACGAAACCCCCCAATGGCCGTCAAAACCGCTCTTCTACGTATCCGCTCCGTCAAAGACAGATCCGAGTGTAGCACCAGCGGGCATGGAGAATTTGTTCGTTTTAATCCCTGTTGCTCCCGATCTGGAAGACTCCGAAGCGATGCGTGAAAAATATTACAATATCGTGATGGAGCGTCTGGAAACGTATACGGGTCTGGACATTCGTAATCATTTGATTTATAAAAAAAGCTATGCTCATCGAGATTTCATAGCTGATTATAACGCCTTCAGAGGAAATGCCTACGGGTTGGCCAATACCCTAAAACAGACGGCAATTTTAAAACCTAGCCTAAAGAACAAAAGGGTAAACAACTTGTTCTATACGGGTCAATTGACAGTTCCAGGCCCCGGTGTTCCACCTTCATTGATCTCAGGACTGGTAGTCGCGGATGAGGTAGCGAAAGAGTTTGCTTTAGACTAATTGCAACTAAACCAATAACATAAGCTGTACCTGTAGCCCCAAAAAACAGGTTTGGCCTAAGCCTATAAAAGGTATGATGGATTTATTTAACCAAACCTCTCTGGAGTGTAGCAAACTTATTACAGAGTGTTACAGCACCTCGTTTACGCTAGGGATTAAAACCCTGGATCGTAAATTTCACCTCCCAATTTATGCCGTCTATGGCTTTGTACGTTACGCCGATGAGATTGTAGATACGTTTTATGATCATGATCAGAAATATCTGCTGGATAAATTCAGAGCGGATACATACGAAGCACTTAACGAAGGAATCAGCTTAAATCCTATTTTGCAAGCCTTCCAGTTGATCGCTAAAAAGTATAAAATCGAGCGGGAACTGATCGATGCTTTTCTAAAAAGCATGGAAATGGATTTGTACTTTAGCCAGTATAACTCCGATGGGTACGAAGAATACATTTATGGTTCTGCGGAAGTAGTTGGCCTGATGTGTCTGCGGGTTTTCTGCGAGGGCAATGAAGAAATGTACGAGCGCTTGAAGGAGCCAGCCCGTAAATTAGGTTCTGCGTTTCAGAAGGTTAATTTTCTACGGGATATAAAAAGTGATTACGTAGATCGAGGCCGGGTATATTTTCCGGGCGTTGATTTCAACGATTTCGGTAAAGGGGCTAAACAGCTTATTGAGGAAGATATTGAACGGGATTTCGACGAAGCCTACATAGGCGTAATGAATCTGCCCCGTGGTGCGCGTATGGGCGTGCATCTGGCGTACACCTATTACCGCACACTTTTTAACAAAATCAAAGAAATTCCCGCTTCCCGAATCCAGCAGGTCCGCGTTCGGGTACCTGATTTGAAAAAAATGGCTTTATTGGCTCAAACCTACGTTATGTTTCGGCTAAATGTAATGTAGCAAGCCGTTTATAAGTCGTTTTTATGATCAACCATTCCCATCAAAACCGCTATCTTTGCTGAAAATCAAGAATTTTCAGTAATGGTATCCGAAGAAAAAACGGTATCACCCGACGTAATGGCTCGCTACGAGATGGTTATTGGTCTCGAAGTGCACTGCCAGCTATTGACCCAGACCAAGATTTTTGCGCCCGATTCCAATCAGTTTGGGAGTGAGCCCAATACAAATATTAGCGTCATTACGCTTGGGCACCCCGGTACATTGCCAAAACTGAACCGCCGCGCCGTTGAATACGCGGTGCGGATGGGACTCGCCTGTAATTCAGCCATTACGCGGTACAATATTTTTGCCCGAAAAAATTACTTCTACCCAGATCTTCCTAAAGGCTATCAGCTTTCGCAGGACAAAACACCCATTTGCGTTGGCGGAGCTATTCCTGTTAAATACAAAGACGCGTCTGGACAACTGGTAGAAGGCGCCGTTCAACTGCACCACATTCACCTGGAAGAAGATGCCGGAAAATCCATTCACGAAGCGGGTGAATGGGACACCCTCCTGGACTACAACCGAGCTGGTACGCCTCTCATCGAAATGGTGACTGACCCTTGCCTGGGCAGTGCCGAAGAAACCGCTGCGTATTTGACCGAAGTACGGCGACTGGTTCGCTACCTGGATATTTGCGACGGTAACATGGAGGAAGGCTCTCTGCGCTGTGACGTCAATTTATCGGTCCGTTTAAAAGGAGCAAGCGCGCTGGGTACCAAAGTCGAGGTGAAGAACATGAATTCAATCCGCAACATCCAGCGGGCCATTGAATTTGAATTCCGTCGGCAGGTAGAATGCGTTGAACGGGGTGAGCCGATTTTACAGGAAACCCGCATGTTCGATGTCGCCAATGGCCAGACCTACGCCATGCGTACAAAAGAAACCATGAACGATTACCGCTATTTTCCGGACCCCGATCTTAGTCCGGTAATCGTGTCGGAAGAATGGCTGGAAGAAATCAGCGCGGCGATGCCTGAGCTTCCTAAAGCAAGGTACGAAAGACTGCTAAATCAGTATGGCCTGCCTGAATACGATGCGGCCTTGTTGTCTGATACGAAAGAGTTGGTGGATTATTACGAAGCCGTTTGCCAGCACACCTCTAATTTCAAAGCGGTTTCTAACTGGATTATGGGCCCAGTGAAAGCCCAGCTAACCGAAAAAATAGCCCGTTCGGGGCAGTTTCCGATTTCGGTGACCACCCTGGCGGCGTTAATCAATCTGGTCGATTCAGGAAAAGTGAGTTTTTCGACGGCGAGCCAACGCATTTTTCCAGTCTTATTGGAAGAGCCGGGAAAAACGCCTGAACAAGTTGCCCAAGAGCAGAATTTACTGCAAAACAGCAATACAAACGATTTGCAAGCGTTGGTAGATGAGGTACTTAATTCGCTCCCTGGCAAGGTTAAGGAATATAAGAATGGGAAAAAAGGGTTGCTAGGCATGTTTGTCGGAGAGGTCATGAAAAAGTCGAAAGGCAGCGCTGATCCGCGTCTAACCAATGAATTGGTAACCAAAACCCTAGCCTTACTCTAATTTTGAAAATAGCTATGAACTACACAGTAAAAGCAGCTGGTCGAATGCTGACCGGACTAGCGTTAAATGCGGTTTTTGTACTGTCTGCTTTGGCCCAGGACAATCAGAGCTTCACGGTAAAAGGAACGGTTAAAAATAGCAAACCGGGGGCAAAAGCCTATCTGGAAACCGTTCAGCCCGTTCGAAAGGTAGATTCGGTGCAAATCGGTGAAAATGGTCAGTTTAGTTTGAGCGCCAAAGAACCCAATGGCGGCAGCTTTTACCAGCTGAACTTGGGAAATCAGCAGCGCATTGGTTTGCTGGCTGAAGGAGGCGAAACACTAGACGTAACGGCCGATATCACGGGGAAAAAATCGGAAGTGAAAGGCTCTAAAAACATGGAGTATTACCAGAAAATACTCGAAATGGAAGCCGACATGACCGAAAAAGGCAAAAACTGGCAAAAGCAATATTCCGAAGCGAGTCAGAAAGGTGATACCAAGAAAATGACTCAGATTGAGCAGGAGTCAGCGACCGCCAGTCAGAAAGCAGTTGCTTCCATCAAGGAGCTAATGCCTGGTATGGGCACTTCGCTGATTGCCGTCATTGCCATTAAATACCTAAGCCCTGAGGAAGATTTTACGGTTTATGAATCCCTGGCGAAACGGCTGGAAGCAGAAAAAACAACCAGCAAGCAAAAACTCGCCTTTGTTGACTACGTCAATAAAATAAAAGGAGTGATGGTAGGATCTGCCGCTCCCGATATCATTCTCAATAGTCCAGACGGAAAGCCCGTTAGCTTATCATCGCTGCGCGGAAAATATGTTCTGATTGACTTCTGGGCTTCGTGGTGCGGACCTTGCCGGATGGAGAACCCCAATGTTGTACGGATGTATAACAAGTTCAAAGACAAGGGATTTACTATTTATGGCGTTTCGCTGGACCGGGAAAAAGAAAGTTGGGTAAAAGCCATCCAGAAAGACGGCTTGCCCTGGACCCACGTCTCCGACCTAAAATTCTGGCAATCCGAAGCAGCGCAGCAGTACGGTGTGCAAGCGATTCCAGCTACGTTCCTGCTGGACAAAGAAGGCCGGATTGTTGCTAAAAATCTTCGTGGTGAAGCTTTGGAGAAAAAGCTGGAGGAAGTGCTGGAAGCAAAATAAGTCATTTACTAATTCGAGACATAATTCTAGCGACCCCGCAGAAAGCTCAATGTGCTTTCTGCGGGGTTTTTTAGTGCATACGGTTGTGGATTAACAGAATATGTGGATTTTTGCGGTTCACATCACTGGTTTTGATAAAGATGAAAGTAGCCATTGTCGGTTGTGGAAATATGGGGATGGCCTTCGCCAAATCGTTTCTGCAATATAATCTGGTTCGGAAAGAAGATTTGCTGTTAATCGAGAAAAGCGCAGGTCGCTCCGAAACCTTGAAAGCGGAAAAAGCGGGTGTTGTTGTGGATACGATCAGCCCACGCGTTTCAGAAGCAGAACTAATTATTTTGTCCGTAAAGCCGCAGGATTTTGCAAGTGTTCAGGACGCTTTGCGCGAGGTTGTGCAGCCTAAACAGGTTGTTTTATCCATTATGGCTGGGATTCCGATTGCGCTGATTCAGGAGCGGTTGGATCATAAACTGGTTATTCGGGCAATGCCTAATACACCGGCCATGCTGGGAATGGGTATCACCGGCTTTACGGCGGCCCCAGAGGTAGATTTCAATAACTTACGCAAGGTTGAAAACCTGATCAATGCAACCGGACGATCTATTTTTCTAGAGGATGAAGCGATGCTGGATGCTGTGACTGCGCTGAGTGGTAGTGGACCGGCTTATTTTTACTACCTGGTAAAGGCGATGGTCGAGGCCGGAAAACAGATGGGATTTGAGGATGCTGTGGCGTCTTTGCTCGTTAAACAGACCATGCTAGGTGCTTTTCACCTGATTAATACGGCCGATCAATCGCTGGATGAACTTATCAAAGCCGTTGCTTCGAAGGGTGGAACGACCGAAGCTGCGTTAAAGACTTTTGAAGAAGGTATGCTGGCCGACACGCTGATTGCCGGGATAAAGGCCGCCCAGGTTCGGGCTACCGAACTGTCGAAGGGTTAATATAAACAGCTTCACTCTAGCTCAAAAAGCTGGGCCAGAGTGAAGCTGGCATTTTCAAAGGCCGGTATAATTGAACGGCGTTATTTTCCGAAGTTCTTCTTTAACAGACTCTTCAACGTTCAGATCATTGATGAAACGCTGGATGGTCTGCTCCGTAATTTTCTCGTTGGTGCGCGTTAAATCTTTAAGGGCTTCGTAGGGTTTTGGATAGCCTTCGCGCCGCAAAATGGTTTGAATGGCTTCGGCTACTACCGCCCAGTTTTCATTCAGATCTGCTTTCAGGGCAGCTTCGTTCAACTCCAATTTATTCAGTCCCTTCAGCAGCGCCTTTAGGGCAATAACCGAGTGGGCAAACGGCACGCCCAGGTTCCGCAGCACCGTCGAATCCGTTAGATCGCGTTGCAAGCGGGAGATAGGAAGCTTGGCGGCCAGGTGCTCGAAAAGGGCGTTTGCAATGCCAAGGTTACCTTCCGAATTTTCAAAATCAATCGGGTTGACTTTATGCGGCATGGCCGAAGAACCTACTTCACCCGCTTTGATTTTCTGTTTGAAGTAATTCATCGAGACATACGTCCAGATGTCACGGTCCAGATCGATCAGGATGTTGTTCAGCCGTTTATAGGCATCCAGCGTAGCCGCCAGCATGTCGTAATGCTCAAT
Organism: Tellurirhabdus bombi; assembly: GCF_021484805.1. Lineage (NCBI taxonomy): Bacteria > Pseudomonadati > Bacteroidota > Cytophagia > Cytophagales > Spirosomataceae > Larkinella > Larkinella bombi. The sequence continues at coordinate 1,380,183 of NZ_CP090557.1, read as the reverse complement.
CTGCGTAGTTTGCTGGCTGCGTTGAAGCCCCAGCCGATTACAAAACTGGTTGCCAAAGCGTTTCCAGTCGATATCCGGATAAGCAACGGCATGTGCGTTGAAATTCCCCGTTGCGCCGCCAAATTTGGCCGATACCGGAATATCTTCGAGCATGAATAACTGTTTCTCCAGACGCTCGCAAAAAACCAGCAATTCTTTCCCCAAACGCGTGGGCGAGGCTGGCTGACCATGCGTACGGGCCAGCATCGGAATGTCCTGCCAGCGACTGGCCAATTCCTGTAATTTGATGTAAATCTGCCGATACGTAGGCTCAACGACCATGTTCAGGGCGTCGTCCAGTAACCGAGGAATAGCCGTATTGTTAATATCCTGCGAGGTCAGTCCAAAGTGAATAAATTCCAGGTATTCAGAAATATTCAGGTCAGCTAGTTTTTCCTTAATAAAGTACTCAACGGCCTTTACGTCGTGGTTGGTTACACGTTCAATTTCTTTAATTCGCAGCGCGTCATTCTCCGAAAAATTTTCGTACAAGCCGCGAAGGGTCGGAAAAATCGCGTGATCAATGCCCTTCAATTGCGGCAATGGAATCTCGCAAAGCTCGATAAAATATTCAATTTCAATCTGGATTCGGTAGCGAATCAATCCCCATTCCGAAAAATAGGGGGCCAGAGATTCAATCTGAGCGCGGTAACGACCGTCGATAGGAGATAGGGCTGTCAGTGCAGAAAGTTGCATAGAGTCGATTACTAAAATACAAAGGTAGTGGATGTTGGCTAAACGCAGCTAATGGAATTTGTGTATATTGGCGACCGTTGAATTTTACCAGTATAAAATAGACCTAAACCCGTATCTTGTATGCAGCCTTCTCCGTTTCTCGGTGAATTGGTCGGTACGATTGTACTTTTATTATTAGGAAATGGCGTAGTAGCCAATGTGGTTCTCCGGCAGACAAAAGGCGAAAACAGCGGCTGGATGGTCATCACCACCGGTTGGGCTTTTGCCGTCACGATGGGTATTTTTGTGGCCAAGGCTTTTGGAAGCATTGATGCGCACTTGAATCCAGCGGTTACGGTAGCCTTTGCGGTAGCTACCGACGACTACAGCCATGTTATTCCTTATATTTCTGCGCAACTTATCGGCGCTTTTTTGGGCGCTATTCTAGTCTGGCTCTATTACCTGCCACACTGGCGCGTTACACCGGATGCCAGCGCCAAGCTAGCCGTTTTCGCTACAGGCCCCGCTATTCGTAATCCCGGTGCCAATTTTATCAGTGAGGTTGTCGGGACACTGGCCCTCATTATCGGACTGGCTGGAATTTCCTCAAAATCGCTCGGTGAAATGGCCATTGGCGTAGGTCCTTATATGGTCGGGATACTGGTTTGGAGCATCGGCCTTTCGCTGGGGGGGACAACGGGTTATGCCATCAATCCTGCCCGGGATTTTGGGCCGCGTATAGCGCATGTACTGCTACCCATTCCGGGAAAAGGTTCTTCTGATTGGGGGTACGCCTGGATTCCGGCGATTGCTCCCCTGGTCGGTGGAGCAATCGGGGGCCTCTTGATTCGCCTGTTTACGTTGTGAAAAATCAATTAATTACCGACTTAGCTAAAATTATGCCTTCTTATATCGCTGCCATTGATCAGGGAACAACCAGTACGCGCTGCATTATTTTCGACCGTCAAGGGACCATTGTATCGGTGGGCCAGAAGGAACACACCCAGATTTATCCGCAACCTGGCTGGGTGGAGCACGATCCGGAAGAAATCTGGCGAAACACGCTGGAAGTGATCGCTATTGCCCGAATTAAAGCGACGATCCAAAGCAGTGACATCGCGGCGGTGGGAATTACCAATCAACGTGAAACAACCGTTGTCTGGAACCGCCGGACTGGTAAGCCTTACTACAACGCCATTGTCTGGCAGGATACGCGAACGGGCGAGCTGGTCAACCAGTTTGCCCATGAAGGTGGCATCACCGGCTTGGGTCAGGACCGGTTTCGGGCGAAAACGGGCTTGCCGTTGGCTACCTACTTTAGCGGGCTAAAACTTCGGTGGATCCTGGATAACGTACCCGGCGTTCGGGAGGATGCGGAGAAAGGAGAGGCTTTGTTTGGCAACATGGATACCTTTCTGATTTGGCACCTGACGGGTGGTCCGTCACACGGCGGTCCGTCGCACGGTGGCCCGTCACACGGCGGTTTGCACATCACCGATGTGACGAATGCCAGCCGGACGCAGCTGATGAACCTGGAAACGCTCGCCTGGGACGATGAGCTGCTGCACGTGTTTGGGGTACCCAAAGCCATGTTACCCGAAATCCGGCCTAGCAGTGAAGTTTACGGAACGGTAAAATCCGAAGTATTACCCGGGGTCCCCATTGCCGGTATTTTAGGCGATCAGCAGGCAGCGCTGGTCGGGCAAACCTGCTACGAATCCGGAATGGCCAAAAACACTTACGGAACCGGTTGCTTTCTGCTCATGAACACCGGAACCGAACTGCGCCACTCGACTTGTGGACTGTTAACCACTGTCGCCTATCAGTTCAAAAATCAGCCAGTTCATTATGCGCTCGAAGGAAGCGTAGCCATTACGGGCGCATTGGTGCAATGGTTACGGGATAATTTAGGCCTAATCAAGCATAGTTCGGATATCGATGCGCTGGCCCAGACGGTAACTGATAACGGCGGGGCTTACTTTGTGCCCGCTTTTTCGGGTTTGTATGCGCCATACTGGAAAGCCGATGCGCGTGGTATAATTGCTGGCCTGACGCGCTATGTCAACAAAGGACACATTGCCCGGGCGGTTCTGGAAGCCACTGCCTACCAAACGCTGGACGTGGTGCGGGCGATGGAGGAGGACGCGGGCATTCAGTTGAAATCCCTGCGCGTCGATGGCGGAATGACCGTCAATAACCTGCTCATGCAGTTTCAGGCGGATATGCTGGGTGTCTCCGTCATTTGTCCAAAAATTGCTGAAACTACTGCCTTAGGAGCTGCCTACGCCGCTGGGCTGGCCGTAGGCTATTGGAATGGTTTCGATGATTTGCGGCAGAATTGGGGCGTTGACCGCGTGTTTGAGCCCACTATGAATCTGGAAGAAAAGGACCGATTATACCAGGGTTGGAAAAAAGCCGTGGTACGTTCATTTGCCTGGGAAGACTAGCTAAACCGCTCATTTCGATTAATTCAGCACTGGAATTGACTATAAAACCGCCCAACCTTCCTACTTTTGTAGCTGTAATTATGTACTTGTGCAAGAAATGACGCATCAGCTCAAACTCAAAAAGCCACTGGCTTTCTTCGATCTCGAAACAACGGGCATTGAAGTTATGAAGGATCGGATTGTCGAAATATCCATTGCGAAAGCGATGCCGGGAGGCGATGTGATTATAAAAACACATAAAGTCAATCCTACCATTCCTATTCCGCTGGAGTCGAGCTTGATTCATGGCATTTACGACGAAGATGTAAAAGATTGCCCGACCTTCAAGTCGATTGCCCGCAACCTGGCCCAATTTCTGGACGGCTGCGATCTGGCTGGCTACAACTCCAACCGATTCGACATTCCGTTGCTGGTAGAAGAGTTTTTGCGGGCCAACGTCGATTTTGACCTGAAAAACCGGAGATCCATTGATGTCCAGCGCATTTATCACTTCATGGAGCCACGCACGCTGGTGGCTGCGTACCGTTTCTTCTGCGGAAAATCGTTGGAAAACGCGCACAGTGCGGAGGCCGATACGCTGGCTACCGCCGAAGTGCTGGATGCCATGGTAAAACGCTATGAAGGCCAGACAGTGCGCGATGAGCGGGGCAACGAAATCGTAATCAGCAACGATGTCGAAGTGCTGAATAAAATCATGATTAACAACAATGTGGACCTGCGGGGACACATGATTTACAACAACGACGGCCAGGAGATTTTTAACTTTGGAAAGCACAAAGGCCGTCTGGTCATGGATGTTCTGAAAAAAGAACCATCCTTCTACGACTGGCTGATTAAAGGCGAATTTCCGCTGGATACCAAGCGAAAACTGACCGAGATTAAGCTACGGATGTTCAACCAGCGGTGAGGCAAATTGCCAAACCATTTGAGTAAGCGGGAATAATCTGTAACTTTGCTCAGTCTTCTCTGGCATTCTGCCTCCTGAATAAGACCGTAACGATGTGTTAAAGACCGACTGATTGGTATGCAACCAACGCAAATGCCTGTTCAAGTACCGGAAGTTATTCAGCTTATAGATCTGAAATACTACCTCATTATCAGTACTGCCTTATTTGTCATTGGCATCATTGGCGTACTAACCCGGCGAAACGCTATCATTATCTTCATGTCGATTGAGCTGATGCTTAATGCCGTCAACCTGCTTCTGATTGCCTTTTCGTCGTATCGATCCGACCCAACCGGCCAGGTTTTTGTCTTTTTTATTATGGCCGTGGCCGCCGCTGAAGTGGCCGTCGGATTAGCGATTATTGTTATGATCTACCGAAATATCCGGTCGATTGATGTAGGTGTACTGGATAAACTCAAGTGGTGATGCCGCTTTTGTTAAGGCAGGTTTTAAGCTAAAATTTGCCAAATCAGTCACTTACAAATTTAAACCTATTAACATACTCTACCTTTCATGCAGACGGATTTGTTGGTAAAACTAATACCTCTGTTTCCTCTTCTGGGCTTTCTAATTAACGGACTCGGTTTCCGGCGTGTTCCTAATGGCATGGTCGGATTGATTAGCTCGGCGGCTCCGCTCGCGTCTTTTGCTTGCGTGGTGTTGCTCTTTATGGGTTTCTCCGGTCCACAACCCGAAAAAGTAGCCCTTTTCGACTGGATTACAGTGGGTCACCTGAATATCCCCTTTTCCTTCCAAATTGACCAGCTCTCCCTGATTATGTTGCTGATTGTGACGGGAGTTGGATCGCTAATTCACATTTATTCAATTGGTTACATGCACCACGATGCGGGTTACGGAAAGTTCATGGCTTTTCTGAACCTGTTTTTGTTTTTCATGCTCCTGTTGGTGATGGGATCCAATTACGTCATTATGTTCATTGGCTGGGAAGGCGTGGGGCTTTGTTCGTATTTGTTGATTGGCTTCTGGAACAAGAATACCAATTATAACAATGCGGCGCGTAAAGCCTTCGTGATGAACCGCATCGGTGACCTGGGTTTCCTATTAGGAATTTTCATGATCATCGCCGCTTTTGGCTCCGTTGAATACACCAACGTCTTCGAGCAGGCGGCAGGCTTCCCCATTGGCGACCCAACGGTGGTAGCCATTACGATGCTGCTGTTTGTGGGAGCGATGGGTAAATCGGCGCAGATTCCGCTGTATACCTGGCTACCCGACGCGATGGCGGGTCCTACTCCCGTATCGGCTCTGATTCACGCCGCAACAATGGTAACGGCGGGGATTTACATGGTTGTTCGCTCGAACATTCTGTATACGTTGTCACCTATCACGCTGGAAATTGTCGGAGGAATTGCCGTTGTAACGCTTCTGTTAACAGCTTCGATTGGTCTGGTGCAGAATGATATTAAGAAAGTACTGGCCTATTCTACAGTTTCTCAGTTGGGCTATATGTTTTTAGGACTGAGTGTAATGGGCTACACGGCGGGAATGTTCCACGTCATGACCCACGCGTTCTTCAAAGCTTTGCTGTTCCTTGGCGCAGGTAGTGTTATCCACGCCATGTCCGACGAGCAGGATATTCGTCGAATGGGTGGTCTGCGTAAATACCTGCCGGTTACGTACTGGACCTTTTTGATTGCCACGATTGCCATTGCCGGTATTCCTCCGTTTGCGGGTTTCTTCTCGAAGGACGAGATTCTGATGCATGCTTACGAGCATAACAAATTCTTGTGGGTACTTGGGGTAATTGGCTCAGCCATGACTTCTTTTTACATGTTCCGGCTGCTATTCCTGACCTTCTTTGGGCGGTTCCGGGGAACGGAACACCAGCGGGAGCATCTGCATGAATCACCGGCAACGATGACCATTCCGTTATTGATTCTGGCGGTTCTGTCGGCGGCGGGTGGCTTCCTCAACGTTCCGGAAGTACTGGGTGGTAGCGCCAAACTGGCAAACTTCCTGAGCCCTATTTTTGAACTGTCGCGGCAGGCAAATCCCAATGCATTTGGCGAAACACTGTTGACGCATAGCGAAGAATACATGCTGATGGGTATTTCAACCGGCGTAGCTATTCTGATGGCCGTTGTCGCGTATGTTATCTACGTTCAGCGTGCGGTGCTGCCCGAATCTGACCTAGTTGAACGACCAATGACCGAAAAGGTGCTGTACAACAAATACTACGTGGATGAGCTATACGAAGCGATTATCATCAAGCCAATTCGTGGGTTATCCGACGTCTTCTACAGCTTCGGTGAGTTCCTGATCGACGGGGTTGTAAACGGCACGGCGTGGCTGGTGAAACAAATTTCGGGTCAGTCGCGGCGGCTGCAAACAGGCTCCATTAGCTTTTACGTCTTCGCAATGGTCGTTGGAATCGTTTTGATTCTGGGCGTCCGGTTTTTCATCAAAATATAGCGGTAAAGATATAGATGCTTACACTTACGCTCATACTATTTCCGATTGTAGCTGCATTACTGGTTTTGGCGGTTCGTAGTGAACAAACCAAGCAATTGGCTTTTGTTGCTGCACTGGCTGAATTTGGTCTGGCAGCCTATGCTTTCCTGAATTTTAAAGCCGATACAACTTCTCAGTTTGGTTTCGACTATCCGTGGTTGGCAAACTTCGGCATTCGCTTTAGCGCTGGCATCGATGGTGTCAGTATTCTGCTGGTTTTGCTAACGGGTTTACTGACGCCGTTTATTATCCTGTCGGCCTTCCAGCGGAAATATTCGCGTCCTAATGTGTTTTTTGCCCTGATTTTGTTCATGCAAGCGGCGCTGATTGGCGTATTTACGGCGCGGGATGCCTTTTTATTTTACCTGTTCTTTGAGGCGGCCCTGATCCCTATTTACTTCCTGGCAGCGCTCTGGGGCGGCGAAAACCGAATTGCGGTAACGTTCAAGTTTTTCGTTTACACGATCTTCGGTAGTTTGTTCATGCTGGTAGCGCTGGTATATCTGTACTTTCAGACGGGTACGCCTGGTGTTCCGGGATCGCATTCAGCCGCAATTGTAGACCTTTACAACTTAAAACTTAGTCCGGTGGCCCAAGGATGGGTTTTCTGGGCATTTTTCATTGCTTTCGCGATCAAGATGCCTGTCTTTCCTTTCCATACCTGGCAGCCAGATACGTATACTGAATCGCCTACCCAGGCAACCATGCTTTTAGCAGGTATCATGCTGAAGATGGGGGTCTACGGGGTTATTCGTTTGCTCCTTCCGATTGCACCAGCAGGCGTCGACACGTGGGGCTTTACGGCCATTGTACTGTCTGTTATCGGCATTGTTTATGGGTCTATCATTGCCATCCGCCAGCGGGATATAAAGCGTTTGATTGCTTACTCGTCTTTCGCCCACGTGGGCCTGATGGCTGCCGGCGTTTTCTCATTGACTGAAAATGGATTACAAGGTGCCCTGGTGCAAATGCTGGCGCACGGTATCAACGTGGTTGGAATGTTCTTCGTCGCTGATGTGATTCTATCCCGTACCAATACGCGCCTGATTGACCAGATGGGAGGCATTACCCAGCATACGCCGAGACTAACGGTTTACTTCATGATTCTACTGCTGGGTAGTGTGGCACTGCCGTTAACCAATGGATTTGTGGGTGAATTTCTGCTGCTGTTAGGCGTATTCGAATACAATAATGTGTTGGGAGCTGTTGCCGGAACTACCATCATCCTGGGAGCCGTTTACATGCTTCGCTTATTCCAAAAAACGATGTTTGGTAAGAAAACCGAACTAACCGAAACCTTTACCGACGTATCTGCCAGTGAAAACTGGGTGCTGATCCCGCTCTGTATTATGGTTTTCTGGATCGGTATTGTACCAAACACATTCCTGAAGCTGACTGAACCAGCTGTTGCTAACCTGTTGCAGATCATTAATCAGTAAAAGCATATGTTGCCTATCGTTCTGTTGTCTGTCTTCGGAATTGCCATGTTGTTTCTGGGCTTTATGAAATCCCGGGCAGTTCTGTTGCCAGCTGCGTTATTATTTCTGCTAGTTGCGTTTGCGGCTAGCTTCCTGGACTGGAATCATACGTATCTCTATTTCAAAGGGATGCTACTGACTAATAACCTAACCATTCTTTTCTCTGCCATCGTGCTTCTTTCCGCCTTTATGATTGTTGCCTTATCCGGCGATTTTCTGGAGGATGAAAACGCGCAACCCGCCGAATATTACGCCATCATGCTTTTTTCGCTGGTTGGCGCCATCATGATGATTGGGTTCGAAAACCTGATCATGCTATTTGTGGGCGTGGAGATTCTATCCGTATCGATGTACGTCCTCACGGGTTCTGACAAGCGGAACCTGCGGTCAAACGAGGCGGCTCTGAAATACTTCCTGATGGGGGCTTTCGCGACGGGGATTTTGCTTTTTGGAATGGCACTGCTTTACGGAGCGGTTGGCTCTTTCACCATTACCGACATTAAAGCGTATGTTCTGCTGGCAAAAGGCGGTGTGTCTTTGCTACTTTACATGGGTCTGCTGCTGGTACTTATCGGCCTGTTGTTTAAAGTATCAGCTGCTCCTTTCCACTTCTGGACGCCTGATGTGTACGACGGAGCGCCAACCTTATTTACGGCTTTCATGTCAACCGTTGTCAAGACCGCCGGTTTTGCGGGTCTGTTGCGGTTGTTATCCGTATCGTTTACGGACATTTATAATTTCTGGTGGATCATCTTAGCCGCCATCACTGTACTTACCTTGCTGATCAGTAACCTGACGGCGGCTTATCAAACCAGTTTCAAGCGGATGATGGCTTATTCCAGCATCTCGCACGCAGGTTATCTGCTAATAGGTCTGGTTGCTTTGGGCCAGCAAAGCAACGGAGCGTTAGCGTTTTATTCATTAGCCTATTCGTTAGCGACCATATCGGCCTTTGGAATTTTGATACTGGTTGCTAAACACCGGGGAACCGAAGGCCGCTCAGGAGAAAGCTACGAAGCCTTTAACGGACTGGCGCACCACAACCCACTACTGGCATTCGTGCTGGCCGTGTCGATGCTATCTTTGGCCGGTATTCCACTCACCGCCGGATTCTGGGGTAAATTCATGGTATTCTCTGCGGCAGTAGAAAAGGGGTTTGTTTGGCTCCTGGTTGTTGCTGTGTTGATGTCGGCAGTGGGGATTTACTATTATTTCCGCGTGGTAATTGCCATGTACTTCCGGAGTAGCGAAACAGAAAGGATTCGTGTGGCTCCTTTTTACCAAATTGTGCTCATTACCGCTACTGTTCTAACCATCGTGTTAGGAATTGCGCCGGGTCTGGTGCAAAAGCTGGTTTAAATAAATTGCTTTCAGGCTGAAAAGCGCCCGCCAACAGCTTGTTGGTGGGCGCTTTGATATAGTATAAATCTTAATGGGTAACCCCCGTGCTGTGCATTGATAACCGTGGAGAAAAACAGTCAGACGAAGAAAGACACCCAAAAAAAGGAAATAAGAAGCTTTCTTTCTTTCTTCCTGACGGCATTATTGGGGGCATCCGTCAATTTTTTTAGTCAGATATTCTACCGCGACCACTTTGACTACGGCATGAGTGTCCTGTTAGGTTACCTGACGGCGACGGTGGTGAGCTTTCTTCCCACGAAGATTTATGCCTTCTCGGCTAATAAAACGGGTAATACTTACCGGGAGGCCATCAAGTTTGGCATCATTGCGCTGATCGCGTGGGGCGTGCAGGTGGGCATAGCTGTTTTAACCCTGGACTGGATTGCTAATCCTTTCTTTCCCTTCGTTCCTTTATTCTGGCGGGAGAAGATATCACACGTAGTAGGAATGGGCTTTAGCTTTCTGGCAAATTACTTCGGGCATAAATTACTTACCTTTCGGAGCACGGGCGTATACGACCTTTTGAAATCGCGTTCTGAAAAATAGGAGCTTAAAAGATACTAACAAGATTTTTCCAATTCACGAATGCATTTTGTGGATATTTTGCTGGTATACTCTTGTATTTTAAGGGTTTCTGTTAATTTTGTGATGAAAACCTTAAACGTTCCGAAACAAAATGAAAAAATTATTCTCTTTGTTGTTTGTCGCTAGCATGATGACATTCGCAGCTTGCCAAAGCAAGCCTAAAGCTGAAGAAACAACAACTACAGAAGCAACAACGATGGATAGCTCAGCATCAGCAACTGGTAGCTCTATGGTTGATAGCGCAACAACGACAGTTGATAGCGCTGCTGCTACTGCTGACAGCACAAAATAAGCCCTGCTTAGGCACCAAGTAAAAAGCCCCATCCAAGATGGGGCTTTTTGCATATAAGGGAAGAGCGTTTATTCCGCCGACGATTGCATAAAGGCTCGCGCTTTTCGAACGTTTTCATTAATGCGGTCCGTTTCAATCAATCCGTCACGAAGCCGGATGATTCGATGGGCATATTCCGCAATATCTTCTTCGTGCGTTACCATAATGATGGTATTGCCTTTGCTGTGAATCTGGTCGAAAAGATCCATGATCTCGTAGGAGGTCTTCGTATCGAGGTTCCCTGTCGGTTCATCAGCCAGCAAAATACTAGGATCATTCACCAAGGCACGGGCTACTGCGACCCGTTGCCGTTGCCCACCCGATAGCTCATTAGGACGGTGACCAGCGCGATTTTCCAAGCCTACGTTCTTCAGGGCCAGCATGGCTTTTTCGGTCCGATCTGCCTTGTTATAGCCCGCATAAATTAAAGGCAGCGCCACGTTTTCAAGCGAAGTCTGGCGGGGAAGCAAATTGAAGGTTTGAAAGACAAAGCCAATTTCTTTGTTTCTAACCTCAGCCAAGGCATTTTCCGTCATATCGCTTACGTCCTGGCCATTAAGAATGTAATTGCCGGCAGTAGGCGTATCCAGACAGCCCACAATGTTCATGAGCGTTGACTTTCCGGAACCAGAAGGCCCCATGAAAGCAACGTATTCTCCCTTTTGCACCGAAATGGTCACGGATTTTAAGGCTTCAATAACCTCGCTACCCATTACATAGCGTTTGGAAATAGTGTGGGTTTCAATGATATTCATTGGCTGCGGTTCTGGCGTAAAGTTGATTAACCGATGGCGGCTATTTTGCGTCTTCGTAAGAAATAATTGCGGACAAAAAGGCCCGATAAAATCAAAACTTCGGCATTGGGTGATGACGTCAAGAGTTCAATGTCGCCCTCATCGCTCAAGTAAGCACGGTTTCGGTCATAATGAATAATCTCCTGCTGGTCGTTTTCCGAGATAATACTCCATTCATGCATCAAAAAGTTCTGCCGCTGCCACAGGTATTTTTCACCGGTAGCCAGTTGCAGTTCTGCCGTTTTATCCCAATCGAATTCAATATGACCGATGGCGTGCTTCTCCCCATTAATGTGTTGGTAAAGCGTCACTTTGTGGAGCAGAAACCCTTCTACATCAAAATGCAACTGAACATTATTCAAATACGCATGAACATCACGAGCCAGAACTTCACGGAACATTTTGCCAACAACGCGTTCTCCTTCCATCAGGACAACTTCGCGACTAAAGGCTTCTTTAACCCAATGTAGTTTCGTTTCCATAAGTGAAAGCAATTGAATAACCTAGGTAAGCAAGCTACCAAACTTACCCAAATTATTGAAACGTTTCCCGCTGTTTTTCTATCAACGTTCGTCGGGTCTGATAGTGGGTTAGAAATGCCTGATAATCGGTAGGCGTGGTAATGGATGGAAGGCGATTTAAAGCGGTATCGGCATAGTCGAATAAGCCCAAATCGAGGCAAAGATCAATGTATGCTTTTTGCAATTCCGCGTTCTGCTCATTCTGGGCCAGCGCACTTACAACCAGATTATACGCCTTTTCCGTTTGTTTGTTTTTTTGTTCCAATCGAGCGGCGGCCACCACTATTTCGGCATTAAACGGTGCTTGCTGCAAAGCTTTGGTATACTGTTGCCGGGCCTGAGCTACTTGGTTTTTCGCTTCGTAAGCGCGCGCAATCAGAAATTCCTTTTCAGCCTGAAAGGAAGGAGAAACCGCCTGATGGGCGGCCTCAATGGTTAAATCAAATTGCCTCTTCGCATTTTGTAAGCGCATGTAAGCAACCGTAATGACCGAGCCTGCGTATAGATTAAGGTTTGCATATTCGGCGACCTGCTTAAACCAAGTCTCTCCGTCAGTTAACTGATTTGCCAATAACGATTGCCGACTGCGCTGGGCGGCTACTACCGAGCGAAGATTAGGATCTTGGATGGCCACAATGAGCTGCTGACTCTGTGCAAACGAAGCGGGTGGATTATAAAGCAGGAGAAAAGCGCGTTCAAGATCATTGGTAGGTTGCTTATTGGTGTACAACAAATCAGCGAGCGCTTTCACGTTAGGATCGGTCTGGCCCGCAACTTCCCAGGAAGTCTGAGCCGAAATCAAATCACCTGCCTTGGTGTAGGCCAGGGCGCGGTAGTAAGCCGAAAGGGTATCTGAGTTAAGTTGAAAGCTTTCAGCCGCTTTGGTATACAGACCCTGCTCCAGCATCCAGAGTCCAGTGACCGAGTTGAAGGTAGCCCCATCCTGCGTATTTCCCTGCGCTAATTGATTCGTAAGCTGGAAGGCCGTCAGCTGATTCCCCGTGTAATAATTGGCAACCGCGCGGGCAAATGACAAATCATCCAGAAACTCCTGATTGGCTGGATTCTGCTCCAGACGTTGTAGCTGAACCAAAAGCGTTGTATCCGCTGTGCGATTAAGTAAAGCATAATTGTAAAGATTGGAAAACCGACCAACGCTTAAAACCATTCCGCTATCAGGCTCGGCCAGCCAGTCGGGGCGAAAGGCGGCGGCTTTTTGGGTGGTATCAACTGTGGTAGCGCGGCGCAACACAGCCAACGCAGCCCGGTTTGCCTGATAAGAGTCGTAATCGCGGGAGTCGGTGGTTTTGGCCAGTGAATCCAACGAAATAAGGGTTGGATTACGCAGCCAGAACGCCAGCAGGTTGGTTTGCGGCACTACTTCCTGACTTGTGTTACCGGTAGAGGCGGCAAAATAATAGTAAGCGGAATCAGCAACGCTGGTTTTGGCGTATAGAAAGCCCAGGTTATTCTGCAACTCCCCACTTTTAGGAAAAGTACGGATTCCTTGCTGCAACGTTTTGATGGCCTCAAAAAACAGGTTTTCCTGCAAAAAAGTGAGGCTTAAACCGGCATAAGCCTGTGGACTAGGTTGCTTCAGCAAGGCCTGTTTGAAATACTGCGCCGCCAATGCATTGTCCTGCTGATTCAGAGCCAGTGAGGCCAGCGCATAATTGGACTTATGGTTTTGAAATTCGCTTTGCAAAGCGAGTTGGTAATATTGCTCGGCAACACGAATTTCGTTCGTAGCAGTATGTAAATCCCCTAAATTATTAAAGTAGCCCGCAACAGCCTGGTTTAGGGGGAAAAACCGCTGGGTCGATAGCAGCGCCATAATGGCAATTCCTGCCAGGATGCGGGTTTGAAAGAGGGAGAAAATAGTCGGTTTGTAGAGGACACGGTGAACGGGCAATGCTTGCCGATACAGCATCTGAAAATTGATAATTACGTAACCCGTAAAGATGGCTCCCACCGCCAAATACGTGTAAATAATGGTATCCTCCAACGCCTCGATGAGCGGATCGTTGGCCGTAGCAAACGCATAGGCCATGGTAAGCGTCGAAATGAGGGCTAGACCCAAGTACAGAAAAGCGCCGGATTCCCGGTAAGACAGTCCGCTTTCGGTTTGCTTGAGCTGTTGCCGAAACCCCCAGAAACCCAACACCAATGATATTAGGTACAAGATGAAAGGACTAACCAGCAGAGGCGTCCAGGAAATGGCGCGGGTATTACTCAGCCAAACCAGCAACAGATTCGCTAGATATAAGCCGCCGATTACCAAAAAATTGATTAAACCCAGGGGCGGCGTTTTTTCGCCGTTCCGACTGGTGCGGGTAACAGAAGTGATATACACCAGTCCGGCAATGATTTCCGTGCTCGTTAAAAAGATAAAGCCAATGGTGATAAGCAGGAAACCGGGCATGGCGTAACTGACAAACGCCATCGCGGGCTGCCTCTGATCGGCAAGACCTTGTAAAAGCAGCCAGCTCAAAATAATAACAGTTAGAAACGCAAGCAGACGCGTGGCCAGCGAGGCCTCCGTTTGAAAAGCGTGAAAGTAATAACTGACCCCGCTCAGAAGGAGGACAAGCAGTAAAAAGGAAAGTCGGCCGCTAAAGACGGTTCCCAGAAACCCGGACAGCTGGAGCGTTTCAAGGCGGAATGTTGCCAGCAGAACAATCAGCAACGCCATCGCTACAAGATACGGCCAGCGGTTCAGGCGCGTAATGGCCGCGTAGATAAAGGCCAGTCCAAAGCAAATGCCCAGAGCCATCAGACGGGCTGCTAGAATATTGGTCTGCATGGCCGAAGCCACAAACTGTTCCGCCACGATATAAGCCTTGCCGTTAATCGGGTAATCAAACAAACCATCGGTGAAAGACGAGATCGTCGTCGGAATATCAAGCAGTTCGCTCAAAACATCCCAGCGGACTACATTTTGAAGACCCAAAACCCAGGCCGCAATAAGGCAGGCCAGCGCGGCCAGCAGTATGACAATACCGGTCCAGAGCGACACCCGGTGGGCGGTAGACCATTTTTGCCAGAAAAAAATTGAAGACATATAGACTAAAAAGTAAGCGCGATTGACTAAAACTACTCAAAATTACCAACGCACTGAGCAAAAAGAATAGTGTCCTGTTGGAGCACAGTTTGACAAGATTTGGTTTTGGGTGTCCTTACTTTTGTACAATCAGGTGTGAATCAGTAAAATGCTTCATTTTAGGCAAACTAATTGGAATAAAAACGCTTCCGTTCAGAAATCCGAGAAAATACGCACAGAATCAACTTGGCATTAAGCAAATTATACCCTAATTTTGCGGTCGCAAATACGACGCACATACATTTTTTTCTTCTCATAGCATGACAACTGCAATAGCAACGAATACGGGCAAGGTTACGCAGGTAATTGGTCCGGTTGTTGACGTGAGTTTCGAGGGCCAGGGATCGCGGTTACCAGCGATTCTGGACGCTTTGGAAATCACTAAAGCTAATGGTCAAAAAATTATTCTAGAATGCCAACAGCACCTCGGCGAAGACCGTGTCCGTACCATTGCTATGGACTCTACAGAAGGGTTGGAGCGGGGAATGGCCGTTGCGCATTATGGTACTCAAATCAGCATGCCAACGGGTGAAGGAATCCGTGGCCGTCTGTTCAATGTAGTAGGTGAAGCAATTGACGGAATTCCGCAGCCTAAAAGCGATGGCGGGATGTCAATCCACCGGTCGGCACCAAAATTTGAAGACCTTGCTACCTCAACGGAAGTTCTCTTTACAGGGATTAAAGTAATTGACTTGCTGGCTCCTTATACTAAAGGGGGTAAAGTTGGATTGTTCGGTGGTGCCGGTGTAGGCAAAACCGTATTGATTCAGGAGTTGATTAACAATATTGCAAAAGCATACTCCGGTTTATCGGTGTTTGCTGGTGTGGGCGAACGGACCCGCGAAGGAAATGACCTGCTGCGCGAGATGATCGAAGCGGGAATCATCAAATACGGCGATGAGTTCAAACACGCCCTGGAAGCCGGTGACTGGGATCTGGCAAAAGTAGACCAGGCTCAATTAACCGAAAGCCAGGCAACCTTTATCTTCGGCCAGATGAACGAGCCTCCGGGAGCCCGCGCGCGGGTAGCCTTGTCAGGTTTGACTGTTGCCGAGCACTTCCGTGATGGTGACGGTACGGGCCAGGGTCGCGATATCCTGTTCTTTATCGACAACATCTTCCGGTTTACGCAGGCGGGTTCTGAGGTATCGGCTCTTTTAGGCCGGATGCCATCAGCCGTAGGGTATCAGCCAACACTGGCAACGGAGATGGGTACGATGCAGGAGCGGATTACGTCAACCAAGCGGGGTTCAATTACGTCTGTACAGGCCGTATACGTACCTGCCGATGACTTAACTGACCCGGCGCCAGCAACGACGTTTGCCCACTTGGATGCTACCACGGTATTAAGCCGTAAGATTTCTGAGCTTGGAATTTATCCAGCGGTAGATCCGCTTGACTCTGTTTCGCGTATCTTGACCGCCGAAATCCTGGGTGATGCCCACTATAACACGGCTCAGCGCGTAAAAGAGATTCTGCAACGCTACAAAGAATTGCAAGATATCATTGCGATCCTTGGTATGGAAGAGCTTTCGGAAGAGGACAAACAGACGGTACACCGGGCTCGCCGCGTACAGCGTTTCCTTTCTCAGCCGTTCTTCGTTGCTGAGCAGTTTACAGGTCTGAAAGGGGTACTGGTTCCGATTGAAGACACAATTCGTGGCTTTAACGAAATCATTGACGGAAAGTGGGATCACCTGCCAGAAGCTGCCTTCAACCTGGTTGGTTCCATCGAAGATGCCGCAGCTAAAGGCGAGCGCCTGATGAAAGAAGCAGGAAAATAAATTGATCGTTATCAAGTAGCCGGGTAAACGAGTTGAAAAACCCTTTTGCCTGGCTGCTTAGCCACTTATAGAATAACATGCAACTCGAAATTATTACGCCCGACCGAAAGGTTTTCTCTGGTGAAGCTACCTCCGTTACTTTTCCGGGAATTGAGGGCCAGTTCCAAGTCTTGAATGGCCACGCACCTCTGGTTAGTACGTTGTCACGAGGACCGGTAACCATTGTTACCAATGGCGGACAACAGAGCTTTACGGTTGATGGAGGCGTAGTGGAAGTACTGAATAACAGAGTTTTAGTGCTGGCTGAAGCTGTTGTATGAGTAGATATTTTCGTGTAAGAAAGCAAAAACAGGCTGTAAGGTCTGTTTTTGTCGTTTTAGAATAAATAATATTGCCTGTCCTTTTACTTAGTATTTAATTGATAATCTGGCACTATGAATCAGATGTCCGTGTCTGTTGCTATGTGTACTTATAATGGGAATCGGTACGTACGCGAGCAGTTAGAAAGTATTGCTGCCCAAATCCGCTTGCCAGATGAAGTTATCATTGTAGATGATGTTTCCAGTGATTTTACGATTCAAGTGATTGAAGAGTTTTGCCGACAAGTTTCTTTTCCCATTCGATTGCTAGTTAACGAAGAGAATCTGGGCTCTACTAAAAATTTTGAAAAAGCGGTCATCAATTGCTCCGGTGACATTATTGTCTTTGCGGATCAGGATGATATCTGGCGCGAAGATCGGTTGACGAAAACGTGCGCGTTTTTTGAGCAAAATCCGGCGGTGAATGTCGTTTTCTCCGATGCCGATATTATCGACGGAGCATCAAAACCAGTTGGGCGCAAAATCTGGGAAGAGGTCCAGTTTGGTGAACAGACGCAAGCCAAATGGCAGGCCGACAAAGCCTACGAAATACTGTTTAATGGCTATGTCGTAACTGGGGCAACCATGGCCATGCGGCGTTCCTTTCTTCCTTTAGTGCTGCCCTTTCCCACCCACATCAAATACCTGATTCATGACGCCTGGATATCTCTGATAGCAGCGCTCCACGGGTCTATCGATTTCATCTCAGAGCCTTTAATTCAATACCGCCAGCACGAGTCCCAGCAGGTGGGTTTCAAGGCGCCCCGGAAAAAAGTAACCATATGGGATCGCTTTACCAGAGGTCGTCAGGAGAAACTAAAACACATTGAAGCCGAAGCCCTCCGCTATCGGCAGCTGTACGATTTGCTGTATAGCCGCAAAGATATTCCCAAAGAAAAATTGCAGGTGTTGGCCCAGCAAAGAGATCATTACCAGCATCGTGTTACCCTACCCGCTGAGCGGTACCGGCGGGTTCTGCCCGTTTGGAAAGAGTTTAAGCGTGGTAACTACCAACGATTTCACGGTTATTGGATGCATACTGTTCTGGGCGATCTACTGGAAAATTAATTGGTTTACGGAGAAAGTCTGTTATGAATTCAGCCGCTATTGTCGTTCCAGTCTATAAAATAGATCTTAGTGCCTACGAACAGATCTCGCTGGAACAATGCGTCCGGATGTTTACCAATCACGCGATTTACCTGGTTAAACCCGCCCATCTGGACGTTTCAGTTTTGACGGATAAATACCCACAGTTGCAAGTTAAAACCTTTGCCGACGCGTATTTTCAGAACATCAGCGGCTACAACCAGTTGCTTTGTTCCGAACGTTTCTACGAAGCGTTTGCGGAGCACGAATGGATGTTGATTTGCCAGCTGGACGTCTTTATTTTCCGTGATTCGTTGCCGGAATGGATGGCCAAAGGGTACGACTATGTGGGCGCACCGCAGTTTCAGGATATCGTACCCGTGAAAGAAGGCAAACGAACGCTGCGGGAAAAAATTTCTCCTTACCTGCAATGGCCCATTCTCAACGGAGGCTTATCACTGCGCCGAATTCCTGCCTGTATACGCTTGCTAAAGGCCTATTACCGCTTCCAAAAAAGCTGGCCGGGCAATGAGGATTTGTTCTTTTCGTTGCACTTCCCGCGCCTGATTCCGTTTCGAGGACTGATGCGCTTGCCCCAGCCAAAGGAAGCGCTTGATTTTGCCATGGAGCTGAAGCCAGCCCAGAGTATAGCGCTCAACGGAGGGAAATTGCCCATGGGTTGCCACGCCTGGTATACGTATGATCTGGATTATTGGCGACCATACATTGAGCAATTTGGCTACAAATTATAGATTCGTGGACAAGTGAGAGCTTGTCCTTTTTTATTTTCTTTGGTTATGAATTACATCGAATTAGAAGTATCGCTGACGGCAGATTTTACGGACATTCTAACGGCGGAGTTGGCTGAATTGGGTTTTGACTCTTTCGTAGAGACCGACGAAGGACTTAACGCCTATATTCCCGAAGCCGACTTTCAGGCGGCTGCTTTGCAGGAAGTTATCGACAAATACGCTGCTCAAACCGCAATAGTGTATCGAGTCAATACGTTAGAAAAAAGGAACTGGAACGAAGAGTGGGAGCAGAGTTATCATCCCATTGACGTAACCCATCCCTCAGGGAGAACCGCCCGGGTGAGGGCCTCTTTTCATCAACCAGCGGCAACGGATGGAGCTAATAGGGGGTCTGCCTTCGACATAGTCATTAATCCTAAAATGTCGTTTGGCACCGGCCATCATGAAACAACAGCCATGATGATTGAGCACCAGTTAGGTCTCGACAGCGCCGGAAAGAAAGTACTGGATGTCGGCTCTGGAACGGGGATTCTGGCCATTTTGGCCGCTTTGCAGGACGCAACGGAGGTGGTAGCTTTTGATATTGAAGAATGGGCAGTCGAAAATGCCCGCGAAAATGCGGATTTGAATCGTTGCCCGCAGATTGAAATTTTTCAGGGAATGATTGACGGAGTAAGCGCAGCCAGCCAGTTCGACATTGTATTGGCTAATATCAACCGAAATATTCTTTTGCAGGATATTCCCGCTTATGTGCAACGCATGGCTCCCGGTGCTACTCTGTTGGTTAGTGGTTTTTATGAAGCAGATGCTCAGGATATTACCCAAAAAGCAGTAGAAGCTGGCTTGGAAAAGGATGCGCAACTAACTAAAAACAATTGGGCGTCATTGAGCTTTAAAAAAGTAGAATCGTGAGCAGTCTGGCAGTATAATATTGCCCGGCCTGTTCCGCTTAATTCATCAAAAATATGATTCGTATATACAGCATACTTAGCGCATTGCTGCTTATGGCGACAATCGTGCAGGCACAAAATGTGAAATTGTCCGATAACCCTGAGCAATTTGTCAGTGATGTGCAAAAACTGATGGGATCGGCCGGGCCTTATGCCCAAAAAGCACAGAAAAATCTGGAGGGCTTGTGGACCAATAATACCCTGTCTGCTTCCCAGAAAGAACGCGTCATGGCCATTAGCCGAAAAATGTCGGCTAAGCGTTACCAGCCCGCCACCCACTTTGCTCCGCTGTATGAATCCATCTATCATTTGCTAGTTACGCAGCAAATTCCGGCGGCCGATGTGGATAACTACCTACTAATTGTGGATAAGTATGTGGATAACTCCAATTCCAAGGACCTAAACAAGCTTTTGGAGACGGTTCGGCTATTTGGTGAGAAGCGGCAATTGTACGGAAGTAACTACAATAAGTTGTTTGTAAACGGAGGGACGGTTGGTTTTCGCATGGCGGAAGTGGCAGGAGCCAGCCCGACTGCGGATAGTGCCAAAGCACAGTCAATGGCTAGCCGCTTTGACGGTTGGGATACGCCCATAGACTCCATGAATAACACCCCAATGATTGCTGTCATTAAGCGGCGGGCACTGCCGACTTTGATCGGACCCGTCATGGAACTGAAGGGAGCTGACCTGATTATGGTCACGGCAAACGATTCCGTGGCAATTCAAAAAACAGATGGTTCCGTAAGCCTGAAAGACGGGATTTTTGTGGGTAAGAATGGAAAGTTCACCTGGGAAGTAGCCGGGCAGCCCGAAACATTTGTAACTTTTTCGGACTACTCATTCGGCATTGCTAACCCAAGTCTGGCAGCAGACGACGTTACTCTGACGTATGGTTTGCTGGCAAAACCCGTACGAGGAACCTTTGAGTTTACGAGTAAAAAACGGGATAAGAAATCGCCTCCCGTTTACCCGCGCTTTATGTCTTGGCAGAATGATGCGGTGCTGGCCAACATGGGTAAGGAAATGGAATACAAGGGTGGGGTCGCCCTGGCCGGATTGCGTCTATACAGCTCATCGGTCAGTGGGCTTCCCGCCAGTCTGCTCGTTCGTTTTAAAGGCAAGCCAGCCTTCCGTGCGCAAAGTCCGCGCTTCGAATTTTCCGCTGATTCCGTCATTTCGTCCCCTCTGGCCGAATTCACAGGTTACCTCGATACGGCAGATTCGCTTTATCATCCCGGTGTAAATTTTCATTATGATCGTCCCAATGGCATTGCCAAGCTTTATCGGTCTCCCCGTACCCGTTATGTAAATACCTACTTCAGCGATAGCTACCACAAGTTTTACATTCAACCGGAAGTAGTGCGCTGGGACCTGGCGAAGAATAAAGTTGATTTCTACATGATTGGCGCCAAGCGGGAAGTACCCGTGCGTTTTGAATCATACGACTTTTTCCATCCGAAACGCTATACGGATCTGACGGTGGATTATGGTTTTCACCCGCTACAGATTGCTGGTAACTACGTATCAAAAAATAAAACCCAGACGTTTTTAGCGGATGATCTGGCCCGTTTTGCCAAAATTAATCCGGCAGTGATGCGGGATGTCATGAATCGGATGGTAACCGAAGGGTATGTGACCATGGACCCGAAGTCGGAAATGATGCGGCTGAGCAGAAAAGGAGTTCTTTATGTGTTGGCCAATGCAAAGCAACAGGATTATGACAGCTTCCTGATTTACTCGAAATACAGCTCCAACGACAGCCTGACCAACGCAACTATCAACCTGAATGACAAGTTTTTGACCATTCGGGGCGTTGAGAAATTCACGATTAGCGATTCCCTGAAAATTACGGCTGTACCCAGTGACAAGACCCTGCGAATTGGCAAAAACCGGGCTTTCACGCTTAACGGACAACTGAAATCAGGTAACATGCGCTATACGGGCCAGGCGCTGGCGTTCAATTACGACCAGTTTTCGATGAACATGAACAAGATCGACTCCATCACGTTCACGCCCAAAGGCAAAGACGCTGAAATCGGGGGTGATATTCAGTATGAGAAGCCGGGAACTGTGTTTTTAGCGGATAAAGGAAATAAGTCTGGACTGCAGAAAAACAAAAAGACTACCCAGCGCCTGGTAATGCCAGAGGGAATGACCGTTTATTTCAATCAGCCTTACCGGGGAAATATCTTATACAACAAAAAGGTATACTTCAAAGTCCCGGCGGTGGATAACGACACGCTTGGCAATGGAGATATGTTCTTTGACGGGACGTTTTATTCGGATGGTATTTTCCCACCGATTAAGACTGTTCTGAAAACCATGCCGGACAATTCGCTGGGATTTGTCTACAAAGCGCCTGCTGCTGGCTTACCCCTGTATGGAGGTAAAGGGAACTTAAAGTTTACGGGCGAGCTGATCATGGATAAAAAGGGTTTACGGGCTGAAGGTGTGGTTACCCACCTGATGGCATCCCTGCCCACCAAGGAAATGTTGATAACGACCGATTCACTGATTGCCTCCGGCACCGATGGATTAATCAAGGAAGGTGTTGTTGGAAAAGGGTATTTCCCGGCTGTTGAAGTGAAGAACTTTGCCATGAAGTGGTTTCCAAAGTCGGACAGCCTGTTAATTTCTACTAAGGCCGACCACTTTAATTTCTACAATGGCTCTACCAATCTGGCCGGTGATCTGGTCCTACGCTCGACAGGGTTGTTTGGACGCGGTAAGGTGAAGCGCGCCGATTCGGAAGCTGTATCAGAAAGCATCAAGTTCAACAAAGAAGGGTTTTTAGCTAACAATGCCCAGTTCCGTGTAACGGCGCAGGATAAGCAAGCCAATAAGCCCATGTTGCTGAGTACCAACGTAGATGTTGACTTTAACCAGGTTAAGGGAATCGTTACCATCTCGACCAATGCCACCGCCGTGAGCGACACAGTTGGCTCAAGCCTGGAATTGCCCTACGCTGCTTACCGCACCTCGATTAACAAGGCGCAGTGGGACATTAAAGCCAAGACAATTGCCATGAAAGGGGACGTTAAAACATCGACGTTCACCGCCACGACCGAGGAGCAGGAGGGCTTAACCTTCAACGCTGCGGCTGGTCTGTATGATGTAGAAAAAGCAACCTTAAACATCAGCGGTGTTCCTTACATCACCTCCGCCGATGCGCGAATTTACCCCGACAAAGGCCTGGTATCCATCAAGCGAAACGGGGAAATGATGGCGTTGAAAGGAGCTCGATTGGAATTAGACACCGTTAGTTTGTTCCACAAATTAAAGAATGGTACAATCCAGGTTGTGTCACGAACTCGCTTTTCGGGCGATGCTACCTATCAGTTCCCGACCAGCAAAGGCGATACGGCCAGCATCAAAATGGGGAGCTTTGAGCTGAAAGAGGCGACTACGGCCAATGCCGTTGCCTCGCGCGAAAACCGTAAGAGCCGACGCAACCAGCCCGCCGTGACCTATTTTACAGAGGCGCGGGCTGAGGTTGACGAAAAAGATAACCTGATGCTGGCTCCCAAAATTCAGTACCGAGGGAACATTGTCATGCTAGCACCGGAGAAAGACCTGAAAATGGACGGGGCGATCAAAATGGCGCTAAAAAAACGCCCTAATCTGGTAAGCGACTGGTTGCCGTTCAAAGAAAAGATTGGTGAATCATTCAGTATTAAGGTCGATCAAAACCTGAAAAACGACGGAAATCAACCGCTCCTAGTTGGGTTGCACTTCCGGGGTGGAGGAAGCACGGGAATTTATCCTACTTTCCTGTCTACCAAAGAAAATGATCAGGATGAAGATCTGATTAAGATAACAGGAACCATGTCGTATAACGATACGGCCAAGGTATTCCAGGTGGTGAGTCGTGGGGAGGATGGTTTGGCCGATGAGGAAGGCGCTTTCCGGTTCGATGATGGTAAAGGTGTGATGACTTTCCAGGGAGCGTTGCGGCTAGCCAATACGGCCCCGAATAATTTTGTGCTGGCGAGCGGCTCCGGTCGTGCCAATATCGATAGCAATACCGTCCGCTTGAATACGCTGCTGGCTTTGGGCTTCCCGATTCCCCAGCCATTGAACGCCGCAATTTCGGATAAGATGGTCAAAGTGAATCTAGAGGAAAAAAATGACGAGGCCGCCGATGATGATTTAAATCGTCTTTGCGCCAAAATCGCTTTCCTGATTGGCCAGAAAGCGACCGAAGTATACCGGACAAAAGCACAGAACCAGCACGTTTCGGTAGCGCAGGCTTCCCCTAAACTAGCTACTTCGCTCGTCCTATCGAACGTGAATCTGCGGTGGTCGGATAAATATAACTCCTTCTATAGCATTGGTACCGTTGGAGTATCCAATATTGAAAATGTGGATATCAACGCCCAGATGGAAGGATTTGTTGAGATCCGCAAGACGATGGGCGGCGATGAGGTAACGGTCTACCTCGAAGGCTCTTCAGAAGATTGGTTTTACTGGGATTACAAACAGGGGCAACTGTCTTTATTGACTTCGGATCAGGCTATTAACGACCGCATAACGGCCGGCGGCGCTAACGCTGGAAAAGATAAGATTCAGATTACCAGCGCCGATTTGCAGGATAAACAATTGTTCACCGATCGTTACCTGGATCAATACAAAACCAGACCTAAAGTAAAACCGCAGGCCAAAACCGTCGTGAAAAAAGACGCTACCAAAAAAGAAGAGAAGAAAAAAGACAAGGAAGATAAAAAGGAAGGTTTTTAGCAGTTGGCTTACCTTCTGTTTGCAGAAAAGCGGCTAAGGCTTATAAATAAGTTGGCATTGAGGCTTTCTTAAGCAATGTGAACTTATTGTAACCTTAGTCGCTTTTACGTTTACGCCCTGAAATAGAAACGTTCCAAGGCCTGTCAATTGAACATTAGTAATAATCGATACGCTTTTAACGTGAATTTAGCGATAAAATGGCCAAAAACGCTATTTTTGTCAATCCTACCGTATATAGAAACGAACAAAAGATTGCCCTTAACCAAACCTTTTTGTTGATATTCCTTGTTTTTATATTAAATCATTCGGCTGCGAAAGCGTAGCGTTATCTTTCTATGAACGTTCTGATTATCATTGCAACGACGGTACTGGCGTATTTACTGGGCTCTATTCCAACCGCAGTTTGGTATAGTGAAGCCTTTTTCGGGATTGATATTCGGAAAAAAGGAAGCGGTAATGCGGGTGCTACCAATACCTTCCGGGTGTTGGGCAAGCGTGCTGGTACGGTGGTGATGCTAATTGACGTTTTGAAAGGATATACGGCTACAATTTTGTCAACCCTGCTGCTTTATTTCGACGTGATTGGCGCCCACGAACTGCTAACGTTCAAGCTGGTTTTTGGGATGGTAGCGGTCATTGGACACTTATTTCCCGTATTTGCCGAGTTTAAAGGCGGCAAAGGTGTGGCTTCTCTGCTGGGTATGGTTTTGGCAATTCATCCCGAACTAGCCGCAGTCTGCATTGGTATCTTCCTGATTGTGCTGATTGCCTCGCAATATGTTTCACTGGGATCGATTCTGGCAGCGCTGGCCTTTCCGGTATTGCTGATTCTCAATGCCTTTGGAAAAACAGAAAGTCCTTTGTTAATCGTTTTTGGGGTTATTGTCTTCTTGACCGTTGTGATTACGCACAAAAAGAACATCAGCCGCCTCCTGCAAGGAAAAGAAAACCGGACTAGATTGATTCGGTTCCGCAGTAAGGACGATGAGTAAATAAGAATTAGCGAATTCATTGTATATATCTTGCCCCCAAGCGATAACAAAATGTTAACTTGGGGGCGTTTTTATTTGTATCCATGCAAACATACCTCGAACAAAATAAAGAGCGATTTCTAAACGAATTGCTCGAGCTGCTGCGGATTCCGTCCGTTAGTGCCGATCCGAAATTCAAGGATGATGTCCGCCGAACGGCCGAACTCGTACGGGAAAAGCTGACAGCAGCCGGTTTAGATAGCGCCGAACTATGCGAAACGGCGGGCCACCCCATTGTTTACGCAGAAAAAATAATCGATGCTTCGTTGCCTACCGTACTGGTGTATGGCCACTACGATGTACAGCCAGCCGATCCGTATGAGCTTTGGAATACGCCCCCTTTCGAACCAACGATTCGGAATGAGCGGATTTATGCACGCGGTGCCTGCGACGATAAAGGCCAGTTTTACATGCATGTAAAGGCGCTGGAAGCCATGCTGGCGACGGATAATTTGCCTTGTAATGTAAAGGTGATGATTGAAGGAGAAGAAGAAGTTGGCTCCGATCACCTGGGTGCCTTTGTGGCTGAAAACCGGGAGAAACTAAAGGCCGATGTAATTCTGATTTCGGATACCAGCATCATTGCCAACGATGTTCCCTCGATTGAAACCGGTTTGCGCGGCTTGTCGTACGTGGAGGTCGAAGTGGTTGGACCCAATCGGGACTTGCATTCGGGTGTTTACGGCGGCGGTGTAGAAAACCCACTTAACGTGCTGTGCCGGATGATTGCTTCGCTGCACGATGAACAGGGTCGCATTACCATTCCAGGATTTTACGATAAAATTGAGGACTTAAGCGCCGAGGAGCGCGCCGAACTGGCCAAAGCGCCTTTTGACGAAGAAGAATACAAACGCGACCTGGATCTGAATGCGGTGGCTGGCGAAGCGGGTTATTCAACACCTGAGCGCACGTCCATTCGGCCAACGCTGGACGTAAACGGCATTTGGGGTGGTTACACCGGCGAAGGAGCTAAAACGGTGCTGCCGTCGAAAGCACAGGCTAAAATCTCCATGCGCCTCGTACCAAATCAGGATCCGGATGAAATCACGGAATTATTCACGAAGCATTTTACGGCCATTGCGCCCCCAACGGTAAAGGTAAAAGTGACGCCTCACCACGGAGGACAGCCATACGTCACCCCAACCGATTCGATTGAATTTGAGGCAGCACGGCGGGCTTTCCGCGAGGCTTGGGGCAAGGAAGCTATTCCAACGCGGGGTGGCGGGAGTATCCCAATTGTGGCCTTGTTCGAGCGTGAACTAGGCATCAAAACAATCCTGATGGGCTTCGGGCTGGACAGCGATGCTTTGCATTCACCCAATGAGAGCTATGGACTGTTCAATTTTTACAAAGGAATTGAGACAATTCCGTATTTCTACAAGCATTACGCTGAGCTTAAAGCACAAGCGGTCAACCAATAACTAAATAAATGGCAGAACACCTCCGGATTGACTGATTCGGAGGTGTTTTTATGGTCATAAGCCTGTATGAAAAAGGCCCTTCTCTTCTTATTCGCTGCCCTAATCACCAACTTAGCGAGCGCTCAAAGTACAACAGATTCATTAAGCGAAAACGAACCTTCCTATCCGCGCCGCGAATTTCTGCCGGTTGGCCATCTCTTTGACCCAATTGTTCTTGATCCTCTGGAAGCCCAGACCTACGTTAGCGTTTTGCCCGCTTACTGGACGGATGGCAAGCGCTACGATGGAACCATCGTTCCTTTTGCTTTTGGGTTGCGTAAACCTTTTTTTCGGTGGTATCGCTCTCCCGAACGAGCGAGCGAATTATCCCTTGATGTTGCTTCGTTCACTCAATTTGAAGTTTTCTCCGATCCTAATCGCACTGTTCGCAAGCAACGTCGGCAATTGATGAATAATGATTATCGGGTTGGGTTTTGGTATAACATCCGGGTTCGGGATCACGTGTGGCGAATTCGCCTGTATCATCTTTCCTCGCACCTGGGCGATGATTACATGATCCGCAACCAAATCAATTATTACCTGCCTAACGCGGCCAATTATGAATTGCTGGACCTGACGTATAGCCACGAAAAAAATGGCTTTCGGAAATACATAGGAGGGGGCTTTGTGCTTCGTAAGCCAGAAGACCGCAAATTATTGGCTGGTCAGGCGGGATTTTATTACCGCAATCTACGTCGGCCAACAGCTAGCGGTCGCTTCGTGGGTGGGATAGACCTGAAAGTTTGGCAGCAGACCAACTTCAAGCCGGGCGTTCACGCCGGGTTAGGCTATGAGGTAGGAAAGCCAAGCAGACACCTGACTTTCCTGTTGGAAGCTTATACGGGCTTCCGCCCTTATAGTTTGTATGAGAATCAAGACACCAACTGGTTGGGCCTGAGCGTTTATTTTAATCCAATCTAGACGCGGTATCGTTTGAGCGTCAGTAACAAAGCGGGCAGTAAAACGAGGTTGGTGACGCAGGCCATCAATACGGTGGTGGCCACCAGAACGCCCAGGGCGGCGGTGCCTCCAAAGCCCGAGGCAGCAAATACTGCAAATCCACCAGCCAGAATCAAAGCGGTATCAATCAGGCTATTTCCCGTCTCGAAGATAGCGCCGGAAAGGGCCGTCTGCGGTTCGGCTCCGTCTTCGAGATGCCGCCGGTAACTGGTTAGAAAATAAACTGTTCCGTCGGAAGCTAACCCAAAGGCAATGCTGAAAACGAGAATGGTTGATGGCTTGAACGGTAAATCCAGATAACCCATCATACCCGCTGTCACAACCAGCGGAATCAGGCAGGGAAGCTTGGACAGGAGGATAATGGGAATGGACCGGAACAAGATCATGCCTACCAGCGCGATCAATACAATGGCGATGGCCAGACTTTCGTACAGGTTGCCAAGCAAATAATCATTACTTTTCAGAAAGACCAGACTGTGGCCGGTCAAGCTCACGTGATAATCTGTTCCGGCAAAAAGGGAATCAATGCGAGGGCGGAGGTTCGATAAGATTTTTTCCAACTGAATAGAGCCAATATCGGCCATTTGATAGCTAACCCGCAAAATCTGCCGGCTGCTGTCAGTCATGGATTTAACCAGCGAAGCAGGCCCAATCGGTGGTTTTGAGGCATTAGCCGGAGCGGTTTTGTTACCAGCCATTACGTTGTTAGCTGCCGGAATGCTATTGGCCACTTTTTGCAGTTCCAGCAAGGGAGGAAGCACGTAATATTTAGGATCACCACCGCGATAAGCCTGGTAAGCAAAACGCAAGCCATCTACCAATGACCGGGGCTTCGCAAACGCAGGATATTCGGCCATGATACGTTCCAGCGAGCGGACTTTGTATAAAACGCGGGCACCATCAGCAACGATTCCGTTTGGCTTTTTGGTATCGATCATGACCTCCATCGGTAAAACCCCTTTGAACTGTTGCTCAAAAAAGCGCAGATCAGCGTAGACCGGATCTTTCTGGGGCAAATCATCAACGACGTGGCCTTCGATCCGAATCCAGGTTAGTCCCCAGGCACTAATTACCGTGATGAGCGCAATCGAGATATAAATCACGGGTCGACGGTGCTGCACCCACTGGTCAATCAGGCCAAGCAGCTTTACGCGCCGGTTTAATTCCGAAGCGGCCTGTTTTTTCGCCGAAGCATCAGGTAGATAGCTAAGCAGGATCGGTACCATGATCAGGCAAATGACGTACATCGCCATGACGCAAACCGCTGCCACCACCCCAAATTCCATCAACAATCGGCTGTTGGTAAAATAGAAAACACCGAATCCAATGGCAGTTGTAACGTTAGCCAGCAAAGAGGAAAGGCCAATTTTACGAATTGCGTTTTGCAACGCCAGGTCTTTCTGGCCGTGACGTGCCATCTCCGCGTTGTAGAAATTAACCAGAAAAACGCAGTTAGGAATCCCAATGACCAACAGCAGAGGTGGAAGTAAGCCCGTCAGGATGGTAATTTCGTAGCCGAATAAGCTCAAGGTTCCCACGGTGACGCAAACGCCCATCGTAACTACCAGCATGGATAGGGCCACCACGCGAATGTTGCGGAAGAGAAGCCAGACCATGCCGCCTGCTGCCAGAGCCGACAAAAACATAAACAGCTTCATCTCGCCCGAAACCCGCCTCATAACTTCTGTCCGAATGGAAGGCATACCGGAATAGTGCACCTCAATGCCCGTAGCCTTCTCGAACGCTTCCCCGTGTTCGCGGATGTGCTGAACCATCGCAATTCGTTCGCGGGAGTTAAGGCGACTCTCGTCGAACGTAATCGCCATCAGCGTCGAACGATTCTGCGAATTAAGCAACAGGCCCTCGTAGAAAGGCAGCCGCTCTACGGCCTGTCGAATGCTATCGACGGCCGCCTGCGTGCTGGGCCGGGCCGTTACCAGGGGTTTCACGCTCCAAAGCGTATCTTGGCGCTCAACGGTATATAGCCGCGCCGTTGAAAGTACTTCTTTAATGCCCGGAATGGCTTTGATCTGGCTGGTCATGTCGTACCATTTCTGATAAACAGGCAGATCGAACCAGCGTTGGTCCTGCCAGCCGATCACCATTAAGGTGCCATCGACGCCAAAGCGTTCCTTGAATTGCTCATACTGCTGCTGGGTTGAGTCGGAGAGCGGAAGAATGCGGGCAATTTGGTAAGAAAGCTGCAAACGAGTGCCCAGATAAGCCATACCAGCGGTTATGGCAATGAGCAAAATGAGCCAGTATTTTCGATAAGAAAGAATTCCGTGCGAAAGCCACGTCCACATAAGCAATGAAGGTAATTGGTTTTGCCAGGCTTAATGCTGACAAAATTTACATTTGAAGTAGATGAATGTTACTAGTATTTCAAGAGTAGTATGGGGCACAAAGGTCGAGCCTATTTGCCATACTCACAACTTTATGACAAAAGTTATTCGCAGTAAAATAAAACCAGAGTAAGAATAGGTGGCTAATAATCAGCGAGATATATTCACTCGTTTTACAGTTTAGAACCGCAATATTTGCAAAAAGTGGCGTCTCGGTCATGGCCTTCCCGACTGCAGTTAGGGCAGCTTTCCGACGAAGTTCCTTTTTGAACGGTGTTGATTAACTCGGAGGTAACGATGCCGGTCGGAACGGCAATAATGCCATAACCACAGAGCATAATGATGGCCGCGAAAAATTTTCCGAGGGGTGTAGCCGGTGAAATATCGCCGTAACCTACCGTGGTGAGTGTCACAATGGCCCAGTAAATGCTGTTAGGAATGTTGTCAAAGCCATTTTTACCACCTTCCAGCAGGTACATTATCGAACCTAGAATGGTTACGAGAACCAGAATGAAAATGATGAATACGGTAATTTTGACGTAGCTACGCGTAAGGGCTTTGGTAATAATCTGGCCTTCCGAAATGAAGTGCCACATTTTCAGGATACGAAAGATGCGAAGCAAGCGCAAGGCCCTGATTACCAGTAGATATTGAGTTCCGGCAACGAACAAGCTAATGTAGGCGGGCACAATGGCCAGAAGATCAACGATGCCGATAAAACTGAATACATAATAAAGCGGACGCTGGATACTGATAATCCGAACAAGGTATTCAATGGAGAAAAGAATCGTGAAAACCCACTCGGCCACGTATAGCCAGGTGCCATATTGCTGGTGAATTTGAGCGTCACTGTCCAGAAAGACGACCAGAATACTCAGTAAAATGGCCCCAATTAAGCTAACATCAAATGTTTTGCCCCAAAAGGTATTTGATTCAAAGACAATTTCGTGCAGTTTTTGCCGCCAGTGACTGGCATCTTTCTCTAGTGATTCCATGTGTATCCATTACCAATTAATTCATTGCCAGGCTAAGTTAGGTCCTAATTATAGAATCTCTGAACTAATCCTGCACGTTTCTGGAAGCATTTACAAAACCGGGCGCAGTTTTGCTTATTTTTGAGCCATGACTCAACCATCGACGATTAGTCCCGCGCTATTTCTTGACGCACTTCACCAGGAGATACAACAAACCCAGTACGGCGAGCAACCTGTTGAACTTTATGAGCCGATTCGTTACATCATGGCGCTGGGTGGCAAACGCCTGCGTCCGCTAATGACCTTACTGGGGGCGTATCTGTTTGACGATAACTGGCAAAAGGCGCTGCGTCCGGCGGTGGCAGTCGAGGTTTTTCACAATTTTACCCTGATGCACGACGACATCATGGACCAGGCACCGCTCCGCCGGGGCCAGCCAACGGTGCATGAAAAGTGGAACCAGAACAGTGCTATTTTGTCGGGCGATGTGATGCTCGTCAATGCCTACGAATTACTGCTAGATGTCGATACAAGCCACCTGAAACGCGTTATTGCCCGGTTTAACCGGACGGCTGCCGAAGTATGCGAAGGCCAGCAACTAGACATGAATTTCGAAACCCGCTGGGATGTAAGCGAGGCCGAATACCTGGAAATGATTAAATTAAAAACCTCTGTTCTGTTGGGTTTTGCCCTTGAACTGGGAGGGATTATTGCCGGGGCGAGCGATGAGGCTACGCAGTTGCTCTACGAGGCGGGCGTTAATATTGGATTGGGCTTTCAGCTCAAAGATGATTTGTTGGACGTTTATGGCGACCCCGCTAAGTTTGGGAAGCAGGTAGGCGGCGATATTATTGCGAATAAAAAGACATTTCTGCTGATTGAAGCTTTGCAGCAGTCTACCGGAGCCGTGCGCGAAAGCCTGACGGAATGGATTGGCCGTACAGAATTTGACAAGCAGGAAAAAGTACAGGCGATTACCCAAATTTATGATAGCTTGGGCATTCGTCAGTTAACCGAACAACGCATCAATGACTATTTTGCCCACGGTTTTGCCAGCCTTCATCAGTTACCGGCAAATCCAGAGCGCAAAGCCATGTTGCTGGAGTTTACTAAACAATTAATCGAACGAGAAAGCTAAGCCATAATGATCAACATTACACTTGCCATCATTCTTATAACAACGCTTGTCTCGTTGTATGCCTGGAATAACCCGGTATTTCTGGAGAGCATGCTCTTGAACCCTAAAAAAGTTTTTCAGCGCGGCCAGTGGTACCGGCTGCTAACTTCAGGCTTTGTTCACGCCGACTTTGGGCATTTGCTGTTCAACATGATCAGCTTGTATTTCTTTGGCGGAGTCATCGAAATGGTGTTTGCCGCGCTTTTCCCCGGCAACGGATCGATCTGGCTGATTGGCTTTTACCTGGTGGCTATTGTCGTGTCTGACCTACCTTCCTTGTTTCGCCATCGGAACGACTCGAATTATAACTCCCTGGGAGCCTCAGGCGGAGTGTCGGCGCTGCTGTTTTCGGCCATTTTGTTTCAGCCCCTGAATTCGATTTGTTTGTATTTCGCTATCTGTATTCCCGGTTTCATTTTTGGCGCACTTTACATGGCTTATTCGTTTTACGAATCGCGGCGAGCGGCGGGAAATATTAATCACGATGCGCACTTATACGGGGCCATTTTTGGCGTTGTAGTCATGATTGTGCTTTATCCGCCGGTGATGAGCTCTTTTGTGCAGCAAATAGCGAGCTGGCGACTTTTTTAGCAAACTAGCTGATGTTTTCTGTCCTAAGACAACCGTATCCTGTTGAAGAACCCCGGCGCCAGCGCTGGCGGAAAGCATTTTTTATTGGTCTGTTTGTTGGCGTTTTTCTGCTGATTTTTCAACCGTTCGGTTTAGCTGAGTGGGCAACGCCTAATAAAATAGCCAAGGTGCTGGGTTTTGGGCTGATTACCTTTGTCGTTACGGCCATTAATTTCTTTGTTCCGCCGCTGATCGCGCCCCGTCTGTTCACGGATCAGCATTGGACCGTTGGAAAAGAGATTACGTGGGTAATCCTTAATATACTCCTGATTGGGGTGGCCAACCGACTTTATCTGGCGTGGCTGATTGGCGATTACACGCACGGCAGCTGGATCGGGGCAATTCTGGTCACGTTTATTATTGGAATATTTCCTGTTACTGCTTCTGTCGTCCTGGGATACATCGTTAAGTTGAAAAAATATACCAACTCGGCGGCTAGTTTGCCGGTTCACGAAGCGACAGAAATCAATGACCCCACTGTGCGTGTAATGCCTTTGACTTTAGTCGCCGAAAATGAAAAAGATTTGCTAACGCTTCTGTCCTCAGACTTGCTTTTCATTGAATCCAGCGACAACTACTCAACGGTTACCTACTTGAAAAATGGTCAGCCCACTAAATTATTGCTACGCAGCAGCCTAAGTCGTTTGGAAGGCCAGTTGGCCGATCAGGCCGGTAGTGAGGGCCTGTCAATGCAGGAGGCTATTGTCCGTTGCCATCGTTCCTACATTGTGAATCTAGCGAAAATAGAGAAAGTGACAGGTAATGCACAGGGCTATAAGCTGCATTTATTGGAGGGCCAGTTTCAGATTCCGGTGGCCCGGAAATACAACGAAAGCCTGGTGCGCCAGTTGAAAGCACTTGCCTGAGGCTTGTTGAATGGCCCAGCGCCTTTGTCAAACGTCCCACATCATCCCATTTCTCCCAAACCATTGGCAGACAGCCCTTTTTTGGGCGAGGTATGTCGCGTTTCTGTACGTTTGTTTCAATTACTTGTGACACAAAAACAGAAAAAGCGATGAGCGTGCTTGTGAAAATTATGCTGGTTATCCACATTGCTGCCGGGTTTACAGCTTTGTTGGTCGGGATTATTCCCATGATTGCTAAAAAAGGAGGGCGCGTACACAACCGGGCCGGGAACATATTTTACTGGTGTATGGCTGTTGTTTGCCTAACCGCGTTGTATCTAGTCTTCTTCAAACCGAGCTCTTTATTCCTCCTTTTTATTGCCATCTTTAGCTTTTACATGTGCTTTACTGGCCGGCGCGTACTGCGTTTAAAGAAAGCGGTGAACCAGCCGACTGCTTTGGATCATTGGGCTGCCTATCTGGCTTTAGGAGCCGCTTTGATTATGTTTGGTTTGGGCGTTCAGAACGTGATAAAAATTTTTACTACAGGTTCAATCGCCGTGTTCGGGTTGCTGTATTTTTTCTTCGCCGGTATCCTGTTTTCGCATGCCCGGTATGATATTGTGCATTTCCGAAATCCTGATAAAAGAAGACACGGTAATATGGAATGGTTTTTTGGCCATATCACCCGCATGGTTGGCTCATACATTGCCACTATAACCGCTTTTGCCACGGTTAACACCCGTTATCTTCCCATCGAAAACCTATGGGTTGACATTGCCGCCTGGACCTTACCTGGCATTGTTGGAGGAATGCTAATTGGCCGTTGGATTGCTTATTATAAAAAGAAATTTGAGCAGAAGAACGAAAAGACCTCCAGCCAAGCAAAGTCCGTTTTAGCCTAATCAATTAATCTTGCACCCATAAAAAAGCCCCGAAAGATTACTTCCGGGGCTTTTTATATAAGTATGATTCAGTGAGAACGTCACCTCCAAGCGGGCATCTCCCCATTGATAATTAGTTCGGTCCGGTTCGCTCCATCAACATCAACGGCAACGATTTTACGAACGCCCGTTTCAGCATTGTCAATGTTAGTAAAGTAAATACGGGCACCGTTTGGTGAGAAGCGTGGGTCTAGCTCGTTGGTTCCGTTTGGCGTTTTCGCGTCTATCTTAGTCTGGGTGTTAGACTGTATATCGATCAAGTATAACCGAGCGCCTAATTGCCGGCCAGCACCGTTATCAAAACCAGTTGTGTCGTGGGAAACAACGAGCTGGCGTCCATTAACCCGGAAAGATGGGTTGCTGGTGCGGCCTGGTTTGCGATTGAAGACCGTCTGGGCGTTAAATTCAGATCCCTGTGGCGAATAAACAACGATTTCGTTGTCGTAAACGCTGGTTGTTGTCGTGCGGGCAGCCACGCGGTTACCCTGTTCTGTCCAGTCGCAGCCGGCAAAGAAGCGACCACCCGGCGCAGTTAAGTAAGTGCGTGATCCCGAGCTGAACACGTTGACCAGAATCAAGCGATCATTGTTGGGATACAGCAACTGAGTACCATCTGGCGACCAGCTAAACGATAAATCTGTGGCTGGCGAAACGCTCATGATCGGAATGGTTGTTACGCGACGCATGTTGCTACCATCCTGGTTCATGATGTAGATGTGGTTTTCTCCTTCCATGTTCGAGATGAACGCAATTTGCTGCCGATTTGGGCTAACAATTGGACGCCAGTTATTGCCCTCGCGGGTTAACTGAATTTGCTCACCCGTGGTATTGGACGTGAATAACTGCAAACGATTGGCCACCCGACGCACATAAACATATTGGAAGTCAGGGAACGCCCGAGTCTGGAAGGTCCAGGTTTCACCTTTTACGGCTGGGTTAACGCCATCGTTAACAAAAACCTGCCAGTAATAGGTTGTATTGTACTGCAAATCGCGCACCACCACTGAATCGGCTCGAACGCCTGTTAGCGATAGCATGGGCGTTGTGCTGCCTGCCCGGAATAACTGAACATCGTACGAAAGTGAATCTCTGGTTGGATCTGTTGCCGACCATTTCAGAGTTACTGTTGTGGGGAGGCTATCCGCTCCTGTTTCCGGCTTGATTAAGGTCGGTGCCGTTGGCGGACGATTTTGCCGGCTATCCGGCGTCAGGTAAATGGTTGCAACAGCCACCCGGGTAGGATCGGCTTCGACGCTCATGAACTCCGCAGAAAACCCTTCCAGGGTAGTCTGAAGAGTATATTTACCGGCAGTTACTGAATCGAACCGAAAGTTACCCGACGAATCTGTTTCAACCGTGCGGCCAGTTGGGCTTAACCGTACAATAGCATTAGCGGCAGGCGTTCGTGTTGTGTTGTAAAGCACCCGTCCCATGACAGAACCGTAGTTTACTGGTTCAACCGAAAAATCCTCGTTACATCCCCACAATCCACCAAGAAAGGCTGTCAATAGGAATAAATAGTAAAACGACTTCATTAATTAATATTAAATAGAGTGTTGTGTGTTTTATTTAACAGCGGCCTGCTTTGCTTTCTGGCTAGACGCCCTGCGTCCTGACCGACCTACGTATAGCGATACCCCTACAGAACCCTTCCAGTAATAATCGTAATATTTACCAAATACGCGTCCATCCAGGGCATCTGTCAGTGGCTGGTTGTATTCTACCGATGCCCGGATTCCTAGAACATTATTCAGGGCATATTCCAAACCTGCTCCACCGCTTAACTTCCAATAACGTTGGTTAGAAAGCCCCCACAAATCTCCATTGCGGAAGTTGACCACACCGGCGCCTCCAAAAACCATGGGAGTAACCCGGCGGAAGGCCTGAGGGCGATAAATCAGATTGGCATCTAACGTGGAAATGGGTTGCGAAAACTTCATATCGCTAGCCAGTGTGCCCACGCCCGCATTGAGCTGGATTCCAAAATTAGGGGTCAGGTAGCTTTCTACCAGCAAGCCGTAACCGCTTCTCACGCCTTTGGTTAGATAATCACCCTGGTAGCGCAAAACAGAAGCATAAGGCTGAATCGTCACACGGGAAGGATCGATTACATCGCGACCACCGTAGATGTCTGTATCGCTCATGAGACGCTTTTCTTCGTCATAAGCCGTTAGGGCATCCTGAGCCGCTTTAGCCTGCTTGTCGTCCACAGTCCATAGGTTATCCCGGATACCTTCCAAGATCATGGCGTGAACGGCTTTTTCAATGGCTTCGGTAACAGCCATTTGCGAAGGTTCGGTTGTTGAATAGCCTGTTTCTGTTTCCATTAATCGCTTAAAGCGCACGTACCGGAAAAGCCCTGCTGATACTGTCTGGGAAAAAAGCGTTTTGGATGTATAAACGGTCTTCAGGATTTTCCCAGACTTGGTGGCAACTGCCCGCAGGTAAACAGAAACCCGATCCTGGCGGTATTGGGCTGAGCCACCCGCTCCGAAATAGCGCAGACCAGCGCCCCCCGTGATGGTATTGGCATCGTAAGACACAATTCCCCCTTCCAGAATGATTCCGGCAAACAAAAGTGGGGGCAAGTTTTCGGCTTCGTTCTTATACTGTGCCATGCTGGAACGGACAATTTTCCGTTCGTTAAGCAGGTTGCTTACGTTCTCCCGTTCGATGGGCACAAACCAGTTGCTTTCTTCAAGGGCTTTTAGAAGAATGTTGGTTGCTCCCTGGGTGACGGCGGTCGACCAGTTCGCTCCTGTTTCAGAAGGGCGGTACTGCCCGGTCTGATCACGAAACTTGTATACGGCAGCTACAACTTTTTCACGCGGTAACGGCAACTTACGGAGTTCGGCGGTGATGGTGGTTTCTTCGCCAAGGCGGGCTTTCTGAGGACGAGTTGGTTGATTAAAATAAGAAGCACAACCCTCCAGCAAGAACACAAGAGTTACGGATACAAGAGCCAGAACAGCTCTCTTCAAAAATAAAATCATTAGTGATTAGTAAAGGAATGTTAGATGCGGCCAGAACCGTCTGCTACAATAAAATCAATAGTAAGGTACGGTAATGTTCGTTTCCCCTCCTTTTCCGTCTACAATACGAATAACAACCCCTTCAGCGGCATTGGAGATATTTACCTGAAGGTCACCAAACGTAAAAGTGCCTTCCTGTAACCCGTCTTCTCCGAATTGGCTGTCGAGTAGGTTACGGCTGATACGGCTCAAAATCTGCTGCTGCAAACTGCTGGAGAAGTTTGCTAGAGGATCGGTTGTCCGGCCAAGAGCACTGTTAGTCCCAGAGGTGGATGTTGGATCTTTGAAGGTATCCTGGGCGTTGGCCGAGCTGAGTAAGGTTGAGTAGTTCAGATAACTACCACCAAAAAACGGGTTCATAGGCCGGTATATCAATTGCTGAGCCTGCGCCGACCAAGCCGCAGCTAACATAAATACACTGAGTAAAAGTAATTTTTTCATAAAAAAGAGAGCTTACTGTACTATAATTATCGACACATACCAACTAAACTATAAACTAAAAGATACCCGATCCGACCTGATCTTCGCTGCCCATCTGCGCCTGAATTTCCTGATAGCTGGCCATGTATTGCCGCACGGTTTCTACGGCGTTTTGGGCCAGAGCCTCAATAACATCTAATCGGGCCTGAAGAAACTGCTGCCAAAGTAGTTGATCATTGATGGAAATAGCGATGAGTGTTGTCCCAACGTTGGGCGTTGGCAATTCCTCAATGGTTATCAGTAACTCATTTTCGTTAAAAATTTCGGGCTTTTTCTGATTTGTAAAGGTGGTATCTCCGGGGCTTTCTGTGGGGATGCCAATTGGATTGTCTGCCCATTTTGTATAGAAAATTTCGTAGAAATCACGCCCTACTTTTGTCCGGGTGTTATCGAGAATAAGCCCTTCATTGCCTTCTTCAAGCAGGAGACCTTCCTTTAGAATGCCTTCGAGCGGAGAATTATCAATTAAGCCTATATCCTGTGCTTGCGCAAACCCCTCGAGCGAACTCAGGCTAAAAAGAAGCAGGAACGCAAACAGTAAAGCTGGCTTCATAAAATGATTCGTCTGATATTCAGTTCTCTGTTTGTGGCTTAAGAGTTCTTCAAGGAGCTTATTCTCATGGCAGGGCCATGGGTACTTCCCATAAAATTAATAAGTATCCAGATAAACTAGTACAAAGTTGAGAAAAAAACTAGGAACAAAGACCGAATTGCTCCAAGTCTTTTTTTTAACGGTTATATAAAAAGAAACCGGTCACTGTATTGCGAGTGGCCGGTTCGATAATTCATTCTTGAATGAATGGAGGTTAAGGAGTTTGTACGATGGTTATACCATTGTTAGTTCCTGAAATTCCAATGTTTAAGGTCATGCCGCCTGTCTGAGTAATGGAAAGGTTTCCACCGTCTCCATTCTGCACTAAATTCAGGAGGTTGTTGTTGCCATTTTGCTCGATACCGGCAAAATTGTTATTTCCGTTTTGCTGGATTGACGCTTCGTTGTTTTGCCCTAATGATTGCAAAATGTTTGCTTCGTTATTGTTACCATTCTGAACAATAGTAGCTTCATTCTCACCTGACAGGCCTACTTGCGTAATGGCGGCATCATTGCCAATACCTATCTGATTGATGGTTGCCAGATTTAGGCCACTTAACAAACTTTGGCTGATGAGGGCACTATTTCCGCTACCTGCCTGAGTAATAGCAGCGTCATTATAAGCGCTAAGCCCTGTTTGACTAATGGTAGCGTTGTTTCCAGCGCCATCCTGGTTGATCAAGGCCGTATTGAAGACACTTATTCCTGATTGGTCTATCAGGGCAAAATTGTCGCTTCCAAGTTGGGTAATCGTACCAACGTTAGAGGCGCTATAATCGGTTTGATTAATTGTAGCGTTATTGCGGTCGCCTATCTGGGAGGCATTCGCCTGGTTGCCGGCGGAGAGGGATTGATTAATGCTTCCAATATTATTATTTCCTGACTGCAAAAAGCTGGCAAGGTTGCTTTCCCCATCCTGCAAAATGGAAGCCGTGTTATCATCACCTGCTTGGCTGATAAAAGCCACGTTGTTGATTTCACCAGCCTGGTCGATGGTGGCTGCGTTATTGTTACCATTCTGGCCAATCGTCGCAGTG
This sequence comes from Tellurirhabdus bombi, assembly GCF_021484805.1. NCBI lineage: Bacteria > Pseudomonadati > Bacteroidota > Cytophagia > Cytophagales > Spirosomataceae > Larkinella > Larkinella bombi. Next base: position 1,340,219 of record NZ_CP090557.1, on the reverse strand, counting down.
TTGTTACTTGCCGACTCCTGATTAATTAGGGCCGTGTTGTCATTCTGCGTCTGGATAATAATTGCTGAATTAAGAGCAGCGTTTTGTTGGTTAACGGTTGAATTGTTGCGATCCCCTGTCTGACCAACTGAGGCCGTATTACCGCTGTTTCCCTGATCAATCGTTGCTATATTTTCAGCACCGGACTGTGTAAGTGTAGCTGTATTAGTTTGGGCATAAGCGATCGACAAAGAAAGCACAGCCAAACCAGTGAGGTAGATCTTCTTCACTAATTCTGGATGTTAAAAGGACAGAGAGAGCAGTTTCGTAAACGTGTGAATGACAACTTCACAGAAGGTAAAAAGAATGGCTGGCGGGTGAGCCAGCCATTCTTTTCGTCAATTGGTTACTGAGCCGAACTTCAAAATTAGTTAGGCAAGTTTGACTGAGTAGCAGTAGCTGAGTTGCCAGAACCTACCTGCTCAATCTGAATTGTATTCAACGAGCCTGACTGCTGAGTAACCATAGTATTACCTTCGCCTATCTGTTTTGCAGAAGAAATACCGATTTGGATGCCCAATGCGTCGCCAAGCAATGTTTCTGGTGAACTATCTAAGCCTTCAACAACGTTACCAAATCCAGTTTGCGTAATGGTAGCGGAGTTAGTAAGAGTTCCTGAACCAACTTGTTCAACAACCGCTAGGTTTCCAAGATCAGATGTTTGGTTTACAACAGCGACGTTTGTTCCGCCGTATTGACCAATAGCACCAATGTTTCCAGTACCGTTCTGCGTTAGAGTAGCAGAGCTATTAAGCGCTCCTTGGCCAATAACACCAATGTTGTTGTCTCCAGTCTGAGTTAGGAAAGCTTGGCTTCCATTATCAAACAGTTGAATAACACCACCAATGTTTTCGCTACCGCTTTGAGTAACCGTTGCCTGGCTATTTTCAGAAACAGCTTGGGCAATAACGCCAATCTGGCCAGTTCCTGTTTGAGTTAGCGTAGCAGTTACATCTGTAGTCTGGTATTGTGCAATACCGCCGATGTGGAATTGACCCGTTTGATTAACTGTTGCCGTTGCGTTATCAGAATTAGACTGGATGATAACACCTGTGTTTCTTTCACCATTCTGATTTAATGTAGCATTGCTATTGTCAGCTACATCCTGAAGGATACCACCGATGTTTCCAATACCAGGAACACTGTTAAGAGCGGCTACGCCCGTAACAATAGATGTCAAAGATGCACCTAAATCTGAAGGATCAATGCTGCCGATTGTCTGGTTAAGGATGCCTAAAGCACTTGCAACAGTTGCCGGTGTGTAAGTGCTGCTTGTGCTCGTTTGGTTGACAGTAGCTGTGCTGTTAACAGAACCGAATTGGGCAACGCCACCAACATTACCGTTCCCATCCTGATTAACGGTTGCTGTTGATCCGCTTGTCAATTGATCGGTTTGAAGAACAGCACCAATGTTACCATTTCCAGCTTGATCAACTGTCGCTGTGTTACCAGCACCCAGGCTATTTAATCCTAAAACCACAGCTTGGTTTTCAGAACCTACCTGAGTGATAATTGCTTCACTTGCAGCCCCAAGCGAAGCTACATTTTGGCCAACTTGCGCAAAGTTAGAGCCTCCACCGCTTTGATTTACGGTAGCTGCACCACCAGAACCTACTTGACCAATTTGAATGAGGTTAGGAAGTAGACCTGTTTGATTAGTAGTGGCGGTATTTCCAAGACCTGCACCAAATTGAGTGATTTCAGCTACTTGGTTTTGTCCTGTTTGCGTTGGAGTAGCTGTATTGTTTACTCCTGATTGACTAAGAGTAACTGTATTGGTTTGGGCGTAAGCAGATGCTAAAGCCAGAAAAAAGGTACCAGTTAAAATTATTTTTTTCATCTCGTTTGAATTGACAGGGTAAAAAGATAGTATTAAGCATTAAGAGAGGCGTGCAATACAGCACGCTTCATCTTAAGGCAGAACGACAACATTATTCTGAGTAATATTACCAACGTTACCGTTTCCAGACTGAGTAAGGTTAAGCAAACCACCAGTACCTGTCTGCGAAACAGTCATTTGGTTGTCGTTTCCGTTTTGTAGAAGCTTCAAGTTGTTAGCCTCACCTGTCTGTGTCAGTGTTGCCTCGTTGTTGTTACCAATTTGGTCTAAATCGATACCATTTCCTACAGCTCCAGTTCCTGATTGAGAGATTGTTGCTATGTTGCCATCACCGATTTGATCTAAATCGATATTTTGCCGGAAGCCTTCCTGAGTAATTGTTGCCGAGTTGTCGTCACCTGTTTGCGTAACGCTAGCGTAGTGCTCTCCATTTGGAATGTTTCCTAGCTGAGATACACTTACCGAGTTGCCATTCCCATCCTGATCAATGTAAGTCTGATTGAAATTATTCTCAATATTGACTGATGCGCTGTTTCCATCACCGTTTTGGTCAATACCCACAATATTCTGATCACCACGGATGCTAACGCCGTAGTTGATGTCGTCGAAGCGAGTGCCTATATTGTTTCCTGTTCCTAATTGGCTGATTGTTACGTCGTTAGAGCTACCTTGAATGGCTGTTGAAATAACGTTATTAGTACCATTTTGATCAAATTCAATGGTATTGTCATTGTTATTGCCATTGGCGCTAGTTCCTCTCAAGTTTAGGTAAGACCAGTTGCTGTTTCCTACTTGGGTAGAAAGAACATCGTTACCTACGCCATACACGTCAGTACGGAAGGCATGGTCTACTCCATCCTGAACGGTAGTAATGATGTTGTTGTTGCTATTGGCAACACCATCTACGGATGCAGGTCCAATCAGATTTAAGACAGAATAATTACCTGTCCCTGTTTGTGTTTGCGTAGTCGTGTTGGCTTGGCCACCGATATACAGTTCTGCGTAGTTTCCGCCTGGGCCCGGAGAAGTCTGCGTAATCGTACTCACGTTGTTCAGACCAACTTGAGTACCTTCGGCTTCGTTTCCTATGCCACTTTGGTCAAAAGTTAGGGTGTTGTTTTGGGCAAAAGCTGTAGCAGTAAGTGCCAGCAAGAATGCCCCAGAAAGAAAAATCCTTTTCATAGATGAAAGGTTTGTTTGGTTGGACAAAGAATTAGTGTAAAAAATTGCTAAGTTGTTAACTGCCTATTAACTGGCGCAGAATTAACCTAGTTTTACCGAAAAGGAAAATGCGAAGCAAACCTATTCAGCTTTACTAGTATTTTTTCCTCTAAACTATTAAGTATCGATGAGATTTCTGACGTGGGAAGTAAACTAGCCAGATTTGGGTTAGATAATGCTAAACCAAAACAGCTATGTGGGATGGTACTGTGGACTAAGGACAGTCTATACACTAAAAACACATGAAGGCTCTGAGGTAGCTTTGTATCCATACAATGTATCGGGTCTACTTTATGAGAGTTATGCTTGTTGTATTTTCTGATCCCTTAGAACGACGGCAAAGAAAGGAATTTTGCAGGATAATTCTCTTTGTAACTAAATTAAATAATTGAGAATCATCAGTCTTAATCTTGCGTCTTTGCTAAATCGTTAAGAAATACCAGGCAGACAAAAGTAACAACAGATTTAATCAATAAGCTACCGTTAAATAATCTACAAATACACTTTGTTGCTACTATCCTTATTTTATTATAATTAAACTCTGCGTAGAAAAACCGCCAAATGAGATTTTATAACTCTGTCTGTTAATACGCTTCTGATTATTAAGCATTTAAAAACAAAGCCTTATAACTATTCTTAGTAGCTTTATAAAGCGACCTGCGCGTGTTATAATATTTATATAAAAAGATGAAGGAGTTATATTTTAGCTAACGGTACCTACTATGTCTACTCTTTTAAGAAAGTTGTTACAAAGTGAGCAAGTCGCATTTGGAAAAGCGGATGAGCAGGAAGATATGCCTAATTCAAGAAAAAGCCCCACTCCAACGAGCAGGGCTTTTTCTTGAATCAGGCTTGACGAGGTCTATTTAAAGATATTTTGTGGATCTGGCTGCTTGGAAACAAGCTGCTCGAGATAGCTAAGGTCAATAGCGGAAAGCTCAATTTCACGTGCTTTGTGTAAATACGTCCAGGCTTCGTTATAACTGCCCTGAATGTAACTAGCCCAAGACAAACGCATAAACGTGTTGGCATACGCTGGATTAAGCTGAGCCGATTTATGAAGCCAGTTAACAGCCTCTTTCAGCAAAGTCGAATCTTTATTTTCCTGAAAGTATTTTAGCTGCACAGTCGCCAAATCGGTAATCAGAGTAGCATTCGTGTCCACTACTTCAACTCCCTTTTTCAACAAGCGAATTGACTCTGGCAACTGGCCACGCTGGTAGGTCACCACGCCTAAACCCCAGTAGGTTTCTGCATTGCGTTCGTTAAGTAAATAAGCAAGGTTAAAACGATAGGCCGCCGTATCTAGCTGACCCTCATTCAGGTAATCCCAAGCTCGCGCGGCAAAGAATTGACTCGCTTCGTCTCGGCTGGAGAAGTTCTGATCACAACTACTCAGGAAATTGATTTCCCACTCGATATGGACAGGCGTTTTGGCTACTTCGCCGAACAACGGCAAAGTCATTGCATTAACAGCCGTGGTCGCTTGTTGAGCGGCCACTTCGGTTGTAACCTCCGGAGCAGGCTTTGTTTTTCCTGTATCAATCGTCCGAACTGAGGTGATTAGCTGGGCTGGCTGCGCAAAGGCCCAAAGGGGCAAAAGCGTCGTCAACACACAGATCCATCCTATCTTTTCTCGCTTATTCATGTCCCAGTCTTCCGTCGCAAATGACGGTTTCAGTGTCAATAAAACGTTGGGCCGACTAAGTTAGTACAAAATGCAAAAAAATAGCTAACGTTTCCGGCGCGCATTGCTGGTTTTTGCCTTGGACGGAGCTGATTTTCTGGGAGAACCAGAAGTGCCCCGCTTCGCTGGACTACCCGTGCGTGCTGCGGAACTCCCTGCGCGCGCTTTAGCAGCGGCAGCGAGCGGATTTTTCTTTTCGTGAAAAGCACCTTTGAACGTCGGATCTTCTTTCTTTTTCTGGCTATCCACCTCCCGAAGCATGGCCTGGCTCTCGTCGAAGGGCGTTTCAGTCTGAATAACTTCGTCTGGAATCGGTTGGCGCGGAACCGTCATCCGAATGATTTTTTCTATTTTCTTGAGGTGGTATTCTTCGGCAATCGTTACAAAGGTGATGGCTTCGCCTGTCCGATTAGCACGTCCTGTGCGGCCAATTCGGTGCACATAATCTTCGTAGATAATCGGCACATCAAAATTGATGACGTGGCTAACTTCCTCAACATCAATACCCCGAGCAGCCACATCCGTTGCAACTAGCACCCGGACGGCGCCCTCCCGGAAGGCTTCCATCGAATTGATACGCGTGTTCTGCCCTTTGTTGGCGTGAATAATCCGAATTTTTCCTTCCTCAATTATCTTACGTTCCAGGTATTTGAAAACGTTTTCGGCCGTTTCTTTCGAACGAACAAATATAATAACCCGCAAGAATCGCTCCGTGTCCGACAATAAGTGAACCAGCAGATTGATTTTGGTTTTCAGATTTGGGACTTCATACACGATTTGATTAACCATGTCGGCCGTTGACGCCTGGGGAGTTACTTCAATACGAGTTGGAAACTCTAAAAACTCATGGGAAAGTCGCTCAACCTTTTCAGGGAACGTGGCCGAAAAAAGAAGGTTTTGCCGCTTTACTGGAATTACTTCCAAGATTCTACGAATCTGAGGCATAAAACCCATGTCCATCATTTTATCGGCCTCATCAAGCACCATGGTATTAAGCTGCTTAACGGGGATTTCGCCCTTCAGGTAAAGATCATTGAAGCGCCCTGGTGTGGCCACAATAATGTCAATGCCTTTCTGAAGGGTTTCTATTTGCGTTTTAGGCCCAAGGCCACCGTAAAGAGCCACGTGCCGGATATCCGTATATTTGCCTAATTCCGTGATGGCAGCGTCAATTTGCATCACCAGCTCCCGCGTAGGAGCCAGAATGAGCGCCCGGGCCGTATTCCCCTGAGCATACTTTATTTTCATCAGAAGGGGTAAAACATAAGCGGCTGTTTTGCCCGTTCCTGTCTGTGCAATACCTAATACATCATGCCCCGCCATCACCAGCGGAATTGCTTTTTGCTGAATAGGAGTTGGTTGTTCATAACCGGCTTCCGCTACCGCACTCAACAACTGCCGATTTAATTTAAACTCCTCAAATGCTGTGATTTCCATCCTGCAAAGGTAGGCACTACAACCGAAAATTGAACTACTGCTCAGTGATTAGCCGTTAACTCTTCCACCATCTGCCGGGAGCCAATGTAAATAGGCGTACGCTGGTGCAGACTTTTAGGATCAATATCCAGAATGTCGCGGTAACCATCGGAAGCCCGCCCACCGGCTTGCTCCGCAATAAAAGCCAGCGGATAGCATTCATACATTAGGCGGAGTTTGCCCGACGGAGCTTTCGGAATAGGAGGGTATAAATAAACGCCGCCTTTGATCAGATTTCGGTGAAAATCGCCTACCAATGATCCAATGTAGCGTCCCGTGTAACCCCGCTGGCGGCAACTGTCCAGGTAATCCCGAATGGTAACCGAATATTGGTTGTAATTGCCGTCGTTGCAGGAATAAATACTGCCGTTATCGGGGCTGACAAGTTGGGTATGGGAGAGAAAAAATTCGCCGAGGGAGTGGTCATACGTGAAGCCGCTAACGCCGTGTCCTGTCGTATAAACAAGCATCGTAGAGGAACCATACAAAATATAGCCCGCCGCTACCTGCTTGCGACCACCCTGCATGAAATCTTCCAGGGTAGCGCGGGAACCAATAGGACTTACACGCCGGTAAATGGAAAAGATCGTGCCAATGGAAACGTTTACATCAATGTTAGACGATCCATCAAGGGGGTCCATCGCCACCACATACTTGGCATTGTCGTTGCCCGTAAAAATGATTTCTTCATCTTCCTCCGAGATAATCGCGCAGACTTCACCGCCATTTTTCAGGGCTCGGATAAAACGAATGTTCGCGATAACGTCCAATTTTTGCTGGCATTCGCCTTGGATGTTGTTGGCACCGTAGGCACCTGTTACATCAATCAAGCCGGCGCGGTTGATCTCCCGGTTGATGATTTTGCCGGCCAAGGCAATATCGCGCAGTAATTGCGATAATTCCCCTGTAGCGAACGGAAAGGCACTTTGCTTGCGGATAATGTAACGATCAAGCGTTACGCCAACAGGCAGGGCAAGAGTTTGAGAGGCAGTGTCCTGATTCATAGATTAATGAATTAGTGCTTTGTATTTGGGAAAGTAGCTAGAAAAAATACAAAAAGCAGACACCAGTCCTCAAAAAATTACCGGCATCGTTCCCGGCATCGTAACCAGAAAAAGAGCCTCTTTAAAATCGCGACAATACGCGTTCGATTCCACTCACATAACCGCTTCCAAACAAATTGACATGCACCAGCAGCGGATATAAATTATAAATGGAGATGCGCTCCGAAAAACCGGGCTCCAACGGAAAAGCTTCGTCATAAGCTTCGTAAAATACAGGCTCAAAGCCCCCAAACAAAGTCGTGAACGCAAGCTCCATCTCGCGGAATCCATAATACACCGCCGGGTCGATCAGCGCCGGGTCGCCCTGTTCATTTACCAGAATATTTCCCGACCATAAATCGCCGTGCAGAAGCGCAGGACGCTCGTTAGGAAGTAGTTCAGATAAGCGGTCGTATAAACGCGGCAATTTGTCGTAGAGGTCCTTAGGCAGCAGACCTTTGTAGAAAGCGAGTCCGGCCTGGGCCTGAAGGCGCTGTTCAATGAAAAAGCGGTTGCCATTTGTCGTTAAAGCGTTGTTTTGGGGCAAGGAACCAATGTAATTGTCGAATTCCAGGCCAAAACGCGGCTGCGTATGCGAGTGCAACAGGGCTAAGGATTGTCCCAGGTTTTGCCAGTAATTCGTACCCCGTGGTGTTGGGTTGATGTATTCCAGAATAAGAAATGCTTTTTCCTGGTAGTGGCCATAATGAATTACTTCAGGAATAGTCAGCGCTTCGGCCTGACGCAGGAGAGTGAGCCCACGAGCTTCGGTTTCAAACATGCCCTCTTTTTCGGCGGTATTCCATTTAACGAAAACCGCGCCCTCCGACGAAAAAACATAAGCCGCCGTGTTTATGTCACCACCGGATAAAAAGCGAGTCTCAAGCACTTCGACAGGTTTACCCAATGCCTGAAACAAAATGTGTTCAAAAAAATCCATTTGTTCATTGCCACTCCACCACATGCGCATGATTTTTTCCAAATAATCAGTCAAGATAACACGCTCAGCGGAATGGATGCTTAATTAATTAATAACTTTACCCGGTGAAGTGTTTTGTGCTGTATGAATAAGAATATACAACGACTGGCTGAAGTGGCTGGTCAGGATGAACGACGTATTATTGGCCTGATGTCGGGCACCTCAATGGATGGGCTGGACGTTGCGCTTTGTCGGATTAAGGGCGGTGGCAACAAGACGCAGGTTGCGCTGACTCATTTTGATACCATTCCGTATACCGACGAGGTCAAAGCAGAGATCCGAAAAGTATTCGCTAAAAAAGAAATTGATTTTCAGCAGCTTTGCTTGCTCAATCCGTGGATTGGCCAACTGCACGGTCAAATGGTTCTGGACTGCCTGAAGCGTTGGAACCTAACTGCTGCTGATGTGGATTTGATTGCCAGTCATGGGCAGACCGTTTTTCACGCGCCGAAACTCCAGCACCAGCTCGCTAAATTTTCGAATGCGACGTTGCAAGTTGGGGATGGTGACCACGTAGCTGTCACAACCGGCATCATCACGTTGAGCGATTTTCGGCAGAAGCACATCGCAAAAGGCGGCGAAGGAGCGCCATTGGCCGTCTATGGTGACTATTTTATCTTTTCGAAAGAAGGAGAAAACCGGCTGATGCTTAACCTGGGCGGCATTGCCAATTTTACGTATTTACCGGCCAACTTAAGTGCGAGTGAGGTATTTACAACCGATACGGGGCCTGGTAATACGCTAATTGACGTGTTCGCACGGCGTTTTTTTGATCAGCCCTATGATGTTGACGGAGCCATTGCAGCGCGGGGAAAAGTAAACCTGGAGTTGCTTCACATTTTGAAAAAAGACCCGTTTTTTAGCGCCCCAGTGCCAAAAACGACGGGGCCGGAGCTGTTTAGCATTGACTATATCCGCCTGGCTCAGCAACGCAGCCGAACCACTTCTCTAACAGCCGAAGACCTTATGGCTACGCTGACTCGTTTCAGCGCCGAAACCATTGCCGAGGCTGTTTTGAAAGTATTGAAGCCGGGTGAAATCTATCACGTGTACATGAGTGGTGGCGGGATGCACAATCCAGTGTTGACGGGCTCGATTCGGGAGTTGCTGCCTAATTGCCATTTCTCTACCTCCGACGAACTCGGGATTTCTGGTGATGCGAAAGAAGCTGTTCTGTTTGCGGTTCTGGCGAATGAGGCCATGGTTGGCGGTACTACTTCTTTTGGCGACCGGCAGGGCGTTCCGACAGTTAGTATGGGTAAAATTTCGTTTCCAGATTAATTATGACTGATATTCTGATTATTGGCGGTGGAATTGTAGGGCTAGCCACGGCGTTGCAAATCAAACAGCAGCGTCCCAACCTAACCGTAACGGTACTCGAAAAAGAAACCGCCGTGGCCCGCCACCAGACAGGCCACAACAGCGGCGTAATTCATTCGGGATTGTATTACAAACCCGGAAGCCTGAAAGCCCTCAACTGCATCCGGGGGTATAACCTGCTGATTGATTTCTGCGAAAAAGAGAATATACCGTATGAATTGTGCGGAAAAATTGTGGTCGCTACCAGTCCGCAGCAAGTTCCCTTACTCAATAATCTGTATGAGCGGGGCTTGCAGAATGGACTGACGGGGCTACGGAAAATTACGCCCGGCGAAATGCGCGAAATTGAGCCACACGTGGCGGGTGTCGAAGGCATTCAGGTACCCCAAACCGGCATTATCGACTACACAACTGTTTGTGAAAAATACGCCCAAAAGTTCAGGGAACTGGGTGGCGACATTCGATTTGGCGAAAAAGTAACAAGTATTACGCCGGGAAATACGCTGTCCGTTGTTGTAACCGAACGCGGAACTTACGAAACAAAGCTGGTCGTCAATTGCGCGGGATTGTATTCGGATAAAATAGCCCAGATGACCCAACGGGACGAGATTAATCTGCGCATTGTTCCGTTTCGGGGGGAATACTATAAAATCAAACCGGCCAAGCAATACCTGGTTAAACACCTCATTTATCCCGTTCCTGATCCTAACTTCCCGTTCCTGGGCGTGCATTTTACGCGCATGGTAGGTGGTGGCGTCGAAGCGGGTCCGAATGCCGTGCTGGCGTTTCAGCGGGAAGGCTACCGCATGTCGGACATCAATTTGAAAGAGCTGTACGAAACCTTAAGCTGGCCGGGTTTCCAGAAAGTGGCGGGTAAATACTGGCAAACCGGTTTAGGCGAATACTACCGATCTTTCTCCAAAGCAGCATTCACGAAAGCGTTGCAGGAACTGATTCCGGCTATTCAGGAAGATGATCTGGAAGAAGGCGGTGCTGGCGTACGCGCGCAGGCCTGTGACCGTACCGGCGGGCTGCTCGACGACTTTGCTATTCTGGAAAGTAACCGCGCCATTAACGTTTGTAATGCTCCTTCGCCCGCAGCAACTTCTTCGCTGTCAATTGGTTTGACGGTGTCGGAGAAGGTGCTGGAGCGGTTCTAAATTCACTTAGGCGACTTCGGTTTGTTGTTGCCAGAAGTTGGAATACACTTTTCCGTTCTGAAGCAATTCGGTGTGTTTGCCTTCCTCGACAAGCCGTCCCTGTTCCAGAACAACAATCTTATCCGCTTTCCGGACCGTGCTGAGTCGGTGGGCAATGATCAAAATGGTCTTGCCTTCCTTGCGAAGCTGCTGGATTGTGCGTTGCACAAATTGTTCGGAGGTGGAATCCAGCGCGGAGGTAGCTTCGTCCAAAACCAGAATTTCCGGGTTGCGGTAAATGGCCCGCGCAATGGCGAGCCGTTGCCGCTGGCCACCCGACAAGGTAGCTCCGTTTTCGCCCAATTGGGTTTTGAAACCGTCGGGCATTTTCTCGATAAAATCGGTAATTCCTAATTGCTGACAGATCGCCAGGATTCGCTCCATCTCTGGTTCAGCTTCGCCAATGGCTATATTTTCAATAATATTTCCCGAAAACAAGTCGATTTTTTGCGGAACAACGCTGACAACTCGCCGGAGGCTATCGGCATGCAGGTGTTTGAGGTCATATTCCCCAATGTGAATACTGCCACTTTGCAGTGGATAAAGGCCTTGCATGAGCGAAAGTAGGGTGGATTTGCCTGAGCCGCTTTCCCCAACAATCGCCGTAATTTTGCCTTTGGGCATGGTAAGGGTCAGGTTTTCGAAAACCGGAGCGCGGGTGCCGTACCGGAAAGTAACGTCCTGAAATCGAATATCGCCAACCATTCTTGGCTCTAACTGGACTTTATTTTCGTTGGAGTCCCGTTCCAGATCCATGATTTCGAACAAACGGTCGGCAGCGATCAAGGCTTCCTGAATGCTTTTGTTTGCACCGATCAGGCTACTGGCAGGACCCGTGAAATACCCGATCAGCGCGTAGAAAGAAAGCAGTTCCCCCGGCGTCAATTCATTCTGTAAGACAAATCCCGCCCCAACCCACAGCAAAATGATGGTAAACAAACGCGTGATGAACTCCGACGCATTACCGGCGTAAATACCACCCGTACCGGTTTGAAAAATGGTTTTTAACAAACGCACGAACCGGGTCTCTGTTTTCTGGCTGGCATAATGTTCCAAACCAAAACGTTTGATGGTCGGCATTGCATTCAGCGATTCAACCAATTGGGCTTCCAGGTCCGCGTAGTTCTCCATCAGTTTACGCTGGTATTGCTTATTGAACTGGTTGAAAAGCCAGTATACGCCCGCGTAAAGGGGGACGACCAAAAGTAAAATGACGGCCAGTTTCCAGTAATAGGTAAACATCAGCCCGAAAGAGAAAAAGACAATCAATACATTGACAATGAGTGCCATGGCAATGTCATTGATGAACACACGAATTTTAACCGCATCGTTTATCCGGGAGATAATTTCTCCAACGCGCATCGTGTCGAAAAACGACTGCGGGAGCGTCATGAGGTGTTTGTAATATCCCAAAATCAGGGCGGCGTCAATGCGCTGTCCGGTCTTCAAACTGAAAAAACTTTTGGTCGCATTGATGAAAAGCTGGATCAAAAGCAGCCCAATCATGATCAGGCTGAGCAGATTAAGTAAATTTCGGTTGCCGTTAACCAGCACATTATCCACTATTTTCTGCACATAAATGGCCGAAGAAAGCCCCAGGATAGTATAAATCATGGCCCCAAACAGCGCCTGGCCCATCACCGCCCTATGGGGTTGTAGCAACTGCCAGAACCGTTGCAGCACCGATTTTTTCTCATTCCCGACCTTGAAGGTTTCGTCTGGAACCAGCAGGACCAGCAACCCGGTCCATTCCGCTTTAAACTCATCGTGCGTTTTCTTGTGCAGTTGCCCGTCCGCCGGATCCATCACCACGACGTGCTGGGGCGTAATCTTGAAAATGACCACATAGTGATGCAAGGCGCGGTCGCGAAGGGTAACGTGGGCAATAACCGGCAAAGGCAGTTTAGGCAGGCTTTCAAAGGAAGCTTTGACGCCTTTTGCCTGAAAACCCAGTTTCTGCGCCGCTTCGATCATGCCGAGTACGTTGGTCCCCTTTTGATCCGTAGCCGCCAGCTGGCGAATGCGGGCCACAGGCAGGAGCAGGCGATAGTGCGCGGCTACCGAAGCCAGACAGGCGGCTCCGCAGTCGGTAATATCACGTTGTTTTATTTTGGTGCGAGATGTCATAACGTGTAAACGGTTGGCCGTGGATACACAATCAGTAGTGGTTTATCAGGGAAAGCCCTACAACTAATTGCTGGTTGCTAACTGGCTCTGGCTGGCGGAGTTACTTGGGTTTAGCCAGTCATCAGCTTTGTCGTACAGGAGTTGAAACAACGACCGACGGGTTACCTGAAACCGGGCCTGAACCGTCATTCCTTTCTTTAGCTGGCCCCGATAGCCATTTGATAAGGCCAGATAATTTTGGTCCAATTGGCAGCGGACTTTGAAAACCGGAGATTCGTTGGATAAGGTAAAGTCATTGGCGATGTCGAGAACCTTGCCCGTCAGCATACCCCACTGGTTATAGTCAAACGCATCAACCTGCAACCGCACCGGCTGGCCTACCTGTACCAAACCAATGTCTTTGGGCGAAACATAGGCTTCAATAACTAGGGTCGAGTCAGGGGAGACAATGGCAAGCACATCACCCGGCTGGACGTAACTGCCTGCGTAGCGACCGGCTAACTGGCTGGCCGTTCCGTTGACGGGGGCTTTGAGGGTATACAGGGCCTGTTGTTCCTGCACCTGCTTCAATTCGGCTTCCAGTCCTTTGAGTCCTTGCCGGTGTTGAGTCAGATCCGTCTGCCAATAGCTGCGTTGCTGCTGAACGAGCGAGTTATACCGGGCCAGGGCGGCCTTATGCGCATATAACGCATCTTCATATTCGAGACGCGGAATAACTTTCTGGCTATAAAGCAGCTTGTTGGTTTCAAAAACGCGTTTGAGCTTTTCCTGAGCATTCCAGCTTTCTTCGACAACTGCCCGAAACTGAGCGTATTGCTGCCGGTACAAAGGAGACTCCAGTCGGCTTACGGTCTGCCAGGGCTTTTTCGTCAATTGATCTAAGTCATTGATAAAGCTTACCTTTTCGGTCTTTTGCTGATCGAGTAGGCGCTGTCGGGTATTGATGGTTTCCGACTGAAGCCGAAAAAGAGGCTGGCCTTTCTGCACGGGTTGCCACTCGCGTACCAGCACTTCTTCAATGATGGCGCCCGTGGTGGCTTTTATCTCACTTCGTTCAGAAATAGGCCGCACTAAGCCGCTGGACTGCACCGAGACATCCACATAAATAAAAGGCAAGGCCAGCAAAGCGATGGTAATGACCGACAGGACGGTAATGTATATAAGTTGACTCCGCACACTAACGCGGGGCAAGTAGGATATCAGGCTATCGGAAAGATCGGCATCGTTCATAAGGCGTGAAAGCTAAAAGCTAAATGAGCGGAATCAACTCATTTAACTGGAACATGGGTAATTAGTTTGCGCACGAATTACAAGACAGCAAAAAAGGCTTAATCCAACAGAAAATAGAGGATTTGGTCTCCATTCCTTAGGACTAAGCCTCTCTGCACGTATTTTATGGATTAACTGAAAATTGTATAATCCCGATCTCTATCTCGTTCTAGCGTTGAATTAGCGAAGAAATCAAAGCCTAGTTTAAAGGTTAAATCTCCTTTCAAAGAGCTGCTGCTCGTTTTGTCAGTTGTGCTACCTCCCTGGTATTGGATCATCTCCTGCTGGGTCAATTCCCGAATCCCAAGCTGATTTTCATTGAACGTTTTCATAACGATGTGCATTTAAATGGCCTACTCTTTAATAGCTTTTCGGCTTCCGCTCACGCCCAGCTCTCTCTTTACGTAACTACCTCTATCTATGCTGTTTGTGTAAGACAAAGTTGGTAGGAAATGTCATTCATGCAGATAATTTTCTTTTATAATCCTATAAGTAACGGTTATAAAATTATAACCTCAGTTAAAAATAAACAGAGAGTTCTAGCGCCAAATCGGTAAAGATTACCTCATTTACAGCCGGAACTCCCTGCTTTTATTAAAACCTAATCAATTATTCTAATTAGTGAGAATGGCTTGATGAGCTATTCTGTGAGCTCGACTCTGATTCAAAGCCAAATCCCAGTCCCAGGCTTATGCCCAAGAAACCTTTTGAACTGCTGCTGGAGCTATTCGAGCTGCTGCCATTGTTATAACCATTACCAAAGATTAAGAAACCACCTTGCGTGTTGGTCAATTCTTGGGTGTTCAGTTCTTCTACTCCGAGTTGATTCAAATCAAACGCTTTCATAACGATGTGTATTTAATGGGCCTACTCTAATAGCTTTTCGGCTTCCGCTGGCGCCTGGCTGTTGTGCCGTTTGCTTGATACAAAGGTGGCAGAAAAAGCGGCTGGGTCTGATAACTATTCGCTATGAGTTCATAAGCCTCAGTTATAAGATTATAACCAGTTTAGAAAACATTATTTCAGGGCCGTTTCCTCAAAAGATATAAATGTCGCAATCCGAACATATTCTTTCGTCGTAGGTTTTGGAAATAAAATAAGTGGGGTTGGAAATAATTATCAGTCAGTTGTATGGGAAATAAATACGTTTTCTAGTACCTGTTTACTCAATAAATCCTGATAATCATGCGTGTCTTATCTGAAAAATTTCGTCGGCTGCGTCAACTGTTTGGTTATTCGCAAGAATACGTAGCATTCAATATCGGTATTACCCAACCAGCTTATTGCAAATGGGAAAGTGGCCAAACCAGTCCATCGATCGATAAATTACAGGATCTGGCCAAATTATATCAAGTTACTGTCGGCGAGCTACTGAACGACAATGATCTGGAGATGATTAAAAAGCTTATGGCGGATGAGCATTTTGCGGAAAAGCTCCTGGGAATGGGGCCCGTTAGTTGACTAAGCAGTTGTTATAAATCGAGTCGTAATGCCTAAAGACGCTCTGATCTCGCAAAAGCGGGAAATCAGAGCGTCTTTTTTTATCTCTCACCAAGTAAAAGCGCTAAAATTTATAACTGTAATTACTACAATTATTTTTCCTGATAATTGTAGTAATTACAGTTATTATGTAAGTTTAAGGCTTTATCACCAGAACATTCATTGCTAACCACTATAAGAAATGATTTCTCTTGATCACTTGGAAGCCTGGTTTGTGACGGGTAGCCAGCATTTATACGGGGAGGAAGCCTTGAAGCAAGTCGCTGAGCACTCTCAAGTTATTGTTAAAGCCCTCAATGATTCTGCCGCTATTCCGGTAAAAATTGTTTTCAAGTCCGTACTTACTGGCCCGGAAGAAATCTACCGGCTTGCGCTGGAAGCTAACAGCTCCTCAAATTGCATCGGGCTGATTACCTGGATGCACACCTTCTCACCGGCCAAGATGTGGATCAACGGTCTAAAAGTACTGCGTAAGCCGCTGTTGCACCTGCACACCCAGTTCAACCGCGATATTCCCTGGGGCGAAATCGACATGGACTTCATGAACCTGAACCAATCAGCACACGGTGATCGGGAGTTTGGTTTTATCAACGCACGGCTTCGGCTGGACCGCAAAGTTGTCGTTGGCCACTGGGAAGACCCGGAGGTGCACGAGCGCTTAAACGTTTGGGCGCGGGTTGCCTGTGGCTGGCATGATCTTCAGGGCGCCCGCTTTGCCCGCTTTGGCGACAACATGCGCGAAGTGGCAGTAACGGAAGGCGACAAAGTAGAAGCACAGATTAAGTTCGGGTATTCCGTACACGGCTACGGCGTCGGCGACCTGGTAGCTTACGTTAACCAAATTACAGATGCGGCGATTGACACGCTGGTGGATGAATACGAACAGCGCTATCAGGTAGCAGCTGAATTACGGAAATCAGGTGCACGGCACAGTTCGTTGCGCGACGCGGCGAAGATCGAACTTGGCATGCGCGGTTTTCTGGAAGACAATCGGATCAAAGGCTTTACCGATACATTCGAAGATTTACACGGGCTGGCGCAATTGCCCGGAATCGCTTCGCAACGCCTGATGGCCGACGGCTACGGCTTCGGCGGGGAAGGCGACTGGAAAACCGCCGCGCTGGGGCGGGCCGTCAAAGTGATGGGCGTAGGGCTGCCGGGTGGTAGCTCGTTCATGGAAGATTATACTTACCATCTCTCGCCCAACGGCCAGCGCGTACTGGGCGCTCACATGCTCGAAATTGACGAGTCGATTGCTGAGGGTAAACCTTCCTGCGAGATTCATCCGTTGTCGATTGGCGGCAAAGAAGATCCCGTTCGGTTGGTATTTAATGTAGCGCCGGGGGCGGCCATCAACGCCTCGGTTATCGACATGGGAAATCGTTTCCGGTTACTGGTCAATGAAGTAGAGGCCGTTCCGACGGAGCAGGAACTGCCCAAACTGCCGGTCGCTCGCGTGTTGTGGGATGCCAAACCAAATCTGAAAGTGGCCGCCGCTGCCTGGATTTACGCGGGTGGTGCCCACCACACTGTTTTCAGCAAGGCCATCACGTCGGAATACATGGAAGATTTTGCCGACATAGCGGGTATCGAATACGTCCTGATCAACGAGGATACGAAAATTGCCCAGTTGAAGCAGGAATTGCGCTGGAGCGAAGTTTATTATCAGATTAAAGGCTAAAATCAGCAGAAAAGCGGGGCTGTAACGGCCCTGCCTCTTTCATTCTACTAACTCATTATTCCTAAATCTTAACGTATCTATGTCTGCTTATGTCATTGGCGTCGATTTCGGTACTGATTCCGTTCGGGCGGTTTTAGTCGATGCCCAAACCGGTGAAGAATGCTCTTTTGGAGTGCATGAATATGCCCGCTGGAAACAAGGCGCTTACTGCAATCCGGATGCTTCCCAATTTCGGCAACACCCCCTAGATTACCTCGAAGGGCTGGAAAATGCCATCAAAGGCGCATTAGCTTCGGCTTCCTCAGAGGTTAGAAATCAGGTAAAAGGCATTTCAGTCGACACGACGGGTTCAACGCCCGGTCCGGTCGATGAGCAGGGGACCCCGCTGGCTTTGTTGCCCCAGTTTGCCGAGAATCCCAACGGCATGTTTATTCTCTGGAAAGACCACACGGCGAACGGAGAGGCCGAAGAAATCAACAAGCTAGCCCACCGCTGGGACGTAGATTATACCAAATATGTCGGCGGAATTTATTCATCAGAATGGTTTTGGGCCAAGATTTTACGCACGTTGCGGGTGGATGATGCCATTCGGCAGGCGGCTTTTTCCTGGGTGGAGCATTGTGACTGGATTTCGGCGGTACTGACGGGCAACACAAACCCACTGACGCTGAAACGCAGCCGTACGGCTGCCGGGCATAAAGCGCTCTGGCACGAAGAATTTGACGGTTTGCCCTCCGAAGAATTTCTGACAACCCTCGACCCGCTGCTGAGCGGTCTGCGTGATCGGCTTTTTAGCAAGAGCTATACCTCGGACGAGGCGATGGGAACGATTTCGGCGGAATGGGCAGAAAAGCTGGGTTTACCAACGGATGTAGTCATCGGCGTCGGTAGTTTCGATGCGCACATGGGCGCAGTGGGTGCCAATATCGAATCGTATTCTTTGGTAAAAGTAATCGGAACGTCCACCTGCGACATGCTGATGGCTCCCAACGAGGCGGTGGGGCATTTGCTGATTCGGGGGATTTGCGGTCAGGTTGATGGATCAATTGTGCCGGGGATGTTGGGCATGGAAGCGGGCCAATCGGCATTTGGTGACCTTTACGCCTGGTTTAGTCGCCTCGTGCTCGGACCGGTTGCCGAATTACTGACGAAGCAAGGAAAAGAAGAGTTATTGCCTTCCCTGCAAGCTTCTTTGATTCCGCATCTGGCGGAACATGCTAGCAAGCTAGCTATTACAGAAAAAGATATTGTCGCCATTGACTGGCTAAATGGTCGCCGGACGCCCGATGCCAATCACACGCTGAAAGGCGCCATTGCGGGCCTGAATCTGGGGAGCGATGCCGCCCGGGTCTTTAAGTCGCTCGTGGAAGCAACGGCTTACGGGGCGCGCCGAATCGCCGAACGGTTTGTGGAAGAAGGGGTGCCCATTCAACAAGTGATTGCCATTGGTGGGGTTGCCCGCAAATCGTCTTACGTGATGCAGACCTTGGCCGATGTCATGAACGTACCCATCAAAGTCGCCGAATCAGACCAGTGCTGCGCTCGCGGTGCGGCCGTTTGTGCCGCCGTAGCGTCGGGTATTTACCCAACTTTCGCCGAAGCGCAGCAAGCCATGGCTTCTCCTTTCGACGCTGTTTACGAGCCACGCCCGGAGATTGCGGCGGTGTATGAGAAACTGTATCAGCGCTATCTGGAACTAGGCGCTTTTATTGAACAAAACCAAGCCAGTGTAACGGCCAAACCAAGTCCGACCTTAAACGCATAATCCAATATGAGTGCCTATAAAACCTTGAAAGAAGAAGTATATGAAGCCAATATGGAAATTCCAAAGCAGAAATTGGCCATCTATACTTTTGGAAATGTAAGCGGAATTGATCGGCAGGCGGGTATCGTCGCTATCAAGCCTAGCGGTATTCCCTATGATGAATTGAAGCCAGAAGATATTGTTCTGGTAGATCTTGATAATAAGCTGGTTGAAGGAGGGATGCGGCCTTCATCGGATACCAAAACACATACGCTGCTGTACCGCCATTTTGGTCATATTGGTGGGATTTGCCACACGCATTCCACCTACGCGGTCGCCTGGGCGCAGGCCATGCGTGAGCTACCCAATCTGGGAACGACCCACGCCGATCACTTGGTTGCTTCGGTTCCCGTGACAGAAGTAATGTCCGATGAAATGATTCAGGGCGATTACGAACACGAAACCGGAAACCAGATTTTGAACGTATTTCGGGATCAGAACCTATCGCCTGAAGAAGTAGAAATGGTGCTGGTTGCCTGCCACGGGCCTTTTACCTGGGGAAAAACACCCGCCAAAGCCGTGTATAACGCTACGGTGTTGGAGGAGATTGCCAAAATGGGCTACCTGACGCTGACCATCAACCCCGACACGCCGCGCATCAAACAAAGCCTGATTGACAAGCATTTTTTCCGCAAACACGGCAAAGATGCTTATTACGGTCAAGGTTGCTAAGCGCCCTCTTTTAATTTGTTTCGAAAACCAGCGTTGCCTATGATGGATGCTACTGAATTATACGCGCCTTACTCCAAGCATTTAGTAGCTTTAGATTGCATTATTTTTGGTTTTGACCAGCGCGGGCTTCAGTTGCTGCTTGTCAAGCGGGATTTTGAACCGGAACGCGGGAAATGGTCGCTGATGGGTGGTTTTCTGAACGAAAAAGAAAGCATCGACGAAGGGTCAGAGCGTATTTTGCACGCCCTGACCGGCCTGACCGGAGTATACATGGAGCAAGTTTATGTGTATGGCGACATTCACCGCGATCCGGTTGCCCGAACCTTGTCGATTGCGTACTTCGCCCTGATTCGAACGGACCAGTATGATAAAGAGCTGGCCGATCAGCACAATGCCTGCTGGTTTCCCATTGCTGAATGCCCCGAGCTGATTTTTGACCATGACAAAATGGTTGAGAAGGCGCTAAACAGGTTGCGGCGCCGAGCTCGTACACAACCCATTGGTTTTGAGCTATTACCAGAAAAATTCACGATTCCGCAACTGCTTCAGCTTTACGAAGCGATTTACGATCACCCGCTAGACCAGCGCAATTTTAGCAAAAAAATAACGTCTATGGAATGGTTGACTAAACTGGCTGAAAAAGACAAAAGTTCTTCCCGAAAAGGGGCTTTTTACTACCAGTTTGACCATGATCGCTACGAACAGCTCGTGGCGGAAGGCAGTACGTTTAATTTGAAATAAGGATTAGTAAAATAAGGGCTAACGGACCTTTTGTGAGGGATGAGCAATTTCCTGTCACTTCCCGCCAACGAGCTTCCCCGCCGCCGAGTCGTATCCATTGATACCTTTCGCGGAATCACCATTCTGGTCATGATTTTCGTGAATGAAGTGGCGGGGATGCGCGCTATTCCACTCTGGATGAAGCACATGCCCGCCGATGCCGATGCCATGACGTTTGTCGATATGGTGTTTCCATCGTTTCTGTTCATCGTAGGTATGTCGGTGCCTTTTGCGCTGCAAAATAGGTTGTCCAAAGGTGATTCGGCGGTTCAGATTCAGGGGCATATTCTTTTTCGGACCTTAGGCTTACTCACGCTGGGCTTGTTTATGGTCAATGCCGAAACGGATTTTAACGCCGCCGCAACCGGCATGTCCGTTCATGTGTGGTCGCTCGGTTTTATTGCGTCGGCTATTCTGGTCTGGAACATTTATAGGTTTCAAAATCCAGTTTGGAAATACGTGCTAAGGGGACTTGGTGTAGCTGGCTTGCTGGTTCTGGCCATTGTCTACCGGGGCGGTGATGGTTCTGAGCGCATGCAAACGCACTGGTGGGGCATTCTGGGCTTGATTGGGTGGGCATATTTATACACCAGTCTTGGCTATCAGCTTGTCCAGGGAAAAGTTGCTGGCTTGTTGGTTCTGATCGCGGTATGCATCGGCGTTTTTGTGGTGAGCCAATCCAGTTGGTCGGCCAATCCCTGGTTGCGCTGGACGGGTAGCCAGGCAGGTAACGCCACCCACACGGCCATTGCCCTCTGCGGAACCATTACTTCTTTGCTCTTTTTTGACCAAAAAACAGTCCAGTCCAATCAGCGGCAGTTTCTGGAAGTAGCGGCTCTGGCCTTCGTATTGCTCCTAGTTGGTTATCTGTTAAGACCTTACTACGCTATTTCCAAAATATACGCAACGCCGACCTGGGGCTTATACAGTGCCGCTGCCTCCTGCTTGCTATTTAGCCTGCTTTATGCGCTGGTCGATGTGGGCAACAACAAGGGCTGGACGGCTTTCTTTCAGCCTGCTGCTGCGAATCCACTCTTGACTTACATTATTCCGTCAATCTTGTACGCCATCTTCGGCCTACTCGATTTCTATCCTGCCCCCGAATCCTTCCAAAGCGGCGTGCTGGGCATGGTCTGGGCTGCCTTTTTTGCCATTGCCATTATGGGATTCGTGCATCTTCTCAACCGGATCGGGATTCGCTTGCAACTATAATCAGCACGTACCTTTTTTTGTATAAAGCACTCTGTTGGTGAGCTACTTTCGCGGCGCGGCTTCGTCTAATCAATACGTTTTTCCAAGCCTAACGTACCGAAGCCGTGCTCCAACGTATTTTTTACTGGGTAATTAGCCTACTGCTGACTATCCCCGCTACTGCTCAGGAATATTACCAGCGCGAAGCCGATATCAATCGCTTTATTCAGGATTTGTTTCCTGTTCAATCAGAGGGCGTCGATTTGGAGGCCGCGTACGAAAACCTGTATCAGCTTTATATAAATCCGCTCAACCTCAATGCCGCAACCCGCGACGAATTAGCGGCGACTAACTTGCTGACGGAAGCGCAGCTCAACCAATTTGTTCGATACCGGTCTGAAGTAGGTCCTTTTCTGTCGATTTATGAATTACAGGCTATCCCGGATTTCGATCTCCTAACCATTCGCCGGTTATTGCCCTTCATAAGTCTGGAAACGGGAAATCGCTCCCTGGTTGGGAAGTTTAATAACCCTACCGATCATTATTTATTGTTTAGGGTAGAACGCATTCTGGAAGAACAGAAAGGCTTTTCGCCTGCTGAGCCAGACAAGAATGGTAAATTGCCCCGCCGGTATCCGGGTGACCGACAACAGTGGTTTATGCGCTATCGCTACAGCCGACCCCGGCAATTTAGTTTTGGTCTGACAATGGAGCAGGATCCCGGCGAGACGTTCAAGTGGCAGCCCGGTCGGTATCAGTACGGTGCGGATTATCTCTCGTTTCACATGCAGGTTCAAAACCGGGGCCGTTGGAAAAACGTCATCCTTGGTGATTTTCAATTTCAGGCGGGGCAAGGGCTGGTCTTTTCGGGTGGTTTCTTTTTGGGCAAAGGCGCCGAAACGGTGGCCGGTGTCCGGCGGTCTACACTTGGTGCCCGTCCGTATACGTCATTGACCGAATATGGATTCTTACGGGGCGCACTCGCTACCTACGCGCTGACGCCGTATCTCGACTTAACTATTCTGGCTGCTCATAACCGCCGTGACGCCAATGTGGTTGGAGAAAGCGAGTTGGGTGAATTAACAGTTAGTTCGTTGCAGACTTCCGGGCTTCACCGCACATCGGCCGAAGTAGAGGATCGGGCAAGCATGCAGGAACAAAACCTGGGGGCGCATCTGCTTTACCACAAAAACAACATCCAAGTTGGCGCGACTTTGTTAAATACGTCTTTTGATAAGGTAATTCAGAAGCGTAAGCTGGCTTATAATGAATATGAATTTTCGGGCAAACGCAACCTGTTGCTTGGCGTACACGGCGGATATATCTGGCAGAACATGAATTTCTTTGCCGAAGTAGCCCGAAGCACAGGCTCCCGAACGCACAGTGGCGGAATCGGTGCCGTTGGAGGTGCATTGGCCAGCCTAACTAAGCGCCTGGACGCGACCGTATTGATGCGTTATTATGGTCGAAATTTTCATAGTTTCTACGGCAATGCATTTAGCGAAACATCCCGTCCGATCAATGAAATGGGCTTGTATACCGGAGCGCGATACGTCGTATACCGAAAGCTAATCGTGGGTGCTTACGTCGATTTTTACCGTTTTCCGGGCCTGCGCTATTTAGTGGATAAGCCATCGGCTGGCTGGGATTATCTGCTGAAAGCGACCTGGACCCCAAACAAACGAGTGACGATCTACGGCGTTTACCGCCTGGAACACAAAGAAAAAAATCTGCCGCAAAGCAAACCCGTGAACGTTGTTGAGACGAACCGAAGCAGTTATGTGCTGAATTCCGAATACCGGCCCAATCGGGTCTGGATGGTGCGGACACGGGTACAATGGGGCGGCTTTCAATACCAGGGGCAAAGTAAGTCGACGGGGGTAGCCATTGCGCAGGACGCTACTGCCGATTTTGGTCGCTTGTCGGTTAGTGGCCGGGTGGCCTGGTTTAGCACTGAAAATTGGGACAGTCGGCAGTACGTTTACGAGCGGGACGTCTTGTCGGCCTTTTCGATTCCAGCTTATGCCAATCGGGGTTTTCGGTATTATTTGCTGGCTCAATACAATGTCAATAAACACTTATCGGTCTGGCTACGCTGGTCGCGAACGGATTACACGAATCAGGAAACTGTTGGCTCTGATTTAGACGAGATTGCCAAGCCGCACAAAAGCGAAGTAAAAGCACAGATTCGGTGGCGATTTTGATGGTTATCCGCCGGTAGACACCTTACCGGCGGATAGAACTTTACCGGCTCGCGCGAATCGTTGTTTGATCGACTTTTACGGTCTTGCTACTCAGCGCTGAAACACCAAAATACCCAACCGCTTTGGCTCCTGACTCATTCAGGTTGATCACATTGGTTGGGATATTGGCAGGCGGCGTGGCAAACAGGCCACCATTGTTAATCTGCGTACTGAGTTGCTGAAAGAAGTTGAACGCATCCGGTGTAATCGACAACACTTCCACTTTCACTTCATCCGCCTCCTGGTATAGTTTCTCCGGGTTAATCGAAAAGCGGACGGGCAGGATAAATAACAAACCGTCCGTATCGGCATTGTTCGTTCCGAAACCGCCATTGTAGGAGAGAACAATGTCGCTGGTACGGTCGAGGCGTTTACCATTCTGATAAGCCCGAATCCAGTAAAAATTTCCTTCGCCTTCTATATCAGTGGAGAAAAACTCCGCCAGATAGCCTTCTTCGGAAGAAACCGGATTCAGTTTTTCTTTGACGAATGTAATGGAATCCACGGCTGGCACGCGGTTCATTTGTGAAACAGCCTGGTAAGTATCGTTTTGGTATTGAATATTCAGCGTGTATTTGCGTCCAATCTCGCCAAACGTTTCAGTGGCAGTCGCTGGCGTCCAGGTATAATTTCCGCTGTTTTTAGTATCCGTGAAGGTGTAAATTTTGCCCTTATCATCCGTTACAGTCACTGTCGCGCCGGTGGCGGCGGGCGGTAACGAGGCGTCAAAATACCCTGTGGTTCGCGTTAACTTAATCACTTGCGGGCCCGTCTGATTGGTCAGCCAGCCGTCTACCGATAGCTGGGAGGGGCCATTTTTCAGATTAATGTCAATTTCGTCTTGGCAGGATAATAAACCCATAAAAACTACCGAAAGCAGTAAATACAAGGCAAAACGATAAGCTGAAATGAGTGTTTTATTCATTGATCTGGAATGTCTTAAAATTTAAAATTGTAGGTTACCGAAGGGATGATTGTGGCAAAAACCGAGTAGCGGTAGGCCTTCGCCACCGGCACTTCGAACTGCTCGCCACTAACCGTTACGGTTTGCTTATCATCCGCCTGCTGGAAGAATACCGAGAACGGATTTCGGCGGGCGTAGACGTTGTAGGCCGAGAAAACCCAGTTGCCTTCCCACTTCCGGCCCGGTTTTTTCTTGCCCTGAAGGGTTAAAGCCAAATCCAGTCGGTGGTAGGCTGGGATTCGGTAGTTGTTCCGGCCGTCGATGATCTGCGCGCGCCATCCCTGAAAAACATAGCCTCCGGTCGGGAAAGTTCCGGGTGTACCCGTCGCGAATGCAAAGGTAGCTGACACATTTACGCGCTTTGTGAGGTCATAAAGCGCCACCATGTTAAGGGTGTGCCGCTTGTCGAAGCGGGTGGGAAACCAGCGATTGTAGTTAATTCCTTCAACTAGGCGCTCGGTTTTGGCAAGCGTATAACTGATCCAGCCGGTTAGCGGCCCCTGGTTCTTTTTCAGGTAAAATTCGGCCCCGTACGCCCGGCCTCTTCCATTCAGAAGTTCGCCTTCCAGGTATTTATTCAGCAATAAATCCGCACCGTCGATGTAATCGATTTGGTTCTGTAACCATTTATAATAAACCTCAACCGACGCTTCGTATGCATTACCGGATTTACCAAAGTTTCGAAAGTAACCTCCTGCAATCTGGTCGGCAATTTGGGGTTTGATGTTATTCGTAGAAGGCGTCCAGACATCCAGCGGCGTAGAAGCGGTTGTGTTCGAAATCAGGTGAATGTATTGGGCAAGTCGATTGTAACTCAGTTTGAGAGAGCTACTGGCATTCAGCTCATACTTTGCGGCGAAGCGAGGCTCCCAGTTGCCGTATGTTTTAATCGGCTCAAATTTGTCGTAAGTGCGGGTCTGGTTCAGAATGGGTTGACGGCGTAAACCAACGGTGGTATCGGCAAAAGCATATGATTCGCCCGGACCGATGTAACTGTAAAGCGAATAGCGCAAGCCGTATTGCAGTTGCAGACGGGACGAAATCTGCTGCTCATTGCCTACGTAAAGGGCGCTTTCCAAGGCGTATTTTTTCTCTAACCCAAACGCCCGCACGGTTCCTCCCGAAGCGGCTTCGGCTGTTCCCGGTTCAAACGTATACAAAATAGCCTGGCCTCCGAAAGTGAGGGTGTTGTTCTTCAAGAAAAGCGTGAAATCGGGCTTAACGCTGTAATTAATGATCTTTGATTTCCAGCGGAAAAAGTCGTTTTTCTCTTTTCGCTTTAAGTCAGAATCCAGCAGATAATCATAATTACTATAGAAAGCAGTTGTGTTCAGGAAAAGTTTATCCGAGAAAACGTGATTCCAGCGGAGAGAGGTTGTGGTGTTTCCCCAGTTAAACCCAAAGTCGGCCCCGAAAACGTCGCGGCCTAAATAACCCGACAAAAAGACCGTGTTTTTATCGTTGATTTTGTAATTCGCTTTTGCCGTCAGATCGTAGAAATAAAAGCGCGAGCCTTTCAAATCGCCGCTTAGAAAGGGCTTGGCTAGAATATCGGCGTAAGAACGTCGGCCGGCCACGATAAACGAGCCTCGACCGCCAAGAAAGGGCCGTTCGTAGGTTAACCGGCTAAAAATGGCTCCAATTCCGCCGTTTACTTCCGGGCGTTTGGCATTTCCTTCTTTCATCCGAACATCCAGAATAGACGAAATCCGGCCTCCGTACAAAGACGGAATTCCACCTTTAATCAACTTTACATCCTTAACCGCGTCGGGATTGAATACCGAAAAGAAGCCAAACAAGTGCGAGGAGTTATAGACAGGCGCTTCGTCAAGCAACACCAGATTCTGATCCGTGTTTCCGCCCCGGACGTTAAATCCGGTAGACCCTTCGCCCACCGTCGAAACCCCCGGCAACAGCTGAATACTACGGATTACATCTACTTCCCCGAGCAGAGCGGGCATTTTCTGAATTGTCCGAATGTCAATTTTGTTGACACTCATCTCGATATTCTTTACGTTATCGTCTTCGCGCTGCGTCGAAACAACCACTTCCTGAAGGTCTTTGCCTTCCTGTTGCAGCTCCATATTCAACCGCACGTTCTGGGCCGAAAGCTGGACGGTGCGCGTTTCTTTCTTGTAGCCAACGTAGGTGAAAATTACTGTATAAGCACCTTCGGGGAGCGTTAGCGAAAAGAAGCCGTAATCATTCGTAACCGCGCCGGTTGATAGCTCTTTCACATAAACCGAAACGCCAATTAGCCCTTCGCCGTTGGCTGCATCTTTGACATAACCACTAATTGTTGCATTGGCCGCCCTAAGCCCAACATCCGCGGGTAAGGACAATTTTGCTGCATTTGCCTGATCTATTGTAGAAAAAACAAGTAGAATCAAACAAAGACGTAGTAAGAAATAGTTCATAATCAGGCTGGTGGTAGTAAATAGGGACTCTTTAAAATTGTATTATTTGTTATTAGACCCCAAAGGTCGGCCTTTCCCTTATGGAAACGTATCAAAAAATGATGAAGCGGTACAAAGCGCATTTAAATGGACTACTTAGGCAGATCAAGCACTACAGATTTGGCATTAGCGTCTTGGCTGACAGATTGCAATTATTCGTATGAATACTTATATTTATAGAAATTTAATAGGTCAGCAGAAGGCATGAAATACGTGATATGGGCCTTTTTATTGATAATTCCCTTCTTCTCATCGGCCCAGATGCTAACGCCTGAACAGAGCCGGGCGGATTTTCTCTATCTGAAAAAAAAACTGGATTTGCTTTATCCGGGCGTGGGTTATTACCTGCCGGATTCTGCTTATAACGAGTTATACGATTCATTAGCTAATCAGTTAAAGACGCCGGTCAGTTACCATGAATTTTACCGCCAGCAGGTAACGCCCTTCATCGCGAGCCTGAAAGATGGGCACCTTTCGGTTTATCACCGGAAAAACTTCGTGGGCAAATCGTCCAAGTTTATTCCATTTGAAATTCGTCGGGTAGACACTACCTATTACATCAGCCATAATTTATCGACGGATACCTCTTTTGCGCGGGGAACGGAACTGCTGACGCTCAATGGCCAACGCGTGGCCGACCTGCACCAGCTTTTTCAGCAATACCAGCGACTTGGCTCTGATGGCGACAACATGACGGGTGCCCGGGCGTGGAGTCAGGATTATTTTCCGATTTATTTCGCCCGTTGGTATGGCTCCAACGATTCGGTATGTGTGTCTTACCGATTGCCGGGCGATAGTCTGGTTCGGTCGGCCAGCCTGCCTTGCCTGACAATGGCGCAACGAAACCGCTATGCGGGAAAGCGTTATCGGCAGGAGATGAAGCACGAACTTTCAAATCTGGCCGTGATGATTGTCGATAGTCTGCCCAATACGGCCATCCTGCGCGTGGAAACATTTTCCAATGAAAAGCGGGATTGGTTTGGGTTTAAATACCGGCGCAAGCTACGGGCGGCATTTGCTCGAATTCAGGCGGCTCAGGTGCAAAATCTGGTTATAGACATGCGCTCCAATGGGGGCGGCACGGTCATGAATGCCACGCGTTTGCTGAGCTACTGGATGCCAGAGCCGTTTCAGGTGATGCAAGCGGGGCAAATCAAACGGGGCGGTCGCCGTGCGTATATGAAAACCTGGAATCCGTTTTCGTGGCTGTTTTTCCCGATTGCGTATAAGCGCGACTCGCTGGGTTTTGTTGAGCGTGTTAATGTGCGAAAGCGAAAACCGGAAAAAGAGCTGGCCTACCGCGGTAATCTCTATTTCCTGATGAACGGGGCCTCTTATTCCGCCACTACCTCCGTGCTGGTTAAAACCCTCGATGCCCAGATGGGAACGTACATCGGGGAAGCCTGCGGCGGCGCATTTTGGGGCGATTTCGCGGGTCAGTTCCAAACCGTTATCCTGCCTAACTCCAACATTCGGGTACGGGTACCGCTCAAGAAACTTCTGCACGATGTTAGTCCGAAGAACGCCAATGGCTTTACGGTTGAACCCGATTTCCCGGTTGAGCGCACCGTGGAAGACTTGCTGAAAGGACGCGATTACGTGATGCACAAAGCCTTAAATTTAATCAAGCAGGGTAAAATTGCCGAGCGGAATGAGTGCCGGCCTTCGGTAGCCGTTAAATAGACCGGGTCAAAACAGTTTGATTCTGCCGGTAGTTGTTTCAGAGAATAACTTAACGGTTTATGAATCAAGAAAAAGAACTTGGATTAGGAATTATTGGCTTTGGCGGATTTGCCCTGTTCGCGACCCAGCATTTTATGCAGGTTCCTAATGTTAAGTTGGTTGGTATCGCAGGCTCCCAGCGTGAAGAAGCCAGCCGCGCCGCTGCTCGTTTCGACGCCACTCACTTCGATACAATTGAGGAATTGCTCGCCCAGCCTGACCTGGACATTGTATACATTGCTACCCCGCCTTTTTTGCATTACGAACAATCCATGCAAGCCTTGCGGGCTGGAAAGCACGTCATCTGCGAAAAGCCGCTTGCGACCAATGAAGAAGAAGGCCGTGAGATGGTTAGTTACGCCAAAGAAAAAGGGTTATTGATGGTGACGAACCTCATGCAGCGCTATAATCCCATGTTCGAACGCGTTCGGAGAGTAATCGACAAGAAATTGTTGGGTGACTTTCTGCACGGTTATTTTGAGAATTATGCCGGTGATGAAGGACTTTCTCCGCAGCATTGGTTTTGGGATCGAAGCAAAAGCGGTGGTATTTTCATCGAACACGGTGTCCACTTTTTTGATATGTTTGCCGGTTGGTTAGGCGACGGGAAAGTAGTTTCGGCGCAGGTTAGCCAGCGGGAAGGTGAATATCCGGTTGAGGATCAAGTAAATGCAACGGTGGTATACGGCGATAAAGTGGTTAACTTCTACCACGGATTTACGCAGTCAGGACGGATGGACCGCCAGGAAATGCGGCTCCTGTTCGAGCGGGGCGATATCACGTTGTACGAGTGGGTGCCTACGCGCATTGTTATTCGTGGTTTGGTAGACGATGCAACAACAAAAGCCCTCATGGACTTATTTCCAGGAGCACGTTTGGAAATAACGTCTAATTACGGAACCAGCGGTCAGCAAACGCGCGGACGATTCAAAGACATCACCGCCTCGCAGAAAATCCAACTGATGTACGGCTTCGAAGAAGAAAAATTGCATCTCTACGGCGATTTGCTGCGGCTCATGTTCCGCGAGCAGACAGCAGCCATTCACTACCCGGAAACGCACCGCAAAGTAACGGAGGAAAACGGCTTGAACTCGCTGCTGACGGCTCTGGACGCTGACCGGCTGGCCCGTAATCGCTAGTCGATTGCGGCGTTTTCGGCGGCCTGTCGAATCTGTTCTGACACCGGTGTATATTGTATTTCGCAGGGGTAGCCAAATAAGCAGTTGTCTTTAATCTGTTTGGCTACTCCTTCGGGTACCATCGCTTCCCAGCCATCTTCCCCTGCTTTCACCATCTGCAAAACACGATCCGTTGAAATGTGGAGGTTTTCCTCATTATAATCCGTGATGTCTTCAATTTTATCGTTAGCAACGAGATAATGGTAAAGCGGCTCTAAATGCGGGAGAAGCTGAAAATTCTTACAATTATAAATACCGCCTTCTTTACCCAGCGTTGGATAAACAAACAGTTTTACCTTGCGGCTAAAGAGATTCGCAAACGATTCGAGAATCCCGCCCGGTAAGCCTTTATAATGTTCTTCGTCAAAGATATACTCCAGATTAGGAATCCCTAAAATGAGACCAATCTTGAGCCGCGTCAACCGAGACAGGTAAGCAACCAGTTTGAAATATTCCAGGAAGTTGGAAATCATCACCGTCTGGCCCATCGAGCACAAAATATCAACGCGGTCCAGAAAGTCTTTTTCGTCGATGCGGTGGTCTTGTTCAGCCAGGTTATGCAGCGTCAGTTCGGCAATAGTAACCACGCGGGTAGAGTCCACATCCGGCTCTTCCAGAAATTGCTTATACCCGTTTTGGAACATATCGACGTGGACGTTGGTCACAGGACGCAAACGCCCGCGCAAAAGCAGAATATTTCGTTTGTAAAGCGCTTCTGAAGGCTGTAAAACCTTTCCGTCTGGACCAAACAAAGCAGCATTGGTGAAGCCATTTTTTACCAGATGAAGACTCATTAATCGATTATCAACGCTCTGGAAGTCAGGGCCGTCAAAGCGAACCATGTCAATCTCAATCCGCTCCGGGGACAGGTCGTCCATGAGTGATAATAGCAGCGTCTCCGGCGATTTGGAATAATAGTAACAACCATAAATCAGGTTGACCCCAATAACGCCCAAAGCCTGCTGCTGCAGCACATTTTCATTATCGAGCATTCGCACGTGAACGATAACGTCGTTGTATTGTCCGCGCGGATTGACCTGGAAACGCAAGCCAATCCAGCCGTGGCTTTCGTTCGTTTTTTGGTAATTCAACGCGACAACGGTATTGGCAAACGCAAAAAAAGTCGTGTTTTCGCCTCGCTTTTCGTCCAGCCGTTTTTCCATCAGGCTGTATTCTTTCTTAAGCATTTTGATTAGGCGGGATTCAACTACGTAGCGACCACTTTCTTCGGACCCGTAGATGGCATCGCTAAACGTCATGTCATAGGCCGACATGGTTTTTGCAATTGTTCCTGAGGCACCACCGGCTTTGAAAAACATGGCTGCCGTCTCCTGACCGGCCCCGATTTCGGCAAAAGAGCCATAAATCCGGCGATCCAGGTTGATGCGTAATGCTTTTTGTTTGGTTCCTATTGTCTTATCGTACATATCAGTTGTATTCCAGAGCGTATTATCCGAATTCTCGTTTGTTGATCCAGCGGGAAACTCAACGAAATTGCCCTACTAACGGTAAATTTACAAATACTACTCAGAACTTAAGATGAACAAATGTCTACTGCTATAACGATTACGACCCATCTATTGGTTTACGGCACCCTTCAGCAAACATCGAATCATCCAATGGCCAACTATCTTCATGGAAATAGCACATTTCTCGGAAAGGGCTATTTTTCTGGCCAACTCTACCAGCTTGGTGACTATCCCGGTGCGCGCTATGACCCGGAAGCTAAGTCGTTTGTCCACGGCGAGATTTATGCATTGAATAATCCCGACGAGATTTTTGCCGTTTTGGACCGCTACGAAGGCATCGGTGAAACTGACTCGGACGAATACGTCCGGCAGGTCATTCCGGTGCAATCGGAGACCGGTAGGCTGTTTTGCTGGGTATACCTGTATAACCAATCTACTCAGGATTTATCTATTATTGACTCTGGAAAATATCAGGTATAAAAGCGAAAGCCCCACCTGGTTGGGCGGGGCTTTCAAAAGCATATTGAAAACAGAACTTACTGAGGGAGCTTGATCGAAGCATCGAACATATTGCTTCCTCCGGCTTTGCGGCTAAGTGATGATCCAACTTCAGGTAAAGTTACATCGGCTTGTGCCGCGCGGCGGGCCGTTCTGGAACCGGTGATCTGGTAGATGGCCTCCCCCAGCAGGGCTTCGCTAACGTCGCCTAATTGCTTGGTGCGGGTTGAAACGGATTCTGCAATCTCAACATTGGGCTTAAATCCGCTGGCATAGTCCGACTGTCCGGCACTGTTGAAGGATTTGAAAACAATAGGCTGCATACCCCATTTGATCTTGCCCGTATCGTCAGAAATGGTAATAGAGCCCACGTTTTTACCCGTAGTGGTGGTTCCAACGGTAATCACTTGCATAAACGGCTTCAACCCATTAATAATCAGCTCGCTGGCAGAAGCCGTTTGTCCCGTGGTTAACACAAAAACACGCTGTAAATTACCCCCGATATTCTGGGTTTTGTTCTGAAAGTACTCCACGCCAAAGTTATTGCCGTACTCTTTTTTGAGTTCCGTCGACAAGAAGGCGTTCCATTCCTGGCGGTAGTATACTTTGCTATTATCAATTCCCCGGCCAACAAGGCTGGCAATGTTGGTAGAGGAAGAAACGTAGCCCCCCGGATTGTAGCGTAAATCCAGCACCAACTCGTTGATTCCCTGCGTTTTGAACTGGCTGAAAATCTGATCAATTTTCTGATCGTAAGTCGGTACTTTGGAACCGTTTGGAGCAGGATTAAACTGATTATAAACTAGATATCCAATTTTTTTGCCTCCAATAGCATAAACAGAATCTAGAAAAACCGGATTCTCCTGCAATACTTCTGCCGTTACGCTACGGGTCTCATCGGTGTTCACCAGCGCACGGTTTTCCAGTTTTGCCAGCCCAAACGTAAAAGACGTAGGACTGAACAAGAGTGAGCTGTAGTTATCGACGGTGATATTTTGCCCGTTTACTTTATAAATAATGTCACCGCGCTTCAAACCTGCCCGTGAAGCGGGCGTGTTAGGCAACACATACAACACCTGGGCAATAACGTCATTAGAGCCTTGGGCCCGGCGAAGCAGGGTGAATTCCATGCCCGTTGCTTTTGACTCGCCACTCAACGAAGCTTTCAGATCGTCGGCACTCTCCTGAATCCAGGAAAAACGGTCGCCGTCGGGGCGTTGCGTTGGATCGTATGTGTACAGTAATGAATCGAAAAATTTAGCGGGGGCGAGGGTTTTATCTGGATTCGCCGGAATTTTATCAGACCAGTAATAAACCTCCCGCATATTACCCAGAATCCAGTCATTCACCGATTGATCGGTGCCCGTTGTTGTGGGAGTTTGCGGATCGATAAGGTCTGAATCTTTTTTACAGGATACCAGCAGTAAATTTGCTGCGACCGCCACCAACCATGCGTTTTGCCGTATGTTCATGAAAATGTGTTTAGATTAATGGATTAACCAGAGCAGACTAGAAATGACTAAAAAAGGTCCTGAAAAATGCGGTGCAGGACTGGCTTACGGCGGTACAAACGTAGACTTGCGTCGTTAAAAATAGAACGCTAAAAAGAGGCAAAAAGTCTCGTTTAGGTGGGGTTTAATAATCTTTTAATAAGGGGTAAAAAAGAAAAGACGCTGGTCAATTCTCGTCAGGTTTGAAGTTACCTGACAGGAATTACCAGCGCCTTTAAGGAGTGTTAAAAAGAGGGCTTATTTGCCTTTCTGCGCCGTTGAACTGTTCCAGCTCACTTTAAACTTGCCGTCGGTCAGCTTGATTTCTTCGTCGGTTGCGGTGCGCTTGGTATTGTCGTGATCGTGCGGACCAGATTTCGTAAGCATACCGCCTCCGGCAGCGGTAATGACTTTATCTTCCAGATTCTGGCGGAGGCCAAAACCAGAAACGGTAGCCAGACCGCGCTTTTTATACGTAGCGCCTTTAAGCGTTGCATCAAACGTGCCTTCGATGCTATTCGGCGTTACGCTCGTAATGGTAACGGTGCCTTTCCAGGATTCTCCGTCGCTGAAGGCGTGGCCCAGACCTTTCGTTTCTGAGGTATAGTCAACCAGCGCCCACATGACATTGCCATTGGCTTTTTTATACTGCTTTTCCATCTCGGAATCGTTTTCCTGAATGATGGTATATGTGCCTGGTTTTAATTCGTCGGTATAAACCAGCCGAATCCAGGTTTGTACATCCGGGTTGACCGCCATACCCGCAATGGCCAGGTATTTAACGCCAGTAAAAGGGAGGTTCAGACGCTGGGCTTTAGCGGTCCATTCTTTGCCGTTAATTTTGGCAGAAACCGTGTTGTCGGTAGTTTGCGCAAAGGCCGTAGCCGTAAAGAATAACGCAGCGACAAAAGCAGCTAATTTTTTCATTTTAAAGTCAATTTTATGTTCGTATTTGTGTTTAGCATACAAAAGTACCAGATTCGGATACATCTTTGTTTACCGTTTACTAAGTACCCATCAGCGGCTCTTTAGTCGAAGCTATCTATCTTTGTCGCATGAAATTACTAGTCCTTCTCCTCCTCTTCCCTTTTTCTCTTTTTGCCCAGTGGCAGGCTCAGAATAGCAACACCGATGCCAGTTTTAGAGCGGTTAGTGCCGTTAGTAATAAAGTAGTGTGGATCGGTGGCACCAAAGGCACGTTCGTTCGCACGACCAACGGCGGAGAAACCTGGGAAGCAGGCGTAGTGCCTGGCGCTGAAAACTGCGATTTTCGGGACGTTTACGCCTTTAGCGCCAAGGTGGCTTTTCTCATGGCGGCGGGCCCCGCTGAGGAAGACCAGGCGCGTCTTTACCGGACAGGCAACGGAGGCAAAACGTGGGAACTGGTGTACCGCACCAAGCAAAAAGGTGTTTTCTTCGATTCCATCGACTTCTGGAACCGTTGGGATGGCCTTGTCTTTAGCGATCCGATTGATGGAAAGTGGTTTGTGCTTCAGACCACCAACGGCGGACGCAACTGGAAACAGGTATCGCCCTCAAAATTACCCCCGCTCCAGAAAGGCGAAGCCGCTTTCGCGGCGAGCGGAACCAGTTTGATTACGCGTGGCTACAAGTGGCGGTATAACAATTACCAAAAAGCCTGGATTGCTTCGGGCGGGGCCGGAAAAGGGCGCGTATTTTCTTCCCAAACCCATACGGAAAACTGGAAAGTAACCGAAACACCCATTCCGGCGGGGCCTACTTCAGGAATTTTTGGCCTGTGGTTCGATCCGCAGGGGCAAATCGGCATCGCGGTCGGTGGTGATTATAAAGACGAAAAAGCCGCTTCCCAGAATGTGGCCGTCACGACGGACGGAGGCCAAACGTGGACGGCTGGAACACCAACCAACCCTCCCGGCCTCAAGGAAGGCATTGATCGGTTATCGGGGAAAAAACTGGTGGCCGTTGGTCCATCCGGTACGTGCTACACAGAAGATTACGGCAAAACCTGGACAAAAATTGATGATTCAGCCTTTCATTCGATTTCCTGTTCCGGTGGTCGATGCTGGGCTGTGGGAGCTAAGGGAAAAGTAGCCGTATTAAGCAAGTAAGTAAAGCCGCAGTCATTGTTCTGAACCCGTGGGTTATTCATTTTCCCAAGGGGGCATTTTTTCGTAATTTTGACTGTTATATAAGGATGAGTAAAACACTGAAGCGGGAGAGCTGTTGATGACGGATTATATTTCAACTTTAAACGAGCCGCAACGCGAGGCGGTACTACACGGCGATGGGCCGTTGATGATTATCGCCGGAGCGGGTTCTGGTAAAACGCGCGTACTGACGTTTCGCATTGCGCAGTTGATCAAGCAGGGCATCGATCCTTTTCAGATTCTATCCCTGACGTTTACCAATAAAGCCGCTGGCGAGATGCGTCACCGGATTGAACGCGTGGTGGGAAACGAAGCGCGGAATATCTGGATGGGCACTTTTCACTCGGTTTTTGCCAAGATTCTGCGCATCGAAGCAAAGGCGCTGGGCTATACGAGTAATTTCTCCATTTACGATACCGACGATTCTAAATCGTTGCTCAGAAGCATCATTAAAGAATACGCGCTGGACGATAAAATTTACCGTCCGAACGTTGTTTTCTCGCGTATTTCGGGGGCAAAAAACCGGCTTGTCGGCCCGGATGATTATCTGAACAATCCACTCATTCAGGCGGACGATGCGGCGGCCCGGATGCCGGAAGTAGGGCGTATATACAAAGCCTATTCGTTGCGGTGTTTTCAGGCCAATGCGATGGATTTCGACGATCTGTTGTACAATACCAACATCCTGTTCCGCGACCACCTGGATATTTTGCATAAGTACCAGCATAAATTCAAACACGTGCTGGTAGATGAGTTTCAGGATACCAATATTTCGCAGTACCTCATTACGCGTAAACTGTCGGCTGTTAACCGCAATATATGCATCGTGGGTGATGATGCGCAAAGCATCTATGCTTTCCGGGGAGCCAATATTGAGAACATTCTGAATTTCGAGAAAGACTTTCCAGACGTTCGGACCATCAAGCTGGAGCAGAACTACCGCTCGACCAAGACCATCGTTCAGGCGGCTAACTCCATTATTGCCCGAAACCGGGGCCAGCTCAAAAAAAGCGTTTTTACCGACAATGAAGACGGTAATCTGATTGACTTAATCAAGGCCGGGTCGGATAATGAAGAAGGCCGGTTGGTAGCTTCCGCCATTTTTGATCAGAAAATGCAGGAAGGGTTGCGCAACAATGATTTTGTTGTTCTTTACCGGACCAATGCCCAATCCCGAGCTTTCGAGGAAGCCCTGCGAAAAATGAGCATTAAATACCGGATTGTGGGCGGCTTATCATTCTACCAGCGGAAAGAAATCAAGGATTTGCTGGGCTACCTGCGCTTTACGGTCAACCAGCAGGACGAAGAAGCGTTTAAGCGCATCATCAACCTGCCGAAGCGGGGCATTGGCGATACCACAATCGCCAAGATCTCCGTTATTGCCGCCGAGCAGGGACTGTCGATTTGGGAAGTGGTTAGCGAAATCAGTAGATACCTGGCTGGCCGGGCGGCTATCCCCATCGAGGTGTTTAGCGATTTGATTAAAAGTTTTCAGTTACTACTGGAGAAAAAAGACGCCTACGAAGTGGCTTCGCACATTGCGCGCGCTTCGGGGCTGCTGAAAGAATTATACGACGATAAAACCGTTGAAGGCCTGGCGCGTTACGAAAACGTGCAGGAGCTTTTGAACGCCATTAAGGAGTTTGTCGATAATCCCGAGAATGACGATAAAAGCCTGAGCGCTTTTCTGCAAGCGGTTTCGCTCCTGACCAGCGCCGACGAGAAAGAAGATGATGGCGATAACGACAAAGTAACCTTAATGACGATTCACGGGGCCAAAGGATTGGAGTTTCGGAATGTGTTTATTGTCGGCCTGGAAGAAGATCTATTTCCGTCGCAGATGATGCTCGAAAGCCGCGCCGACCTGGAAGAAGAACGGCGGCTGTTTTATGTCGCGATTACGCGGGCTGAAAAGCGTTTGACGCTGTCGTATGCCGAATCGAGGTATCATTATGGTCGTCTGAAAAACTGCGAGCCAAGTCGCTTTCTGCTGGAGATAAACCAGGATTTTCTAAAGATGGCCAAAAGCCGCCGCTCCGAAGGCGATCCTGATTTGCCGCGTCCAGAACGGGATGTCCGCGATACTCCCTCGGGTGGGTCTATGGCGTTTGTGCGGACATTGGCGCAAAAAACAGCCCGCCAGGCACCGCAGCCAACCGTCGCGCACGTTCCCTCATCGGATTTTGCACCCAGCGATACCTCGGCACTGGAACCGGGTATGCGCATCGAGCACATGAAATTCGGTTTCGGTACGGTCAAGGCACTGGATATCAACGGTACGGAACGGAAAGCCGTCATTCAATTCGACAAGGCGGGCGAAAAGACCTTGCTGTTGAGTTTTGCAAAACTGAAAATTGTCTAAATCAGGACGGCGCTCGTTCAAACGTTCGGAGAAGCGAATCGTTGAACGAGCGCCCTGCCCCCTTTGAAAATGATTCGATTCTTCACCGAAGAAATTAAGTTTACGCTTCCTCAAAAAACACAGCACCGCCAGTGGCTAACGCGGCTGGCTGCGCAGGAAAGCTTTAAAGTTGGCGAGCTGAATTATGTTTTTTGCTCCGACGAGTATTTGCTGCAAGTGAACCGGGAACACTTGAACCACGATTATTACACAGACATTATCACCTTCGATAATTCCGAAGAGGACGATAAACTGGAAGGCGATATTTTCATCAGCGTTGATCGGGTGCGCGAAAATGCAAAAAACCTGAACGTGACCGAAGAGCAGGAACTTCGGCGGGTTCTGGCGCACGGCTTGCTGCACCTGAGCGGCTACGGCGACAAAACCGACGAAGAAGCCACAGCAATGCGCGGTAAAGAAGACGAAGCACTAAACCTATGGCAAACGCTAGCGGCTTAATCGGCTTTATTGCAAATAGACCCCGACTCGTTCTGGATCGCTGAGGACAACCTCCACGTGTTCAGTCAGCGTGGTCGAAAGCTCAAAGCCAATGTAATCCGCCGAAACCGGATACCGCTTGTGGTTACGGTCTACGACCACGGCCACTTGCAAGCGCCGCAACGGTACGCTCAGGAAAGGTTGCAAACTAAAAGCCAGCGTTCGGCCCGAGTTTAGCACGTCATCAACAACAACGACGGCTTTGTTGGCATACGCCGCCGCCGCTGCATCCAGGTGAATGGCGACTTGCTGAGGAAGCTTTTTGTCCAACGTGATTTGGAGCAATGTGATCGTCAGGGGCGAAATATGGCGTAATTCATGCGCCAGCCGACCGGCCAGCAGGTAGCCTTCGCCGGCAATACCAGCCAAAACCAGCTCTGTTTCTTCAAAATTATTTTCGTAGATCTCAAAAGCAATCCGGCGAATCTTCTGCTCGAGCTGAATTGGGGTCAGAATCTGGGTTGTCTGCGTTGTCATAACTACCTCAAAAATACTTGGTGCAAAAATGGAAAATTATTGCCAATGCGCGGTAGGTATGATGCAATTTGTCTGCTGATTAACCAACGCCTTTTCTTACTTTTGTGCCTGCAAAAAAACAGTTTTGAGATTTAGCGTCTGACACTCAAGGTAGGAACCGCTGTTTTTGTCAAAACGTAACGCCAGATCTCAATTATTTAACGTTAAACAATACAAAACTACATGATTATTAAAACGAAAAAGTACGCGCTGGATCAGAAGACCTACCTGAATTTGACCATGCGGAGTTGGCTGAAGACCAACTGGTACTGGCTGGCGATTCCGCTGGTGCTGATTGTACTTAACATTGTTTTCTACGCAACCGATTTGGTCAATTTCTATTGGCCATCCATATTATTGCTTGTTCTAACGATTTTGTACGTTCTTTTCTGGGCGGTACAGTTCACGGGAATGACGCAGATGGAGCAGGCAAAGCCCATGTTCCAGAAATACGTTTACGAAATCGACAGTCGCCAGATTATGCTGAAGCTCAATGCCCGGGAAGGGGGCGTTTTACGCTGGGATCAGTTTACCGGCGCTCATAAAAGCAAAGATGCCTACGTACTGACCATGTCGAACCAGCAGGCGATGCAGAACATGAAAATGAATTTCTTTATGAAGCTGGTGGCGAAAGGAATGGCAGGAGCGCAGTTTATATACTTACCGTACACCATTTTCACGAGCGAAAATGACCTGCGTTTCATGGATGCTCTGTTGAAGCGGAAAGGATTGCTGGCCGAGCAGGCTTAATTTATGCAGAAGAGTTGAACCAGCCGAGGCGATAATACCTGGATATTATCACTCGGCTGGTTTTCTGTTTTATTTAGCCTGATTCACAAAATCAAGCACCGTCACATCGGCCAGCCACGGGCCAACGATGGAGCCAAATTCCTTGTGTGCCGGATGAGGCAGGTACGCATCGCGGTCTTTTTCATTGTCGAAGGTCAAAATAAAGGCGTGCGTCAACCCCTTGTCATGTCCTTCCGGGCTGTTGTTCGTTCCCCACTGGAAGCCCTTGATTTCTTTTATTTTAGACGGCAGCGCATTAAAAGCCGCAATGATCTCGTCTACTTTCTCTTTCGTCGCCTCTGGTTTGAATTTGAACAGGACAACGTGCTGCAAAACTGGTTTATTCATTTTTTTGGTCGATTGGGCTACCGCACCGCTTAGGGTCAGCGCAAAAAAGAGCAGGCTTGTAAAAAGAATTTTCATGGTAAAAAAGATTGATGCGTTAAGGTGATTCGCTGAACTGACAAGTAGCGATGGCTACTGTTTATCAGGATAGGGAATAATTAATCGTTCGCCACGACTAGCGACGTTTTGCGTTTTGCCGTTTGCTTTCATCAGCGCCTCTAAGGAAACGCCGTATTTGGCCGCCACCACCCGCAAAATATCGCCCGGTCCGACGGTATGCACCGCCCGAACTTTAACTTTGAGCTTGGTAACATCCGCTTTCACGGCATTGTCCTGAAGGTCAGGGTTCAGTGATTTAAGCGTGCCGATGCTCATGTTGTATTTCGTGGCAATGCTGTAAATCGTTTCGCCCGGCTTCACCGTATGCGTGTGCGACGAGCCACCCGCCGGAATGACCACTTTGGTTGGTTCGGGTTTTACTTCTTTGGGCTTTTCCTCTTTTGGTTTCTCTCCCTTTTTAGGAGCCTCTGTCCGGGTTTCTGCTTTCTTCTCTGCGGAAGCCGATTCTGTTTGGGGCTTGCTGGCCGGTGTAGTCACCGTTTCTTCAACGGGAGGTTCTGCCTGAGACAGGTCAACCGGAGCGTTGCGGCTTGACGTATCGATCTCAATGGGTGCCACCAGTTCGGGTTCCGTCGAGATGGGAGCCGAATTTTGCGAGGTCGTGTCCAGCGCAACGTTCGTTAGCTCTTCATGCCCACTGGTGTTGTCAGCAATGTACTCGTAGCCAATATAAAGCAGGGCAACGATTGTCAGCAGCAAAACAGCCAGCGTGATGGTTGGTAAGCTTGAACTTTCGGTAGGATGAGAATTACGCTTTGAGGTTTCGGATTCCATTTTATTGATTCGCTTTCACTTCCTGACTCATTTCTTCTACTTTGGCTTTCAGCGCCTCTTTGTAAGTATGCAGCTTTTCGGCTACTGCTTCATCGTAAGTGCCAACGATTTGTGCCGCCAGAATACCCGCGTTTTTCGCTCCGTTCAGCGCTACCGTTGCTACGGGAACACCCGACGGCATTTGCAGAATAGACAGCACCGAGTCCCATCCGTCAATGGAATTGCTGGATTTAACCGGCACGCCAATAACGGGCAAGGTAGTCAGCGAGGCGACCATCCCCGGCAGGTGAGCCGCCCCACCCGCGCCAGCAATAATGGCTTTTAGGCCCCGTTGGCGGGCCGTTTTACCGTATTCAACCATCTTTTCGGGCGTCCGGTGAGCCGACACAACGTCGATTTCGTACGAAACGCCCAATTCTGCTAAAACGTCGGCAGCTTCTTGCATAACCTTCAAGTCGGAGCTGCTGCCCATAATAATACCAATCATACGCGATGTATACCGTTTGCGGTTTGCAGGTTTTAGACGCTGTTCATCAATTACTGCCGACTGCAAACTTTAATACTTTTCTTTATGGTTTCGGCTTTCGCCTGAATTTCTGTTAAATCTGAACCAATAACGGTAATATGCCCCATTTTGCGAAACGGGCGGGTGATTTTTTTACCGTATAGGAACGGAAAGACACCCGGCAGGCTCAGCAACGTTTCCATTCCCTCATACTGCGCCGGACCGCTGTGGCCGGGTTCGCCGAGCAGATTAAGCATGGCTGCTGTGGTTAGCGCCGTAGTATCGCCCAGCGGAAGCCCTAAAATGGCCCGCCAATGCTGCTCAAACTGCGACGTAACATTCGCCCGAATGGTGTGGTGACCGCTGTTGTGCGGGCGGGGCGCTACTTCATTAACGAGAATCTCTCCGTTTTTCGTCAGAAATAATTCGACGGCCAGCAAACCAACAATGCCAAAAGCTTCGGTTGTTTGGCGAGCAATGGCCTGCGCCTGCTGATCGATGGCCGGGGAAATTTCCGCCGGAGCAAAGAGGTATTCCACCAGATTGTGTTCAGGATGAAAAACCATCTCGACAGTTGGGAAAGTAGCCAGCTCACCCTGTTCATTCCGGGCCACAATCACGGCGAGTTCTTTCTCAAAATCAACGGCTTGTTCCAGAACGCCGGGAGCATCGAAGGCCTTGCCGGTATCGGCAGATGAGGCAATGCGCTGAACACCGCGACCGTCGTACCCGTCACGACCTAGCTTATGAAAAGCAGGCAAAAAATCGTCTGCAATAGTCTGGACATCGGCGCGGTTCTCGGTCAGAATAAAATCAGCCGTTGGAATGTTGTGGGCGCGGTAAAACTGTTTTTGCAGGCGCTTATCCTGAATGGTTCGGATAACGGACGGCTGCGGATAAATGCGTTTGCCTTCCTTTTCGAGGGCTTCGAGCGCTTCCACGTTGACCCGCTCAATCTCAATGGTCAGGACATCGACTTGTTGACCAAATTGATAAACCGTATCGTAATCCGTCAGGGAGCCTTGCGTGAAAGAGGTTGCCAGGTGCCGGCAGGGTGCTTCGGCATCCGGGTCGATGATATGAATCGTCAGGTTCCAGTCGATGGAGGCTTGCAGGAGCATCAGACCAAGTTGGCCGCCACCAAGGATACCGATTCGAATGTTGGGATTGAAAGTTGACATAAGTAATGGCTTCGGTACAAAGGTAAGCAAGTGGAATGTCCTCTGCGAACGACAATCCAAAAACAGTACTGGGCGGCCTCGAATTAGTCTCTTTCGGCGGTTTTTCCGGCCAGAAACGCCGAGTACAAAGCGCATTCCCGAATCATTTCCCGGTTGAAAGTGCTTTCCGCGTATTGCTTTTTATACTGCTCAAAAACAGTGGCGTACTCTGTTTTTCGCAGGTTTCGCATGCTTTCTTTAAACGGATTCGGATCGCCCTCATAGCCTCGTTTAGCCTCCTCGACGGCCTTGCGGGTCAGAAAAGCGTTTTCTTCGCAACGGGCCGCCATGTACATCGCTTTCGCAGCCAAGTTAGGATCTTGGGCCGCTTTGGCTGCCTGTTCAAAAAAGGCTCTGGCCGGAGCGGTTGTATAGTAGGTATCGTTGGCCATCTGCTCCAGTCCTTGTTCGTTAATTGTCTGGCGATAAGGAGCGTATTTATAAGCGCTCGGCTCGATGCTGCTTCGGTAGCGGCGTACCAGCAGCCAGGCGTTGCCATGCCAGCTCAGGTTATAGGCTCCGCAGCCAAGCTGATAATACAATTCTGCCGCTTGGTTGCCCGAAGCGTTTTTCGCTTGCGTTTGCAACTCGGCCATGCGCTGGGCAAAAGTGACGGGCGTGTGCGTATTCGTGCGGTTTTCGCCGGGCATTTTTACGGTGAAGGGATTACGCGTAAAATACTCCCGAAAAGCCTCTTCCTGCCAAACGGATGGGCTAACCTTGGCAAACGCTTCTCCTGCCTGCGCGTACTGGTGTTCAGCCATAAGTCGGCGGCCCAGAAGCGCGTAAAAATAGTCGTTGTTAAAGCCCGTCAGTTTTAGCAAACGGGTGTCAAAAGCCGTGGGGCTCTGCTGCGTGGCAAATGCTACCAGTTTCTGCGCGGTAGCCGATGAGGTGGTGTCTTCCTGATCAAGTTGATCCGTGGAATTGATGAAATAAGCCTTTTCGTTCGTAAGCTGCGAGGTCGTCAGCATCTGAAGCAGGAACGCTTTCGCCGTGTTGGCGTCGAGATTGGCGTTGTCTTTCGAACGACTACACGACGATAACCAACCACTACTTTTTTCGGTGAGCGTGGCCCGATACCGTTCTGCAAACTGCTGACAAGCTTTAACAAACGCATTATTCAGCCGAAAATTGACGGACTTACCAAAACGCTCTAGGTAACCAATCAGCTGATTTTCGACCTCAGGCGTAATCGCTTCGGTTTCCGCCGCCAACAGCAACATTTGCTGAAGGGCAATCTGTTGCCCCAGAGCGGGGTTGGTGGCGGGTTGCTGGCTGGCTTTTTCCAGCGTTTTTTTAGCCGCATCGTAGTCCTTGCCCAGGTATTCGAGGTAGGCCGCCGCCGTTAAATAGTAAGCTGGCTGGCCCAGGTCTT
Organism: Tellurirhabdus bombi; assembly: GCF_021484805.1. NCBI lineage: Bacteria > Pseudomonadati > Bacteroidota > Cytophagia > Cytophagales > Spirosomataceae > Larkinella > Larkinella bombi. The sequence continues at coordinate 1,295,696 of NZ_CP090557.1, read as the reverse complement.
TGTTTTCGGCAGCTTCGAAGGCAAAGCTTTTTAGCTGCTCAAAATAAGAAGTGGCGTTTTGTTGCCGTTCACCAAACGCCACGGAATCAGCGCGTGATTTTTCGTCGTAGGCGTAAATAGGATTGTGTTTCTGAAAAAAGTAAAATTCGTTGCGGTTGATTTCCCGCGCCAGCATCAACCCGATAAGCGGATTTTTAGGATCAAGTTTAACGACTTCTTTTATGTAAGGGAGCGCGTCCTGTTTGGGCTGGATGGCGCAAAGGGCGTAGACGGCCGCTTTTTCGTGGTCATTTTTGGCGAAGCGCAATGCCTCTTCCCGGAACCGGATGCCATGAATGCGTAGACTAGCTTCGGCTTCTTTCCGTCGGGAGGGGCAGCGGTCAAACACCTGCGCAAATTCGTAAATGGCCTGGGCGGTATCTCCCAGCGCAAGCGTAGCTCCCGCGTGTCGGCACAACGCCCAATCGCTAATGAATGTCTTGTTAGTTAGCGGCTTCACCAACTGATCGTAGAGCGTCCGACTTTGCTCCGATTGGCCGATCTGATCGGCAAGTTTGACAGCCTGAAAAGCGTATCGTTCCTTCAGGAAGCCATCCGAAGCCGTTTTAAAACCTTCCTGTGCCTGTTCCAGTAACAGGGTTAGTCGAGTTGTATCAGCAGGTTTAGGATTCCACATATCCCCGCCCGCCGAAGCCGCGTTGGCCGCGTAGGCAAGCTGCATGTACGTCGATGCTGGCAGGTTATTGGTTTCCAGGTAATTAGCCCATTCGGTATTTGGTGAACTGCCATACATACCTTCGTAAACGGCCTTAGCCGACAATTTACCCCGGCTATAATCCATCCAGGCGCGCACGTTATCATCAATGACCACCGAATCTTTTCCCGCCTGGTACATCTCGGCCTCATAGTCATACAACTGCGGTGTGTAGGCATAAATCCGATCCTGGGGTCGAACATCGCTGCTTTCGGGCAGAAAGTAACTCATGAATTCATTGATATCCGAAGGTCCTGGTCCGCAGGCAAAGCCAATCAGAATAGCCAGGGGAAGGATGCTTTTACGGAGTTGGCCGGAGAAGCGTTTTAAGAAAGCCATTATCATAAACAGTCAATAGTGTCGAATCCAGGTGGTAGAGCGCAAAAGTAAGTTTTTCGGTCCGAATCTTGTCGAGTAACAGCTGTTTCCCGGCCAGCAATTTAGTTGGCGGACAGGCTTCCGCCCGAAACAGGTCATTTTGGCGGATAGAAAGACCAAAAGCGGTGGTATCGCGCTGGGCTACGAAGCGGGTACTGTCGCTTTGGCGCTTCAAAAACGAACGACTTGCCAATTCCTGTTGAGAAACCTGATTCAGTAAGGTTAAAAAACGGCCATTGCGGTACACCACCGTCCAGCGAAACAAGGGCATCACCACGTCCAGCGGAAGCGAGTAATTTTCCAGATAATCCGTATAACGGCGGGCTACTTCCAGATCATAAATGGAATTTCGGGTTTCGAGGCGCTTCCAGTCGGCCATGTTATAAAACATCAGCATGCCGCGAGCCACGGGCGGAATACCCGTTCGGTCGGCGTATTTGATCTGATGAAGCCGGATGGTGGCTGACAAGGGTACGGTAAATTCCTTTTTTAGCTCCGTTAAAAGCGCAAAATACCGTTCGCGGGTGCTGCCACTCCAGTCGCAATCCAACTGAATTTCTACGGGCTGAATTCCATGCTGGCGACTAATCTGGTTGATCTTCTGGGCAATGTTGCGAGCCAACGCCGGAATCGAAGCAGGGGCTAATTCTTGCAGGGTTCGATTTGTGATGAAAACTACTGGAATAATTTGAAAGCCAGTAGGTTGTTGTTTAAACTGGATGGCCGCCGTCGGAGCGGGCTGGCGGGCCTGCATATTCCAGTCAACGTCGAAAAAGCGGACATACAATTTACGAATGCCTAGTTGCTGAAGGCGCGTTTTCTCAACGTTTCCGGGGTTGAAAGTTGTTTGCCAATAATAAAAAGCAGGCGAGAGTTGCTTGGGCGGTTGAGGCGATTGACAGGTTGCGCAAAGAATAGCGCAACCCAAAATAAAAAGGAATCTAATCAAGAAATACATACGGACTCGGCAAACAACTAGCTCATACTGGCAGGAAAGTTACTGTAAAATTAGGGTCTTTTAGGAACATCCATCCTGTGGCCCTTATAAAGAGGCAGCGGCTTGATTGAAAGCTATAAATTCCCTTATTTGCCGCCATCTACCAATGCATGAAAACCCTTATGCAATATTCAGAAATTGACGAATCACAAATTCTCGCGCAGGGCGCAACCCTGGAGTTAATTGATAGCCAGATTCAGCATTTTATTGACGGTTTCCCGTATTTAGCGGTTATTAAGGCTGCTACCGTGGGCGATGGAATTATCCGAGTAGACGAGCAGCAGGCGCAGGACTTCGTGGCTCGCTTCGACCAGCAAGCAGATTCGCTTTCGTTGTTGAAGTTTGTACCCGCTTCTGGAGCCGCTACCCGCATGTTCAAATCTCTTTTTGCCGCGCTCGGTGGCAAGAGTGATAAGTCGGTGGATGAGTTTTTTGCGCGGATCAAAAACTTCGCTTTTTATGACGCATTGGGTGCGCCGGAAAACCTCGACGAGAAAACAATCCTGTCCATCTTACTTACAGACGAAGGGCTGGATTATGGGAACCTGCCCAAGGGTTTGCTCTTGTTCCATCAGTACCCCGACGGACCCCGTACGCCGGTTGAGGAGCACCTGGTCGAAGGCGCTAATTATGCCAACTCCAATGGACAGGTTCGGATTCATTTTACCGTCTCGCCGGAGCACCGCAGTCGGTTTGAAGATTTGATTGAGCGTGTAAAACCCGTCTACGAAGAAAAACTCGGCGTCCAGTTCGATATCACCTTCTCGGAGCAGAAAAAAGCCACCGATACGATTTCAGTAAATCCAGATAACACGCCTTTCCGCAACGCTGATGGGTCGCTGCTGTTTCGCCCGGCGGGTCACGGTGCGCTGATCGAAAACCTGAATGACATTGATGCCGATGTCGTTTTTATCAAGAACATTGATAATGTGGTGCCGGATGCGCTGAAAGAAGCTACGTTTACATATAAGAAGGTAATTGGCGCCGTGTTGCTGGATGTTCAGAAGCAGATTTTCCGCTTCCAGGAGCTGCTTCAAACGGCGCATGTAAGTGACGGGTATTTAGCGGAAGTAGATGATTTTCTGCGGAATACGCTTAGCATTCTGCCTCCCGATGGCTTCGGCAATTGGTCGAATGAAGACAAACTGGCTTATTATCAGCAAAAGCTGGATCGTCCGGTGCGGGTGTGCGGAATGGTGAAAAACGTTGGAGAACCGGGTGGCGGGCCATTCTGGGCAAAAAATGCCGATGGGTCCGTATCGCTGCAAGTGGTTGAATCAGCGCAGATTAACCTGGACAATGCCGAGCAAAAGCAGATTTTTGAGCAGGCAACACACTTCAATCCGGTGGATCTGGTCTGTGCCCTGAAAAATCGGCATGGGGAAAAATACAACCTGCCGACCTACCGGGATCCGCTGACAGGCTTTATTACCTCTAAATCGAAAGACGGTAAAGAATTGAAAGCCCAGGAGTTACCCGGGCTTTGGAACGGCGCCATGGCCGACTGGAATACGGTCTTTGTTGAAGTTCCACTCCTGACGTTTAATCCGGTTAAAACGGTTAACGATCTGTTGCGGAAAGAGCACCAGCCTGTAGTAGACTAAGCTGATATTATTGACGAAGGTATATTGGAGTCCGGTTGAGCCATTGGTTCAGCCGGGCTTTCTACTTTCAGGGCAAACTGTTTCAAGGTCGTTCTTTCGTAAACGGCCAGGTTAGCATCACGTACCTGTTCCATAATGGGGCGAATAGCGCAGGTTACTTCATCGGTGCAGTCGTCACAACGAACGTAGAAATTTTTGGATACGCAGGGTGTAGGGGCAATAGGACCATCAATAACCCGCAACACCTGGGCCAAATTAACGCGCTCAGGATCAACACGGAGCAGGTAGCCACCGCCTTTTCCTTTCTGACTTTGCAGAATTCCCTGGTTACGAAGTTCGAGCAGGATGGCTTCCAGAAATTTCTTCGGAATCTTCTCTTTTGCAGAAATATAAGAAATCAGAACGGGGCCTTTACCATATTCTTCGGTTAGAACCTTAAGGGCTTTAATGGCGTATTTGGCTTTTTTGGAAATCATCCGTTACGGTATTTTATCAATGGTGGTCAGATGGTTGTGGAAAACGTTCCTTGCAGCTAACGAGCAATTTAGAAACTTACGCTATAAGAGACAACTTTTGTCTGGTTTTAGCGCCAGGTCCCCTAAATTTAGCTGAAAATAAAGGGATTATTTCTACTTACTCTATAAACAATAGCACCTTAATCCGCGTTCCAAAGCGCGCGATCTATTGTTTATCGGTGAATGTTTTTACAAGTACTTCGTCCAAAGGAGGAAGCCCACAATCATAGGGACCCAAATCCTGCGAGACATCCCGAAAATCATTGGCCGCGTCCAGGTTCGCAAAAGAGGCGTTCTGGTTGTTTCGGATACAGATTTTTAATTCTGCCTCCGATTGAGCCGACGCCTTTACGTTGCCATCGAAAATAATATCCGGCATTTTTTTGCCAAATCGAAATTTTGAGCGGATAACGCGACCAAGCTTGCCCTTTCCCTGGAAAGGAACGGGAGCGCGCTCATATACATTGTCGTGGATGGAAATATCGGTTGAATAAGGATCGTAGGTACGATCTTTCACGGAATCATCGATAAGGTGATAACTGAAAATGCCTGTTCCAATGCTGTTGTTATGCCGAATTTCGTTGCTAAAAACATCTACTTTGGTCGCGGCAATCAGGGCAATGCCAAGCCCGGCTGGAATCTTTCTGGCGGCGTTTCGTTTTCGGGAGAAATTAGGGTAATTATTGTTTAATATCCGGTTGTTAAAAATACGAATGTTACCGCCCTTTCTCTGCGCCAGATTGGGCCTTTCAGCAACCAAAATACCAGCAGTATTCTCGTAAATTTCATTTTCGTAAACATCGACCAGTAGCGAATTTTCGATTTGCAGGCCGATCACGTTGTGCGTTACGCGGCATTTGCGCAGTATCACCTGTTTTGACTGGCTCGAATAAATACCAACTCGGGAAGCGCCAATGGATATGCAGGATTCGAGTAAGACCTTTTTACAGTGGGTCAGACAGATGCCGTAGGCACCGTTTCGGCGGTCGGGAATATCCGTCCATTCAACTGTAACATGCCGGAAATGAAGCCCCTCTGATTGCTGGGCGGTAATGCCATCGCTTTTTGTATCGCGAATTGTTAAGGCTTCGAGCAGAAGATTTTCGGTATTTTTAATGTGCAGACCCGGCGTTCGATCAGACTGGCCTTTAAAATCCAGAATGGTTTTATCAGCACCTTGCCCTTTGAGAGTAACGCCCTTTTTTGAGGCCAGCACCAGACCCTTGGTGAAGGTATAAATTCCTACATCGAGCACAATGGTTTCGCCTTCTTTTGCCTGGTCAAGCTGCGTTTGCAGACGCTTTTGCACATCGGGCTGCGCACAAACCTGAAAGCTAATTACCAGAAAAAGGGTTAAAACTGCCTGTTTCATCGGTCAACACGTTCCTTGGTCTATGAATGATAACCGCTCGCTATGGCCCGTTGTTATGGCAGAATGCCTGAAAAGAAAGGTTTAGCGTCGGTTATCTCTGTTTTGGGAGAAACGGCAGAATGAAAAAGCCAATGGCCGACCAGAAAAGATTCAGCCCCAGTAACACGGCATGCAGGAAGGTGGCCGTGACAGCACCCGCCACTTCGGATAGTCCGTAGGTCATTAAAACCCACTGCGCCACCAGATGATAGGTGCCGATGCTCCCCTGTGTCGGTACGGCCAGCCCACTGATGGAACTCAGGGTTAAAATGCTAAAAGCGGCTGAAGGGGCAAGCGTTTGCATGGATGGTAACGCAAAGAAAGCTACGTACGTAGCCGCCCAGAAAAGAGCGTAGATGAGGAGGGTAGTGAGGACGTACCAGCCGGGGTTGGGCAATTGGCTAACGCTTAGAAATCCGGTTTTGAATTGACCAAAGAAATTTGAAATGCGCTTTTGCAGCGGAGCCTGGTATTTGTAAAGCCAAGCAACCCAGAGAACATAAAAAAATAAACTGAGAAGAAACAGAGCGCCCAGGCCGTAAAGTACCGGTGCGAGTGTGAAGGTAAATCGACTCAGGCCATATTCCCGAAAACGCGGTAGTTCCAGAACCAGCATCAACGCGATGGCGGCCAGCAGTACCAGCAAGTCGGCGATGCGCTCCGCCAGTACCGAGCCGAAGCTGTGCGAAAGCGGAATGCCATCCGTTCGGGTCAGGGTGCCGCAGCGCGTAAATTCACCCGCGCCGGGAATGAGGGCACTGGCAAAAGTCCCCGCCATGATGGCCACCGTTGTGTGAAGCAGGGGCGGTCGATAACCCATTTGCCGCAAAACCAGTTGCCAGCGCAGTGCGCGAATAATATGAATGGCCAACAGAATGGCTCCAACGAGCGCCAGCCAGCCGTAGGATGCCAGCTGAAATTGTGCTTTCAGGTCAGCTAAGGCAATATTCCGGAGCACGTAAGCCAGCAGACCACCGGACAGAACCATAAATCCGGCTCGTTTCAGGAAAGTTTTCATAAAGCCTACAAATTAGCAAAACTGACCCACTTTTGTGCAATCTCGTGCGGCTGGCTCCTCAGGTTTCGGAGCTTTTTGCTATATTAGCTCCACTTTTAGGCTACCCATTTACGAACTCTATTGGCCTGAGTAGTAAAGCCTATCTGTATTTTTAAACGCTATAAGTTAATCATGTCAAAGAAGAAAAAAGGAACTTTAGTTGGTACGAAACCACCAGCTATTCTGACCACCCCGAGTACCCCCAAAGAAACGCTTGCCGTCGCTGCTCCCCCTTCAAGTTCATTGCCGGAAAACCACCGGCTCATTCATTTCGATAAGCGAGTAAAGTGGTTTCTGCTTACCTGCCTCGGTCTGTTTGTTTTCCTGACCTTACTGAAAATTAATTACTCGTCCGTGGCCATGTGGAATCAGGTGATTCCCGACGGATCGGACCTGAAAAAGGGCGTCTGGGCCGGTACACCCCGCCAGATTCGCATGGACGATTACGCCGGTGCCACGCCGGGTTATCTTTCGCAGGTACTCAACGGTTTTCCCCTCGAAAATCCGGCCATTGGCGGCGAGCGGATGCCGCTGATGGGCTGGCCAACCAAGCATATTTCCATGATTTTCCGGCCTTCGTTGTGGGGGTTTCTGGCCTTTGGCATGGAAACGGGTTTCTCCTGGTATTGGAACTTTAAGGTGTTCGGGCTGCTAGCGGCGGGGTTGCTTTTCTTCCTGCTGTTAACGCGCAATAGCTTCTGGCTCTCGGTGTTAGGTGCTTTCTGGCTTTTACTTTCGTCGAGTACACAATGGTGGATGTCGGTGGGGGTGCCCGAAATGATCACCTTTGCCTGCCTGATGTTTGTCGCCGCCATTTACTGGCTGTTTAGTCGCAAACCGATTCCTATTTTTGCGGCGGCGCTGGGCCTGACCTATTCGCTGGCCTGTTACGTCTTGCTTTTCTACCCGCCTTATCAGGTGCCGCTGGCTTACCTGATTCTCTTTGCAGGCATCGGGTATTTGATCAATCATGCCAAAAATAAAGATTTACTGAGCCAGATTCCTATCAAGCTGGTGGCCATAGCGGGCGCTTTGGTTTGCGTTGGAGCTGGATTGTATGCGTTTTATACCGATGCCAAATCAACGCTGGACGTCATCACCAATACGGCCTATCCGGGCCAGCGGCGCGAACTCGGCGGCACTGGCTTCGTGTCAAACTGGTTTTCCGAATATTACGGCTGGCAGCTCGACGAGCGAAAACTGCCGAAAGAATGGCTGAATATCTGCGAAGCTTCACACTCGCTAACCTTTACGCCCGTCATTTTCCTGTCGCTGGTCTATCTCTTCTACAAGCAGAAAACGGTGGATTTTGTGCAGATTGGCTTGCTGGCTTTTCTGGCGTTCACGCTTATCTGGATTGAATTTGGTTTCCCGGAAACACTCGGCAAGCTAACCCTGATGAGCATGAGCCCGACGCGGCGGACACAAGTACCGTTTGGCGTGGGCAATGTCGTGCTGGCGGTTACTTACGTCGGTTACCTACGAAGCCGCTCGGTCGAGAAAGATCTGGTGCCCATGCTGGTGTTAGGACTGGCGGCGGTGGCTGTGATGATTTACGCGGCCTCGCTGAATGTTACGAATTCAAACGGGTTCTTCAAAACCTATCAGCTCATTCTGCCAACCATCTTTTTCCTGGCGCTGAATATTGTTTTACTGCCGCAGGTGAGTCCGGTGATTCGCAATTGGGTGTTTGGGTTGGGCATTGCCCTGTTCCTGCTGCACAACTTCTCGGTAAATCCGATTGCGGTTGGTTTGAGTCCAATTACGGATCATAGCCTCTACAAAGCCATTCGGGAGATTAGCCAGAAAGAGCCCAAGGCGCGCTGGCTGGTCAATGGAAGCCAATACATTGGGTATCTAACCCAGGCGGCGGGCGTAAATGTGTTGGGTGGCGTAAAGCAAACGCCCGATTTTAAGACCATGCGGGTGCTGGACCCGAGCGGCAAACGCGATACGGTTTATAATCGTTACGCCCATACGGTGTTTTACTCGTACATCGATGGCCGCGATACGGTGATCATGAACAACCAGTTCTACGATGGCTATAATGTTGGGTTAGATCCCTGTTCGCCCAAATTGAAAGCGCTTAATGTCAAATACGTTATCTTCGACCACGCCCCGCAGGCGCCGGAGATTCGCTGCATGAAACCCGTGACGACGTTAGGAAGTATTTCAATCTACCGGCGTGATGACTAATGAAAACATCTTCGTCATCATTCCGGCGTATAATGAAGGACGAGTCATTCGGCAGACGATCCTGTCGTTGGGATATGCCTATCAGATTGTGGTCGTAGACGATGCTTCCACAGACGATACCCGGTCGCAATTGCAGGATTTGCCGATCTATTACTTGAGGCATCCGATTAACCTGGGTCAGGGTGCGGCTTTGCAAACCGGGATGGATTTTGTGTACCAGATGAAAGGCGAAATTGCCGTGCATTTCGATGCCGATGGGCAGCATAACCCGGCTGATATTCCACGTTTTATCCAAAAATTGCAGGAAGATCCGCTGGATATTGTCATCGGTTCCCGTTTTTTGCGGAACGAAGACACGCAGCGGGTTCCCTTTCTGAAGCGCTTTATTCTGAAGACGGCGACGGTGATCAATGGCTTGCTAACAGGTCTGTGGCTAACCGACGCACACAATGGTTTTCGGGTAATGAACCGTCAGGCGCTGGAACGACTACAGCTACGCGAAAACCGGATGGCCCACGCGACCGAAATTCTGGCGCAGGTGCGGCTGAATGAGCTTCGGTTAGCCGAGCTGGACACGCACGTGGTCTATACGGATTACAGCAAGTTGAAAGGCCAGTCCTGGACTAATTCGTTTAATATTTTGTTTGATCTTGTGGTTAGTAAATACCTTCGATAATGCTGTCAATGAAGCCGATACAACTTGTTCTGATTGCGCTAATTCTGGTAATTGCGCTCCTGGCCGCGACCGCGTTTCGCAATCGGCTGGTGTATCGGCTTTTTGTGCTGGCAGGCGTTGTCGTGGCCATTATATTCACGATTTATCCAGACTTGACCAGCGCGTTGGCGCAGATTCTGGGCGTAGGTCGTGGGGTTGATCTGGTATTTTACCTCCTGTTTATGGTGGGAGCCTACGCGCTGGTTGCCTTGTATCGCCGCATCTTGAAGCTGGACGAAACCATCACGGCCATCAACCGGCGTGATGCCCTGCGAAGCGCGGAAAAGCTCGGAAAAGAAGATCGGTCCTCAACAAAATGATAGCTGTCAATGAGCCGGTTCGGGCAAACTTTTGCGGAACTGTTGCTGCCAGAGTTGATGTAATTGCTGCCGCTTCGCCAGTAAATCAACCGGCCGGATAAGCGCCGTCAATTCCTCCGCATAAATGGCTTGCATCCGATTAACCGTAAACGTATCCAGAATATGCTGCCGACGTTGGTATTGCCGTTCGGACGTATGTTGCTCCGGGGTGAGAAAGCGAAGTACCTGATCGGCAATTTCCTTGTCGGAAGCTTGCAACGGCACGACAAAACCAAACACCTCGGAGGAAATGCATTCGTTGACGCCGCCGACATTCGTCGTAACGATGGGTGTTCCCATCATTAGAAATTCAAAAAAGACGGTGGGTAACCCTTCAAACTTAGACGTGAGTAACAACACATCCGTAGCCGAAGCAATGTCAAACACGGTGTCGAGCCGCCCCGTGAAGCGTACGTAAGGCTCCAAGTTCTGTTGTTGAATTGCGGTTTTTGTCTCCTCCAACAGCTCACCGTCGCCCGCCAGCACAAAGCGGATTGCAGGGGCTTTAGCCAGCAGCTTGGCGGCTACCGCTACCCAGCGCAAGGGATCTTTTTGGTCGGAGAAACGCCCGTAATAGGTGACAATCTTCGCTTCGGTAGGCAGCTCAAGCGATTCTAAAAACGCCGCTCGGCGGTTTGATCGTTCAGAAAGTGGGGGATAGGTATCGGCGTCGGTGCCGCAGTAAATCGTCTGGATCTTGTGACCTGGGACAGAGCCGTGCTTGGCAGCGTAGGTTTTTAAATCATCACTGGTCACGTAGCGCCGATCGAGCAATGATGCATTCTGCCTGGAATACAGAATCCAGTCGTTGCCGAAATTGTGGGTATGAAGCAGGTCAACCAGCTTTAAGTAAGGCAGTTGCTTGAATTTTGGTAAGCTGCGGTAACCGGCTCCGCTGTTTCGGTTAAAAACCAGATCGATGCCAAAATGAACAACCATCCGAAGGAGAAAATCCGTTTGCAGACCCGGATTACGCGCAAAATCGGGCAGCCACAGCGCCACCTGCGCCGACCGGCTAAATTGGTCGTACCAGATTTTTGACGGCACAGTCAAATCTGTACCAACCAGATAAACCGTAAAACCCTGCCGGGCCAGCCCATCAATCAGGTAACAATCCGTGATTTCGGCCCCGCCGTAATTGAATCCCGGCACCAGATACAGGATTTTTTTCGTGCCGATTGGTTGATGGGTAACGAAAAAATGGCGAGCAAATGTCTGGTAGGAACGATACTCAAACGGAATTTCAGCCACGACTAAATTCGCAATTTTCCGAACGGTGTCAAAATTCCCCTGAGCGGCTTCGTTCAGGATGCGTTTGAGGATGGTGCGTTTCATTCCAGCCATGACGGTGCGCTCAACGAAGGTTCTTACTTCGACAATACAACATGCCCAGCACCAGATTCTGCTGCGTCCCCAATGGCTTATCATGCAGGTGGAAATAAGGCTCTAAGCGTTTTTTTAAGACTGTCGCTCGCTGGTCTTTTTGCCGGTCGTGGAGGTGATACTCAATAATTAAACAACGTAGATTCGCTAAGTAGCCATCCTCAATCGTATCAAAAATGCCAAATTCGGCCCCTTCGCAATCGACTTTCATAAACGTAGGAAGATGCGGCAAATCGGCTAGCAGAGCGTTGATGCCCACGCTATCAACCGTGAATTTCTGGAAGGAACCGTTGCCCAGCAACGCGGGGTCCGTCGTGTTGGAATGTTCCGCAAAATCTGGAATCAGTAACTCTAAAACGCCCGATTCGCCCGCCACGGCTTTCTGGTGAGTGACCACGTTGCCAAGTTGGTTAAGAGCAATATTTTCTTCCATAAGCTGGTAACTTCCGGGGCTAGGCTCAAAGGAATGAACGGAACCGTGTGGCGCTTTTCGGGCGGCAAAAACGGCGAAATCACCAATAAAGCCGCCAATATCAACGATGGTGTCGTCGGGCCGAATTAGAATATCCTGCGCTTTTCGCTCGTAGATCTTTTCGTCGATCACTTCGGAAATCATGGCAATGTCAAACTTCCCGGCCCGGGCTTTAAAGCGCATGCCATTCCGAAGTTCGTAAACTACCGCTCGGTCCGAAATTAGTCGAAAATAGTCCGCGTAGGCCGTGAGAAAATTCCGGTACAGAAACGGAACCCGGATAACGGTTCGCAGACGATCCAGAACATATTTGAACAGAGCCATAGCGTTTCGCAAATAATCTTAGACGGATAATTTTGCCCGAAGGCGTAGTATAAAAGCAAAGGTTGCCGACGGTAAGTTATTCAGCAGCCAGGTAATTGTATTCAGTAAAAGCACATCTTTTCGAACGGGTCGATATCCAAATTCCTCTACAAACGTTCGTTTGATAGCCATGTTGGTATTCCACTTTTCCCGAATATCGGTAAAAACCGTGTTGGTAGTGTGGACGCGATACCGAGTCAAGGGCTCAGGAAGATTGGCAAACCGCAGGCCCGCCCGCATGTGCAGAAACAGGCTGTAATAATCGTTAAAATGCGGAAATCGCAATTGGTAAAATTCCCCCCGAACGACGTGACTCCGATACATAACCGCCGGATTTCCAACGCAGCAGCGAAAGTAAAAGCCCTGATAAATAGCCTCATGCGTCAGTGGATATTCGCGTTTACCAACCACTTTTCCTTCCGAATCAATAATCGAGAGCCAGCTGCCAACAAGAAATACGTCAGGGTTAGCCTCCAGAAAGGCTACCTGTTTGGCCAGTCGGTCGGGGTGGGCGATGTCATCGGCGTCAAGCTTGGCGATGTAGTTTCCTTTTGCTCTATTTTCAGCCAGATTAGACGCTTTTTCGCCACCAAAACCGAGCGGTTTGTCATGCGTAATGATTCTGATTCGTGCGTCCTGCGCCCCTAGCGAAGCAATAATCCGGGGAGTGGCGTCGGTAGAGCCGTTATTCAGAATCAACAATTCCAGATTCGTATAGGTCTGTTGCAGAATGCTTTCGACGGCCTGCCGCACATACCGCTCCGCATTGTAAACCGGCATGATGACGCTCACCAGCGGTTCAGCGGCTGTCTTTTTTGCGGAAGATGCATTCATACGTGAGGGTTAATTCCTTTTCGCGGTCTAGCGGATCAAGCAGGGCAAAAATCAGAGCAATCAGAAAATTAATTGGGTAAAAAAAGAGCGCAGCACCTACAAAACCAGCTCGACCAAAATAGCTCTTAAATACGTAGGGCAACGACCAGACCATCAAATAACCAATAGCCCGAAAACGACCTCCCTGGGGCGTGATTTCCACGACCTCAAAATTATTATCTTCGGCATAAGCCCGAAAAGCAAAGCGGGTAAAACGGTGGTAATCGTGCGGCTGCTCGTGTTCCTGCCAGGTTTGCGGAGCGCTGATAAACAGCATCCCCCCCGGTTTTAGAATGCGGCCAATCTCCTGAATGACTTTTTCCGGGTAACGAACGTGTTCCAAAACCTGCGTGCAAAGGGCAAAATCGAAGCTTTCATTTGAAAAAGGCATGTTGTCGGCGGGACAAATCACGTCGATGCCTGCCGCGTACTGGTGATGGTCGGTGGTGCCAGCCCAGTCTGTGCTTGTATATTTAGCGGCCGAAAACAACGATTTGTAAGGGCTTTCTCCGGCACCAACGTCAACAATAGAGGCCTTGGCGGGCACCAGCCGCGCAATTCGGTGAACAAAACGTTTGAGCGACCAGACGTTATAGTTCATTATCGCATTGTAAAAAAGCAGGTTAATCAAAAAAGTCATACATCAGTTAGCGCGAAGCTCGGCACACAGTCTTGTAAAAATGATACAATTTATTGACGGATGTAACGTCAGCATGCAACCTAAGTCAATAAATTAGTTACACGAGTCAAGCGTAAGAAACAAAAAGGAATTGACCAATTTGCTGTTTTTATTAAACTGCAGCGTTAAATACTTCCCGGGAACCAAACAGACTGATTTATTCTTTGTAAATTTGTATTTACTTCTGCAATTAATTGCTACACTTCTGATAATGAAGCTTAACGTGCGCTATCAGGAATCGTTCGAATCTCGTCATAATGGTTCTGACGCTTCCCAAACTGCTGAAATGCTCCGGGCTCTCGGAGTCTCTTCCCTGGACGAACTGATTGACCAAACTGTGCCGGAAGCTATCCGGCTGGAGAAGTCCCTGGACTTACCGACAGCTAAATCAGAAGCCCAATTTCTGGCCGATTTTAAGAGCCTGGCTCAGAAAAACAAAATTTTCAAGTCGTATATCGGCCTTGGCTATTACGACACCATTACTCCGAATGTTATCCTGCGTAACATCCTGGAAAATCCGGCCTGGTATACGGCTTATACCCCGTATCAGGCGGAGATTGCTCAGGGGCGTCTGGAGGCATTGCTGAACTACCAGACCGTGGTAATGGACCTGACGGGCATGGAAATTGCCAACGCCTCGCTGCTCGACGAAGCCACCGCTGCCGCCGAAGCGATGACGATGCTGCATTCCCTGCGCCCTGCTTCCAAAAAGGCAGCTCACACATTTTTTGTGTCGGAACAGTGTTATCCGCAGACAATTGATGTGATCAAAACACGAGCTACGCCACTGGGCATCGAGGTTCGGGTTGGAAACCACCAGGAATTAAATGTAACCGATGGCGCGCTATTTGGGCTATTCCTGCAATATCCGGCTTCAAACGGTGAAGTATTTGACTATACTGACCTGATTGCTGCCGCGCATGAACATGACCTGAACGTGGCTGTAGCGGCTGACCTGCTGGCGCTAACGCTCCTGACTTCGCCGGGCGAAATGGGTGCTGATGTGGTGGTTGGTTCTGCTCAGCGCTTTGGCGTTCCGATGGGCTTTGGTGGCCCACACGCAGCGTATTTTGCGACGAAAGAAGCTTTCAAACGGCAGGTGCCGGGCCGGATTATCGGGGTATCAGTAGATGCCCAGGGACAGCCCGCTTTGCGGATGGCTTTGCAAACCCGCGAGCAGCATATTCGTCGAGAAAAAGCAACGTCAAATATTTGTACAGCTCAGGTATTGCTGGCCGTGATGGCAAGCAGTTATGCCGTGTATCACGGTCCGAAAAACCTGCGTGCCATTGCCGAGCGCGTACACGGGCTGGCCAAGTTGTTCGCGACGGTATTGCGTTGGAATGGCTATGAAATTGTAACAGAAAATTATTTCGATACGGTTACCGTGCGGGTTGACGACGTTGAGTCTTTGCGCAAATCAGCGCGGACGGCGGGCATCAACCTGCGGTATTACGCCGACGATGAAACCGTTAGCGTTGCTTTCGATGAAGCGAAATCCTACGAAGATGTGGTTGAGTTGCTGGATATTTTCGGTGTGCGTACAAACCTGGACGCCGCTGAAGAAAGTCTGGAAATTACGTGGCCGGAGCGACTGGTTCGTCAATCGACTTATCTGACCCATCCGGTGTTCAACACGCATCATACGGAGCATGAAATGCTGCGGTACCTGCGTTCGCTGGAAGAGAAAGACCTTTCTCTGGTACATTCGATGATTCCGCTGGGAAGCTGTACCATGAAGCTGAACGCTACGGCGGAGATGATTCCGGTAACTTGGCCCGAGTTTGGTAAACTGCACCCTTTTGCGCCGAAAGACCAGACGCTTGGCTATCAGGATTTGATTCAGGATCTGAGTCAGTGGTTGTGCGAGATCACGGGTTTTGCGGCCATGTCATTGCAGCCAAACTCTGGTGCGCAGGGCGAATACGCGGGCCTGATGGTCATTCGGGCGTACCACGAAAACCGGGGCAACGGCCACCGGAACGTATCCCTGATTCCATCTTCGGCGCACGGCACGAACCCCGCCAGTGCGGTTTTGGCCGGTATGAAAGTCGTTATTGTCAAGTGCGATGAGCGCGGCAATATCGACGTAGAAGATTTACGTAATAAAGCCACTCAGTATAGCCAGGATTTATCTTGCCTGATGGTTACGTATCCTTCGACGCACGGTGTTTTTGAAGAAAGCATCAAGGAAATCTGTACCATTATCCATGAAAATGGGGGCCAGGTATACATGGACGGTGCCAACATGAACGCGCAGGTGGGTTTAACTTCTCCGGCCAGCATCGGTGCTGACGTTTGCCACCTGAACCTGCACAAAACGTTCTGTATTCCCCACGGTGGCGGTGGCCCAGGCATGGGACCTATCGGCGTGGCGGAACATCTGGTTCCTTTCCTGCCGGGTCATGCGGTCGTGCGGATTGGTAGTGCGCAGGCGATTCACGCGGTTTCAGCGGCCCCTTACGGATCGGCTAGCATTCTGACTATTTCGTATGCTTACATTGCCATGATGGGCGGCGAAGGACTAACCAACGCCACGAAATACGCGATTTTGAATGCCAATTACATTAAATCGCGTTTAGAAGGGCATTATCCAATTCTATATACAGGCCTTAACGGACGTTGCGCTCACGAAATGATTGTCGATTGCCGACCTTTCAAAGCGGCGGGCATAGAGGTTGAAGACATTGCCAAGCGGTTGATGGACTACGGTTTCCACGCGCCAACGATGTCGTTCCCGGTGCCGGGTACCATGATGATCGAGCCGACCGAATCGGAGTCAAAAGCGGAGCTGGACCGTTTGTGCGATGCGCTCATTAGCATTCGGGCGGAAATTCGCGAACTGGAAGAAGGCCAGGCAGACAAAGCCAATAACGTGCTGAAAAACGCACCGCACACGGCAGCTGTCGTGCTGACGGACAACTGGAACCGCCCTTATGGACGGGAGAAAGCAGCTTTCCCGCTGCCTTACGTAAAAGCCCGCAAGTTCTGGCCGAGTGTCAGCCGCGTGGACAATGCGTATGGTGACCGGAATCTGATTTGTGCCTGCATACCCGTTGAAGAATACGCAACTGAAGAGGCTGAAGTTCAGTAAGAATAGCCTGATAAATAGCAAAAAGCCGTAGGATGCATCCTACGGCTTTTTTACGTTAAGATCTTTGCGTTAGGAGAGTGTTGCAAGTACGGTTAGCCCGCCTTTGGTTTTCTCACCAATTTTTACGTTGATTTCGGCATCCAGCGGTAAGTAAATATCAACCCGGGAGCCAAACTTGATAAAGCCAAATTCACTGCCCTGATTTACTTCTTCACCTTCTTTGACGTACCATACAATCCGTCGCGCCATCGCACCCGCAATTTGCCGGAACAGCACTTCAACCCCATTTTTCGCTTGGACAACGACCGAGGTACGTTCATTTTCCGTGCTGGATTTTGGGTGCCAGGCGACTAAATATTTACCGGGATAATAACGAACATAACGCACAATTCCCGAGATCGGGTGAAAATTGATGTGCACATTCAGGGGAGACATGAAAACAGAAACCTGGCGGCGTGGACCCTTGAAATATTCGGTCTCAACAGTCTCTTCAATAACGACCACTGTGCCGTCAGCGGGGCAAATAACGTGTTTATCGTTAAGCGTTGTAGTACGGCGGGGCTTGCGAAAGAATTGCAGAACCAGCAGGAAAAGGACAAGGCTAATCGACAGTACGAGCCAGAAAGCCGTATCGTTGCCAGAGAATAAATAATTGGTCAGCAGGTTGATGCCAAGCAGCACCACAACCGTCACCAGAAGAATTTTGTATCCTTCCTTGTGAATCGTCATAGAAAAAGGGGCCTGTTAAAAACTGGGTGAAAGTACAAAACAATCAGCAAATGCCCCAAAACTAGGGTAAAGAGTTAAAAATGGAACACCGCTTTGGTACCAACAATGCTCTATTTTTAACCCTTTACAGTCTTTTTTGTTAATATCCGCCGCGGAATTTATACGTACTAGCCACTTTATCAATCGCTACGATATAGGCCGCCAGACGAAGCGAAACGCCGAATTTTTGCGATGCTTCATAAACGCGGTCAAAAGCATCTTTCATAATGCGGTCTGAACGGCGGTTAACCCGGTCGAGCGTCCATTTGTACCCAATCCGATTTTGCACCCACTCAAAATAAGAGACGGTTACACCACCGGCGTTTGCCAGAATATCGGGTACCACTACAATGCCTTTTTGATTGATTATGTCGTCGGCGCTGGCTGAAGTCGGCCCGTTGGCGCCTTCAACAATCATTTTCGCCTGGATGCTGTGCGCATTCTCCGCCGTAATGACGTCTTCCTTGGCTGCCGGTACAAGCACATCAACCGAAAGGGCCAGCAACTCTTCATTGCTGATTCGCTCGGCACCCGTGAAACCGTCCAGCGTGCCATTGTGCGCATTCCGGTAAGCCAGGGCTGCTTCAATGTCAATACCCCGGTCGTTGTAATAACCGCCTGTAATGTCGCTGATCGCCATTACGGATACACCCCGTTCATGAAGTAGCGAAGCGGCGAATGAGCCGACATTACCAAAGCCCTGAACCGCGGCTGACGCCCGGTAAGGGTTCATGCGAAGTTTATCCATAGCCGCCAGGGCCGCTACTGTTACGCCGCGACCCGTTGCCTCGGTTCGGCCCAGTGAGCCACCCAAAACAAGGGGTTTGCCGGTTACTACCGCATTGACGGTCATGCCTTTAGATTTCGAAAATTCATCCATGAGCCAAGCCATCTCGCGCGGGCCTGTGCCCATGTCAGGAGCGGGAATGTCTTTATCTGGGCCGAAAACGTCGAGCATGGCCACGGTATAAGCGCGCATCAGCCGCTCCATTTCACCCGAAGACATTTCGCGCGGGTTGCAGGCAATTCCTCCTTTAGCCCCGCCATACGGGATGTCAACAACGGCGCATTTCCAGGTCATCCAGGCAGCCAGGGCCCGGACCTCGTCCAGGTTAACTGCCGGATCGAAACGAATCCCGCCTTTGGCTGGCCCTAAAATATTGGAGTGAATAACGCGGTAGCCTTCGAAGACTTTAATGGTCCCGTTGTCCATCGTAATGGGCAGACCGACAATGACTTGCCGGGCCGGAACCTTCAAAATATAATACATCTCCTCCGTGATTCCCACGAGCTGAGCAGCGGCATCAAACCGCGACATCATCGATTCAAGCGGGTTTTCTTTATCTTTTATCGGAGCAGGTTCTATATAAGCCATAAAACTGGTTTTTTAGTTGATGTGAAAGCATTAAAGTGCTTATACAAAAATATCAAAAATAACAACCCACTAATAAATAACTATTTTTTCTGGATATAGTATTATTTTTTTTGTGCGAAAGTATGTGAAAGGGACCATAATTTTTTAGTAGTAGACTAGCCTCTCTGGAAGTCATTAGCCAAAGAATCATTGGCAAAAGTCGATTTTGACCAATCAGTAATTTTTGACTTTTTTTTAAACGGTAAGCAAATACATATGGAAATGAATCAATGGAATTGTAATTTTGTTGTTTAAACAACACCGTTTGGTAACCACCACTTTTACAAACATTACTCCTCATGGTTCAGGAAGAAAAGAAGCGTTACTCGGAGGAAGAACTGAAAGAGTTTGAAATTTTGATTAACCAAAAGCTCGATGCCTCTCGGAGTGAGCTTAATTACATCAAGGAAACACTCAGTAAGCGTAACGATAGTGGTACCGACAATACGTCGGGAACATCGAAGCTATTAGAGGACGGGGCTGACACCAGTGAGCGTGAAAACCTGAGCCAATTAGCCGCTCGCTTGCAAAAGTTCATTCAACAACTAGATGCCGCTTTAGTACGGATTAAAAATGGAACATACGGCGTCTGTATTGATACCGGCAAATTGATCCCGAAAGAACGTCTGCGCGCCGTGCCGCATACCCAGCAGACAATCGAGGCCAAGCTAAAGCGCCGCTAAACGTTATGCAATTTCCAAGTCGATGGTAGGTGCTCGCTTAACGTGAACCATATCATCGACTTTTAGTTTATAAGGTGATCTATTTTGCCTTATATATCGTGCTTCAGCCTTTGTGTCTCTTCGTTAAATTTCTGCCCCTTCTTCTTTTGCTGGCCTGCACCCAGGTTGACGAAAAATCGATGACGAACAATTCGCCTCAATACACGTTTCTTTCGCTGGGCGATTCGTATACCATCGGCGAGAGCGTACCGGAAACGGATCGTTGGAGTGTTCAACTGGCCACGATGCTGCGCGAACAGGGCGTTAATGTAGCGAATCCAGACATCATTGCCCGAACCGGCTGGACGACGGAAGAGCTGCAAGCTGCCATCAAGAGTTCTGGCAACACCAAAACGTACAACCTGGTCTCGCTGCTTATTGGCGTCAACAACCAATACCGGGGGCAGAGCCTGGAAAAATACCGCAGCGAATTTAATGCGTTGCTCCAAACGGCAACTCAATATGCAGGGGGCAACAAAGCGCGGGTATTTGTTCTATCGACTCCTGATTGGGGCGTAACGCCGTTTGCTGCCAGCCAGAACCGACAGAAGATTGCTACCGAAATTGATGCGTTTAATGCTGTGGCGCGGGAAGAATGCCAGAAGGCTGGTATTGCGTACGTTGATATTACGCCGATCTCCCGAACGGCGAGCGGCGATCTGTCGCAAATAGCAGACGATCAGTTGCATTTCTCCGGAAAAATGTATCGCCAGTGGGCAGAAAAAGCCTTACCGCTCGTTAAAAGCTGGTTTTAACTTATTGCTCTTCTTCCGCAATTACTTTCTCCTTGGGACGCTCGTACACGACTTTGCCTTTTTCGTCCCACTCTCCAATTAAGTAAGGTTCAAAATCGTCTTCCCAGCGGCTAGGAGCGTACTGTGTCGTTTTTTTCTTGGCCCGGCGGTGGGGGTAATATTCCGTCCAGCGGCCTACTTTGGTGCCATTGTCGTAGCGGCCTTCGGCGGCTAACTGACCAGATTCATAAAAGGCGAAATACGTGCCGTGCAGCTTTCCGTATTCTTTAGGCAGCACTTCCTTGATTTTTGTATGTGTGGAGTCGTAGTAGGTAATTTGTGATTCAGCCGGAAAACCACGGGAGTACCGGACTTTATCGGAGAGCATAAAATTTCCGTCGTATCGCTCCCAGCGACCATCTTTAGCGCCCACATAATAGTAACCTTCTTCAATCAGATTGCCGTTCTGGTAGCGCTTGTAGGGGCCGTGCAGGATAAACGATTTTTCTTTGTCTTTAATGACCGAATAGCGCACGCGCTGTTCCTTGGCATCGTACCAGTAAATCTCCCGAACATACGGACTCGGTTGCCGAAACTGTTTCAGAACGGTAAATTTTTCGATAATGGTTTTATCCCCGCTACCAAATTTGGTGTACGCTTCGGTAATGGGCAAACCTTCGTATTCGGTGCGGAGTAGCTTGCTTTTTTTCTTTTTTTCCGTGTTTTCTTTCTTTGCCTGGCTTAATTTTAATCCTAAATCGGGCAGGGTCTCAGTTGCAAATTCGTCTAGTTTCTGCGCTTCCCCTTTGGCGTATTCGGCTGCTTTTTCTGCCTGATCCTTAGTTGAATTAACGGTCTTCTTGAACTCCTCTTTGGTATTATTAACCGTTTTTTTAACGTCGTCTTTGGTTCTTTTGACCTCGTCTTTGGTTCTTTTAACCGTCCCTTCAACGCCAAGCGTTTGCTCAACCGTAGTCAGGATTGATGTTTTCTTGGCTTCGGGAATAGCCGTAGGGCGTGCCGAAGTAGTCAGCGCATCGGGCTGGGTAGTCGTAGCCGGAGTTTGGGCAACAAGCGTTTGTTCAGTGATAATGAACAGGAGACCAACTAAAGCAATTCGAATCATCGGTAATAAAATACGCCGGTTCTTTGTTATATTTGGAACGATTGAAGACCGGTTTTATTTCGCTTGAAATCGTTCCAATCTTTCTCAAAATTAACTCATTGTGGAAAAACACGCTAAAATTTATGTAGCCGGACACCGCGGAATGGTAGGATCGGCTATTGTACGGAAACTGGAGTCGGAAGGCTTTACAAATATTGTAACCCGCACCTCCTCCGAACTAGATCTGCGGAACCAGGCGCTGGTTGAGGAGTTTTTTCAAACAGAAAAGCCAGATTATGTTTTTCTGGCAGCGGCAAAAGTAGGTGGGATCGTGGCTAACAACACCTACCGCGCTCAGTTTCTGTATGAGAATTTAATGATTGAAGCGAATATCATTCATAGTGCTTACCAGAATGACGTCAAGAAGTTGCTGTTCTTAGGGTCATCTTGTATTTATCCAAAACTGGCTCCGCAACCGCTGAAAGAAGAATACCTGCTGAGCGGTTTTCTGGAACCAACGAACGAACCGTACGCCATCGCTAAAATTGCCGGTATTAAGTTGTGCGAAGCCTACCGCAGCCAATACGGAGCAAACTTTATTTCGGCCATGCCAACGAACCTGTATGGTCCCAATGATAACTACGACCTACAAGGCTCACACGTACTGCCAGCCCTGATCCGGAAGTTTCACGAGGCGAAAGTAAACAGCGTTCCTTTTGTGGAAGTTTGGGGGACAGGCTCGCCGCGTCGGGAATTTCTGCATGCTGACGACCTGGCCGAAGCCTGCGTATTTTTGATGGAAACCTATAACGACGAGTTGTTTGTAAACATTGGTACGGGCGAAGATGTAACGATCCGCGAACTGGTTGAAATGGTACAAACGGTGGTTGGCTACCAGGGCGAAGTACACTGGAATACCGACAAACCCGACGGAACACCCCGTAAACTCATGGATGTATCCCGGCTGCACAGCTTCGGATGGAAACACACGACTGAATTACAGGAGGGGATCGAGCGGACGTACCAGGATTTTCTGGCCAATGTTGAACTATACGTAGAGTAAAAAAATAAGTGTCAGCCTGGAGAATCGCCCAGGCTGACTGCTTCTTAAACCTTTTGAGCTGGATTCCCGAAGACGGTTGTTCCTGCGCCAACGTTTTCAATAACAACGGAGCCTGCTCCAATCCGCGCGCCTTTTCCGATGGTCACACCGGCAACAATGGTCACGCCAGTGCCGATAAAAGCGCCTTCCTCAACCGTTACCCCCGAATTAATCAGGCTGCCTGTACCCACGTGGACAAAATCGCCCAGGCTCGCCTGTGCTTCGATCACGACGCCCGATTGAAGAATGCAATGTTGTCCAATGGTAGCGAATGCATTAATCAATGTATTGGCGCTGATCAAATTACCGTGGCCAATAGCCGCCAGTGTCGATACGATGGCTTTATCGTGGATGGCGTTAACGGGCTGAATGTGCCGCCGGTCGTTAAGCATTTTCACGAGGCGCTTCCGTACCCGCGTATCGCCAACCGCAACGAATGCTTCGCACTTTTGACCGATCAGCTTCAGAAAGCCATCGTCATCCGTTTCGCCCAAAACCGTAATGTCACCAAATTCTTTGCCGTGCAATTCCTTGTTGTCGTCGAGCAGACCGTACACCACGACGCTATTCCGTTGAAAAATATCCAGAGCGGTTACACCCAGGCTGCCAGCCCCAAATATTAAAACAGGATTTTCCATTTATTCGTAAGAAGTTATGCTACTGTTAATTGAAATTCATTCCCTAAGAGTAACTACGATCGCCACTTCTGGATACGCATATCGCTCTCTGTAAAAGAAGAACAAAAGTAAAGGTATTTTTTGGCCTGGAATTATGTCCGAACCAGACATTTATTTTGAAGCCTTAGCAGAATTTTGGCTAACTTCCGGTTGGAAAGAAGTTTAAGAAGGCATGAAGATTCTGCACACGGCCGATTGGCATCTGGGAAAACGGCTGTATAAACACGACCTGCGCGACGATCACGTTCGTTTTCTGGACTGGCTGGCGGAGACAATAGAGCAACGGGAGATCGATGTCCTGCTCATTTCCGGGGACGTATTTGACACCACAAACCCGAATGACGGCTCGATGTCGTTGTATTACCAGTTCCTGACCAAGATGCTGCCGCTCCAGCGGAAAATCATTATAACGGGAGGCAACCACGATTCGGCGAGTAAGCTGAATGCACCCCGGGAATTGCTTCGACACCTGAACATTCACGTGGTGGGCTGCACGAATGGCGACTGCCGGGAGGAAGTGATTCGGCTGGCAACTGGCTCAACGGACCTGCTGGTTGCTGCCGTGCCTTACCTTCGAGACGCCGATTTGCGTCAATCGGTTTCTGGTCAGACCTACGAAGACCGGCTGGAAGCCGTGCGCATGGGGATTCGCAACCACTACGAACGCATCAGCGATTTTTGCCATACCGAATACAAAGACGTTCCGGTATTGGCGATGGGCCACCTCTATGTCAATGGTGCTTCTATTTCTCCCGAAAGCGAACGCGAAATCCATTCGGTGGGAGGTCAGGCGGCTTTTTCATCCGAACATTTTCCGGGCGGCTTTAATTATGTTGCTTTGGGTCATATTCACGTGCCGCAAAAAATTGGCGCTTCCGATACCGTGCGTTACAGTGGTTCGCCGTTGCCGCTTAGCTTCAGTGAGCGAAATAATCACCACCAATTGCTGGAATTGACCGTAGAAAACGGCCAAGTAACGGCGGTTGAAACCATTCCCGTGCCGCGTAACCGAACGCTTCGGCACGTTTCTGGTCCGTTGGAGTATGTCCGGGAAATGTTGGGTTCAATTGAAAGCGTAGACGAGCACCTGCCTACGCTGGTCGAAGTGCTGGTGGAAGAGGAAAACGAAACCTTAAGCGCCCGAACGCATTTTGAGCAGCTACAACGCGACTATGCCGACGCCTCTTTTTTAGTGGCTAAGTCGCGACTCATTTTTAAAAATAGACTGCAAGGGCTGGAATCCTTGTACGTAGCCGATACCCATTTGCAGGATTTATCCTATTTGGATGTCTTTGCGCGTCGTCTGGACAACGCGCAGACTGAAGGCAATGACCGGGAGCTTTTACTGGAAACCTACAAACAATTATACCGCCTCGTAACGGAACAATCCGCTTTGATTTCGCATGAAGATTCGGCAAATACGCTTTCGTAACATCAATTCTTTTTACGGTGAGCACGAACCGATCCGGTTTACCGAAGGCTTATTAAGCAGCACGGGCCTGTTCGTTATTTCTGGACCGACCGGGGCCGGAAAAAGTACGCTACTCGACGTCATCACTCTAGCGCTTTTTAACCGGATTCCCCGCATTTCCGGCGCGATCTCACTGGCAAACATTACCGAAGAAGGCCTCATCGTCAACCAGCAGGCCGCCCACGAACCTAAATCGGTGGCGTATGCGGAGGTTGAATACGAAGTAAACGACCAGACATACCGATCAAAATGGTCGATTGCCAAAAATCGGAACGGCAATTGGAATAATTACGAGATGGAAGTGGCCCACCTAAAAGATGAAAAGTCTGAGGGTGAGTTATTTGCTATTAAAAATTTGCGTGATTTTCCGGCGAAAAACGAAGAGCTGATTGGCTTGACGTATGATCAGTTTGTGCGGTCAATTGTCTTGGCGCAGGGAGCATTCGACCAGTTTCTGAAAGCCAGAGCAGGTGAGCGAAGCAAAATGCTGGAGCGCATCACCGGCACGGAAATTTACCGCCAGTTAAGCCAGCGAGCGCACGAAATCAGTCGGCAATTTGATAAAGAGGTGGCTGAAAAGCAGAAGGAAATTGACGTTATTCAGGTGTTGAGTAGCGAAGCCGTTGAAAACCTGAAAAAAGAGCAAAAGGCGCTGAATGACCAACTGGAACAGGAGGGAAAGGAAATCCTGTTTTGGGAGAGTGAGGAGAAAATACTCCAGAAAGTAGCGGAAGCCGACGCACAGCTCGCTTTGCTGAACAAGCGGGAGGCTCTGTTGCGCCAGAAGCAGGAAGCTTTCGGCGTGGAAGCGGAGCGGCTCAACCGCCACGAAGCGGTGGCTGATTTATCCGGCGAATTAGCAAATCTGACCGGGATTGAAACCAACCGCAATCGCGAAAGAGAGAATCAAGAAAGAGCGCGTAAGGAATCAGGAGTACTAGCCGGCCAGATTACCAGCTTGGTTACCAAAGCCCAAACTTTGACGGGCCAATCGCGGCTTTCGGCAGAAACCTTTGTGCGCGACATCGATACCTTTCGGGAAACAATTCTGAAGCTGACGCAGCAACTTAAAGCGGAGCGGGAAAACGCCCAGAAGCCGTTCAAAGCTATCAAGGAAACGATTGAGGCCGCCAAGGAAACCTGGATTCGGTCGTTAGATCCCAAAGACATTGATGCCACAACCCGCCTGATTGCGGAGCGCCATAAAACCATTGGTGTTGAACTGGTGCAGTTGGAGCAGGAATATCCGATGCTTAATCCGGAAAATATCCAGCGCGATGTGGCTCTGTTAATTGATCAGGAGAACAACTTGTTATTGCTCTACGAGGCACTGAAGC
Source organism: Tellurirhabdus bombi (assembly GCF_021484805.1). Taxonomy (NCBI): domain Bacteria; kingdom Pseudomonadati; phylum Bacteroidota; class Cytophagia; order Cytophagales; family Spirosomataceae; genus Larkinella; species Larkinella bombi. The sequence continues at coordinate 1,269,516 of NZ_CP090557.1, read as the reverse complement.
AGCAGCAGGACCGTCTGGGAGATGGCATGACGCTCAATCAGAAAATTGAGAAACAAAGCCAGTTTATCGGAAATAAAACGCCTGTCTTAGCGCAATATGCGGAGGAATTAGAGGCACTCGACAAAAAGAAAAAGCAGCTTGAAGAGGATAAAATTCGTTTGGCGCAGGAAGCCGATTTTGAAGAGTTAAGAAAAGCACTGCGGGCGGGGGAACCGTGTCTGTTGTGTGGTTCGCTGGAACATCCGTATGCGCAGCATTACATCAATCAAACCGGGAAACTAGAGCTGGAACTTCAGTTGGTATCCTCCGACTGGAACGCCAAAAAGAAGCAGTTTGACGAGCTGAAAAGCCAGCTTCTGATCGCTGAGGCTGACCAGAATGCTTTTGTCAACCAGCGTAAGGAATTACGGGACCTGTATTCAAAAAAGAGAACGGAGATTGCCCAACAGCTAACGACCCTGGCGCTAGACACCTCTTTGTCGGCAGAGCAGGTGAAAGACCAGCACAAACTAGCCAATGCCAAACGAGCGGATTTAGCCGTACTGCAATCGTTGTGGGAACAGGATACGACCTTGCGCCGGTTAACCGATGACTTTGGCCTGGTTCAGGAGAGCATGCGGGAAGCACAGCGGTTAAAGCTGGAAAAGGAAAAATTATACGTCGGCGACGATAGCCGAGAGGTCTGTGAAAACCTGGTCAATAACTTTACAAAATCCCAATCGCTCCAGGCTACCCAAAGCCAACTGTTACAAAACGCAACCGATGCCTTTGCGGAGTTCGATAGGCAATATGCGACATTGACCCAGACCCTGCTGCCCCAATTGGAAAGACGGGGATTTGCTTCTCCGGCTCAGGCCCGGGCCAGTCTGCTGGATAGCCGAACGCTTCAGGCTTTGCGGGACCAGAAAACGGTGCTGGAACGGGAGGCAAACGAAATTAAAAGCAAGCGCCAGGATGAGCAGACAAAACAGGAACAGGCTATAGCAAGCCGCCAGAACGGGCTACCGATGGAAGAGGTCATGCAACATTTGCGCACTTTGCGGGCCAGCGTGCAGAAAAATCGCGAGCAAGTTGGCTATTACAAACGGCAACTGGACGAGGATGGTGAGAACCGACAGAAGTTGAAGCGGCTGTCCAAAGACTTACAAAAACTGGAAACCGAAGCCCGGCCCTGGCGTGATCTGAACCGGTTGATTGGCAGCGCACGCGGCGATGAATACAGTAAATTTGCTCAGGGATTGACCCTGGCGCAGTTGATTGGCCTCGCCAACCGTCGTTTGAAAGACCTAACGGATCGCTACCTGCTGCTTAAGCCCCACGATGGGCAGGAAGAACTGTACGTTGTTGATCAGTACCAGGGCAGCAAAGAACGCTCGGTATCCAGCTTGTCGGGTGGGGAGACCTTTACGCTTAGTCTGGCGTTGGCGTTAGGCTTATCCGATTTGGCGTCACAGAATGTGCAGATTGAAAGCCTCTTTATTGATGAAGGCTTCGGAACGCTCGACCCGGAAACACTCGACACAGCCATTGTAATGCTGGAACGATTGCAGCAGGATAGCCAAAAGACAATTGGAATTATTTCGCACCGCCACGAGATCAAGGAGCGGATCAGCGTGCAGATTCAGGTAGAAAAAGGGCTGGATGGGAACAGCCGGATTCAGGTAAGAGAATTGATATAATTCAGGAGCGAAGCGTTAGAGCTTCGCTCCTGAAATGAATTTTTATTGCTGCTGTTGCTGCTGGCTAGCCTGAATCATGTCCATTACGTCTTGGGAGACGCCAGTCATAGAGAAACCGCCGTCGTGGAAGAGGTTTTGCATGGTCACCATCCGGGTCAGGTCGGAGAACAGCGTCACGACGTAGTTCGCGCAATCTTCCGCCGAGGCGTTGCCCAGTGGCGACATTTTATCCGCAAAGCTGTAGAAATCGTTAAAGCCACCAATGCCCGATCCCGCCGTTGTTACCGTTGGCGATTGGGAAACCGTGTTAACCCGAACGTTTTTGAGCTTGCCAAACCGGTAGCCATAGCTACGAGCAATGGATTCCAGAGCGGCTTTTGCGTCAGCCATATCCGAATAGAATGCAAATGCGCGTTGAGCGGCGGTATACGTCAAGGCGACAAACGAGCCCCAGTCATTGATGACATCCATTTTCTCGCCAACCTGCATCAGGCGGTGGAAAGACAGCGCCGAAATATCGATGCTCTTTTGGTACCACTCGTAATTCAGGTCACCGTAAGCCTTACCTTTCCGGACATTCGGGCTCATTCCAATGGAGTGGAGAACAAAGTCGATTTTGCCGCCCAGCACATCCACGGATTTGGTATAAAGATTTTCAATATCTTCTACTGAAGTTGCATCGGCGGGTATGATTTCAGCTTCGCACTGCTCGGCTAGGCTTTTGATGGCGCCCATCCGCATGGCAATGGGTGCGTTCGATAACGTAAACGTAGCCCCTTCTTCTTTTGCCTTCAGCGCCACTTTCCAGGCGATTGATTTCTCATCCAGCGCACCGGTAATGATACCGCGCTTTCCTTTCAATAATCCGTAAGCCATTCTGTATCTTGAAAATAATTGAGTTTTATTGACAAAGATGATGATTTTTCGGCAAACTACTTTTATACTATTACCAGCTTATCACAACATCGCCGAAATCAAGCGCTTATTCGATGTCCATTCGGATGCGCCAGTCTTTGGGCAGGTAATTATTGACGCGGTTACCAACGCCTTTTAACCAGCCAAGATTGAGGCCCTCGTATTTGGCTAGCAACCACCCTTTTGCTGGTTCCTGCAAAATCAGATTTTCCTTTTTGAAATACCGCAGCGCATCTTCTTTGGTCAAGTCAACACCTAGGATTTGTGGGGAAACAATCGAACTCAAAGCCAGCGCGTGCGATGGAATAAAGTCAGTGCCTTTGAACGTACCTAAATCCAGGCCCATTCCTTTGTTGCGTAAGGCAACATCCAGTCTCAGAAAGTCGGCTGTCAACGCGGTCGGAAGCGACAGCAAGTCACCGTTGGGCTTTACGTAAAAAGAGTATTGGGTTGGATTCTGCAAAAAAGGCTGTAAGGCGGCCTGCTGTTTAGGCTGCAAAGGCTTAAACGATTTAAAATTGCGGGGTAAATTAGGGAGTAATCCGGTCGAGCTTTTGCGACGAAATACGCTCAGAAAAAAGCCTTCGCCTTTGACTTTATGCGGATAACATTGGTAACCCGTTAAATCACCTGATTTTTTTTCGGTGATTCCCCAGCCAGCAGGAAAGTCCAGCGGGATACTTTGAAAACCCTGCTCGGCCAGCATCGCTGCATTTTGTACGTTTTCCTCGTCGTTATAAGTACAAGTGCTGTAGAGAAGCACACCGCGTTCGCTGACTAGCGACATGGCTTCGGTTAGAATGCGTTGTTGCCGCAGGGCGCAGAGCTGGACACTGGCTTCCGACCATTCGGCCACTGCTTTGGGATCTTTCCGAAACAAACCTTCGCCTGAGCAGGGCGCATCGACCAGCACGAGGTCGAAAAAGCCTGCCAATCCGCTGAAATCTTCGGGATCGTGATTGCTGATTACCACGTTTGGAAACCCCCACTTTTCTATATTTTCCCGCAGAATGGGCACGCGGGTGCGAATCACCTCGTTGCAAACCAGCAGACTTTTGTCTGAAAGCAAGGAAGCCAGCAAGGTGCTTTTTCCACCTGGCGCGGCGCACAAATCCAAAACACGGAGCGGCTTACTCAAATTAACTGTTTGCTTCACCGCTTCAGCAAGCAACATGGATGATGCCTCCTGCACATAATACGCGCCTGCCTGGAACAACGGATCAAGGGTAAAAACGGGCCTTTCGGGTAAGTAAAAGCCCGTATCACACCACGGTACGCGTTCCAGTCCATCCGTATTAAGCCTGGGTTTGGCCGGATTAATCCGAATACTGACCGGGGCAGGCTGGTTAAGAGCCACTTCAAAGTCCGGATAAGCCTCACCTAATTGGGTTTGCAGGCGTTCGCGGAATGACGAAGGGAGTGGTATCATAGGCAAAAAATTACCCCAAAACAGCTTTCATCGTGCGACGAAAAGCTGTTTTGGGGTCGATAAAAAAATTTATCAGTAAGTTACTTTCTCCAGTTCCCGCTCTTTCTCGTCGGGAAATACAAAATTCATCGGACGACGTACTTTCTCCGGCAACAGCGCCGTTTCCAGCACCTGATTAACATTATCAACGTAATGGATTGTCAGGTCTTTGATGTAATTCTGGTTGATTTCCTGAACGTCTTTTCCGTTTTTAGAACACATCAGGATTTCACGCACGCCCGCCCGGTTTGCCGCCAGAATCTTCTCTTTAATACCACCAACCGGAAGAACTTTGCCGCGCAGGGTGATTTCCCCTGTCATGGCCAAAAACGGTTTTACCTTGCGTTGGGTATAAATCGAAGCGATGGAGGTAAGCATGGTAATCCCCGCAGACGGGCCATCTTTTGGCACCGCGCCCGCCGGAATGTGAATATGCAGGTCGTAATGATTGAACAGGCGGTAATCAATGTTCAATTCGTCCGCGTGGGCTTTCAAATAAGAAAGTGCCGTAACGGCTGATTCTTTCATAACGTCGCCCAGTTGGCCCGACAGGGTCAGGTTTCCTTTTCCCCGGCTCAAGCTCGACTCAATGAACAGAATTTCGCCGCCCACCTGTGTCCACGCCAGTCCGGTAACAATTCCGGCTACATCGTCATCCGTATACAAGTCACGGTCGAAAATCTCAGCACCCAGCAGTTTAGGAATATCCGCCGATTTGATCGTTTTCGGATAGTCTTCTTCCATCGCAATCGACTTGGCCACTTTCCGCACCAGCGCGCCAACCTTTTGTTCCAGGTTCCGAACGCCTGATTCGCGCGTGTAACCGTCGATAATTCGTTGAAGCGCCTTGTCTTCAATCACTAAATCTTTCGGTTTCAGGCCGTGAATTTTGCGCTGTTTAGGGAACAGGTATTTCTTGGCAATCTGAATTTTTTCCTCGACTGTATACCCCGTTACCTCAATGATTTCCATCCGGTCGCGCAGGGCGGGGTGAATGGTATCCAGTGAGTTAGCTGTAGCGATAAACAGGACTTTCGACAAGTCATACTCCACATCCAGGTAATTATCCATGAAGGTCGAGTTTTGCTCAGGGTCTAGCACCTCGAGCAAAGCCGCCGATGGATCCCCCCGAAAGTCGGCGCTTACCTTGTCAATTTCATCCAGAATAAAGACCGGGCTTGATGAAGCGGCTTTTTTCAAATTCTGAATAATCTTGCCCGGCATGGCGCCAATATACGTTTTGCGGTGTCCCCGAATTTCAGCTTCGTCATGAACGCCGCCGAGTGCCATCCGAACGTATTTGCGTCCTAAGGCTTTGGCCACCGAACGGCCTAACGATGTTTTACCAACGCCCGGAGGGCCATACAGGCACAAAATGGGCGCTTTCAAATCGTTGGTAAGCTTCAGAACGGCCAGGTACTCAATCATGCGTTCCTTCACTTTTTCCAGACCGAAGTGATCGGAGTCCAGAATTTTCTGAGCGCGTTTAAGGTCGAAATTGTCTTTGGTATATTCATTCCACGGCAATTCAACCATCAACTCAATGTAATTCATGGTCACCGGGTATTCCGGAGCCATGGGATTGATGCGCTGGAGCTTATTCAGTTCTTTATCAAAATGGGCCTTAACGGCATCCGGCCATTTTTTACGGGCTGCTTTCAGACGAATTTCTTCCAGGTCCCGGTCGGGCGTATCCATGCCCAATTCATCCTGAAGAACTTTGATCTGCTGCCGCAAGAAATAGTCGCGCTGCTGCTGGTCGATGTCCGAACTGGCTTTTGTTTGAATTTCGCGCTTTAGTTCGAGCAACTGAATGTCCCGCATCATGTGCTCCAGCAGCATTGTAGCCTGTTGGGCACCTTCCAGGGCTTCCAGCAAGCGCTGTTTCTCTGTCACTTCCGCGTTGGTATTCGACGACAGAAAGTGAATCAGAAACGTTGAGCTTTCGATGTTGTCGAGCGCAATCCGGGCTTCCTGCGGAATTTCCGGGTTCAGCCGCATGATTTTGTAGGCCGCTTCTTTGAGCGACTGAATCAGCGCTTTTGACTCTTTCTTGGTTGGATTCGGAAAATGATCATCAATCTGGCGGACAGAAGCTGTCAGAAAGGGTTCTTCCTGCAAAAAGTTCTGAATCTCAAACCGTTTCTTGCCCTGGATAATAATGGTAATATTTCCGTCGGGCAGCGTAATCATTTTAATGATATACGCCACGGTTCCGAGTTTATATAGATCGTCGGCAGTAGGCTCGTCTTTCTGTTGATTCAACTGCGCTACAACGCCAATAATTCGATTGCCTTTATAAGCTTTCTTAACCAGCCGGATCGATTTCTGTCGACCAACGGTTACCGGAATTACCATCCCAGGAAACAATACCGTATTCCGCACGGGCAGAATGGGTAATTCGTTCGGCACAACGTAATCGTCGTCCGAATCTTCTGCTGATCCTAGCGGAATCATTTCGAGGTTATCATCGAAATCGGCAGGGGCCAGCCATACTTGTGTATCGGGGAGCTTGTTAAAATTCATACATTAAACCTGCCAATCTGACAGTTAAAAGACTATATACGGCGGAAAAAGTAACACCTATAAGTAGTTGTGGATATACATCAAGGTATGTGCCAGATTAGTCAACTTGCTCTAAGGTAAGTAAAACATCCTAAAAGAGGAAAAGAAGCTGATCGTCTACCAGTTAATTTCCTGAACGGCCTGCCCCCGTTTGAATAAGAGGGTTTTTTTGCCTGACAAATAGGTGATATTTACCAAATTGACCTGATCGTCGAACATATCCATCAATACGTTCTGTCGCAGCGTGCATCCGTTTAGGGCTTCGGCAAAAGGAACCTCAACATAGACCCATGTTGCATCTCCTTCCTGCTCTTTGCCAATGTACTGATACGGTTTAGCTTGCTTGCGTGCGTTGATGAAACTAAAATGCTTGCGAATATAACGTTCAATCAGTGGGCTGTGCGTATCCTTCGCCGATAATTGTATTCTTTGGTTCGTTTCTTTACTTAACGCGTTTTCCAGGTCGTCTGTAAACATTCGAATACTTATTTCAAAGGTTTTTTCAGCCGCGTTATACTGCATTTGGGCGACACTGGCGTGAAAATCATGCCGGGCCAGAGGACGTCCACCAGACAGAAGTAGAACGCTAAAGAAGACCGCTATAGTTCTGAATAATTTAGCCAAAATAGAATGGTAAGAAACAACAAATCGAGCCATCGCAGTAGATGGCCCGATTTGTTTTATAAATGAATCAATAAAAAGCCTTAAAGACGTCATTGAATATGGCAAAGGCCATCAAGCCTAACAGAATCACCATGCCCACCCGTTGCGCCGCTTCCAGAAAACGGTCGGAAGGTTTGCGGCCGGATACCATTTCATACAGCAACAGAACCGAGTGTCCACCATCGAGGGCCGGAATTGGCAGGGCATTCATGAAAGCCAGAGCCATCGACAGCAAGCCAGTTACAAACCAGAAACGGTCCCATACCCAGATGCCTCCGAACAGATTTTGCGCAATGCCAATCGGACCGCTCAGGGCTTTTGACGCAGAAACTTCGCCCCGGAAGATTTTGCCAAAACCTTTGATGTTATCGAAGATGACGCTGAAAGCCCGCTCGGTGCCCCGTACGAGGGATTCTCCAAGGGTAAAGTTCACCGTGGTTAGCTTTAACAGCGACTTGGGGTAAAAGCCAATGGTACCTTCCGGCGATACGGCTACGTTCAATGTTTTGACTTGGTTGGCCCGCTGCACGTTGATCGCTACCGCTTTGCCTTTGTTGGCATTAATGATTTGCTGCACCTCGTGGAAGTACTGCGTTGGCTGGTTATTGACGGATAGAATCCGGTCGCCAGGCTTCATTCCCGACTTTTCGGCTGACATGCCCTTCATCAGTTCCCCTACCTCAAATGGCATGATGGGTTCAATGAATTTAGGCGCGCTTTTCTTGTCCGAAAATTTGTCAACCAGGTCATTGGGCAGCTCAACAACAACTTGTTCGCCGGCCCGATTAACGGTATACGTACTGTTGTTGCCCAGCAAAACGTCGGAGCTTAGTACGTCGTTGAAGTTATTGAACGGTTTTCCGTTGATTGCCACGATTTTATCACCCGTACGCAGACCAATCTGCTGGGCCAACTCATGCGCTACGATACCGTATTTAGCATCATTAACTGACAGGAATGTATCGCCATTTTTATACGTAATGGCAACAAAAATGATTATACCGGTGATGATGTTAACGATGATACCACCCAGCATAACAATAAGGCGTTGCCAGGCTGGTTTGGCGCGAAATTCCCAGGGTTGGGGTTCTGCTTTCATTTGCTCGGTATCGAGCGATTCATCAATCATGCCGGAGATTTTAACGAAACCACCCAGCGGTACTGCACCAAGACCATATTCCGTTCCTCCCCGTCGAATACTCCACACTTTTGGCGGAAAACCAATGAAGTACTGCTCCACGCGCATTCCGAAGGCTTTGGCTGCCAGAAGGTGACCAAGTTCATGAAGCCCTACCAGAATTGACAGCCCCAGAATGAGCTGCCCCGCCATAACTAATATTTCCATTTATAACCTGCTATTACTGATTGACTAGTTTCTCTGTTATTGACAGATAACATTTATACGTGATTTTTAATTCTGCTCTGGGCGATACGTCTTGTCTCCGCATCGGTTTGGACGTAATCATCATACGTCGGATTGGCAAGGTAACTAACTTTCTGCATACACGCCTCAATCACGTCTGATATTTCAAGAAAACCAATTGTATCCTGAAGAAAGGCATCTACGGCTACTTCGTTGGCGGCGTTGATGATGCAGGGCATGTTGCCACCTTGGCTCAATGCTTCAAAAGCCAGCTGCAAATTCCGGAACGTTTTCAGGTCTGGCTGCTCAAAGGTTAATGAAGGGTATTGCGTAAAATCAAAACGTGGAAAATCAGACTTTAGTCTGTCCGGATAGCCCAGTGCATATTGAATCGGCAGGCGCATATCGGGAAGGCCCAACTGGGCTTTGATGCTGCCATCTTCAAACTGCACCAGCGAATGGATGATGCTTTGCGGGTGAACTACCACCTCAATCTGGTCCGCCTGAACGCCGAACAGCCATTTTGCCTCGATCACTTCCAGGCCTTTGTTCATTAGGGTAGCCGAATCAATCGTGATTTTGGCCCCCATGCTCCAGTTGGGGTGTTTCAGCGCCTGCTCTTTAGTGACGGTGGCCAGAAATTCGGACGACTTTCCCCGAAAAGGGCCGCCCGAAGCCGTCAGGATGATTTTTTCGATGGGGTTATGAAACTCCCCAATCAGGCACTGAAAAATGGCCGAATGCTCCGAATCAACGGGAAAGATATTAATGCCTTTGTGAGCGGCTAGTTTGGTAATTAATTCGCCAGCAACAACCAGGGTTTCTTTGTTAGCCAGGGCAATGGTTTTCCCCGCTTCGATGGCTTTGATGGTGGGCAATAGGCCGGAATAACCAACCATGGCCGTCAGAACAATATCGATGCTGTCCATCTGGACCACAGAAGCCACCGCTTTGGCACCAGCATACACTTTAATTCCCAAAGGGTCAAGCGCGGAGAAAACCTGCTCATACCGATCTTCGTTGCAGATAACCACGACATTGGGCCTTGTGTCGACGGCCTGCTGAATGAGTAGTTCGGCGTTGTTATTCGCGACCAGTACTTCAACAACAAACCGTTCAGGATTTGCCTTGATAACATCAATGGTCTGGGTTCCGATAGAGCCGGTTGAGCCGAGAATGGCGACGTGGCGTTTGGGTTTAGTCATTCAATAACACGCTATAGTTTTGTCTTACACCTTTTGGGCAATTTCCCGTAAGCCATCGGCAATGATCCGGTCATTGGCCAGTCGGGGTACTTTGTTTTGCCCACCTAATTTACCCTGTGATTTCATGTACTGCTGGAAAGCGCCCCGCGGCAGCGCCGTCAGTTTGAGCGTGCGCAGAATCGTACCCGAAATCAGGTCATCATAATAAACATTCAGTTTGGTCAGCCGGTCGTCGATGTCCTGGGCAAAAGCTTCCAGATTCGCGGGTGGCGTAGCAAACTCAATCAGCCACTCATGGTAGGGCAACCCTTCGGCTGGCGCTACCATGGGAGCTACCGTAAATTCAACCACTTCGGTTCCCGGGTGCCGCTCCATGGCGTATTGCAACGCTTTTTCAACTTCTTCGCCAATGACGTGCTCGCCAAAGGCGGAAATAAAGTGCTTGATTCGGCCACTAACCACCAGCCGGTAGGGGTCACGGGAAACAAATTTGACGGTATCGCCTAAAGAATATCCCCACAACCCGGCGTTGTTATTGATAATGATGGCGTAATTCTTGCCCAGTTCAACCTGCTCAATGGTAAGACGACGCGGGTTTTTGGCAAAATAATCTTCTGCCGGAACAAACTCGTAGAAAATGCCGCTGTTGAGGGTCATCAGCAGACCTTCTTCCGTTTGGGTATCCTGAAAAGCAATGAAACCCTCGGAAGCCGGATACGTTTCAATGCTGTCAATCTTTCTGCCGATGGAATCATACAGCTTGGCGCGGTACGGTTCAAAATTAACGCCGCCGTATACGAACAAGGAAAAATGCGGAAAGACGTCCTTTATTTTCTTGCCCGTTCGCGCCTGAATCCGGTCAAAATACATTTGTACCCAAGGCGGAATTCCCGAAATCAGCGACATGGGCTGATTAATGGTTTCGTCGATGATGCGTTCCAGCTTTGTTTCCCAATCCTCGATGACATTGGTTTCGTAGGAAGGCATCTGGTTGGTACGCAGATAGGCGGGAACGTGGTGGTTGGATATACCCGACAACCGCCCGACGTTGATGCCGGCTTTCTGATCTAATTCTGGACTACCCGAAAGGAAAATAAGCTTCTGGTCCAGAAACGCACCGTTACCTGTTTCGTTGATGTAGTTCAGGAGCGCATCACGGGCCGAATTGATGTGATTGGGAATAGAGTCTTTAGTAATGGGAATGTATTTAGTTCCTGAAGTAGTGCCGGAGGTCTTGGCTAGGTAAAGAGGTTTGCCTTTCCATAAAATATCGGATTCGCCCGCCAGAATTCGCTCGATGTAGGGTTTCAGGTCCTCATAATCACGAACAGGGACAGCCTGACGGAAGTCATGGTAAGTATGAATATCCTTAAAATGATGATCGCGGCCAAAAGCCGTATCTTTTGCCTCATCGACCAACTTTTTAAACCAATGTTGCTGGGCCTCGCCCGGCCGGAACATCCACTCCCGCTGGCGTTGTACAATCCAACGAGCCAGCGGTTTACTCAATGCAGAACGTATTCCCATAATCGACAAAGGTACAATTTTCTGGCGCATGTACGTATTGATACGCCCAACGTACTGATTTATTGACAAGTTATCATCTAAAAAAAGTATTAAAATAAGTTGGCCATTCGCTCAGTTGTCTATATTTCTCTATATTTTTGCAAGCTTAGTAAATATCATTACTCCAGCGAGTTTGTCGAACGTACGAATGGGACTCTTCAATTTTTTAACCAGTGATATAGCCATTGACCTGGGTACGGCCAATACACTAATCATACACAAAGACCGGATTGTGGTAGACGAGCCTTCGATCATTGCGATGGACAAAGCCAGCGGCAAAGTTCTCGCGATTGGTCACAAGGCCATGCAGATGCACGAAAAGACGAATGAAAATATAAAAACAATTCGTCCGCTCAAAGATGGGGTAATTGCCGATTTTACGGCCGCCGAGTTGATGATTCGTGGTCTGATCAAGATGATTGATACGGGAAGCCGGTTGTTTTCGCCTTCGCACCGTATGGTTGTTTGTATTCCATCAGGAATTACCGAAGTAGAAAAACGCGCTGTTAAGGATTCGTGCGAGCATGCCGGAGCCAAAGAAGTATACATGGTGCATGAGCCAATTGCCGCCGCTATCGGCATTGGTATTGACATTACCCAGCCAAACGGAACCATGATTGTTGATATCGGTGGGGGAACCACGGAGATCGCCGTCATTGCCCTGTCCGGCATTGTTTGCGAGCAGTCGATCCGAATTGCGGGGGACGTTTTCACCCGCGACATTGTGGATTACATGCGCCGCGAACACAACCTGCTCATTGGGGAGCGTTCGGCAGAGCAGATCAAGATGGAAGTTGGGTCGGCATTGCCGGAACTCGACAATCCACCGGCAGATTATGAAATTCGCGGTCGTGACTTGATGACGGGGATTCCGAAAGAAATCAAAGTGACGTACAGCGAGATTGCGTATTCGCTCGACAAGTCAATTTCAAAAATTGAAGAAGCGGTGATGAAGGCGCTGGAAATTTCGCCGCCGGAACTTTCGGCTGATATTTACACCAACGGAATTCACCTTACGGGTGGCGGTGCGCTGCTGCATGGTCTGGATAAGCGGATTGGTGCTAAAACGAAGCTGCCTATTCACGTAGCCGATGATCCGCTGAAAGCGGTCGTAAAAGGCACGGGTGAAGTCATCAAAAATCTCGATATCTACAAATCGGTTTTAATTAGTTAAGAACGATCCGGCCTGCGCGAAGAGTTGATTGATAACGTTGACTCTTTACGCAGGCCGGATTCTTCTTCACTCTCATATGTTTGAGTTGTTTCAATTCATTGCCCGTAGCAGAAACTTCATCTTGTTTATTCTGCTGGAGGTACTGAGTTTTTATTTTATTATCAACAACAATAACTACTGGAGCGTCGAGTACTTCAATACGTCGAACCGGTATGCGGCGAAGCTATTGACCTGGTCGAACGCCGCCCGAAATTACGCCCGCCTTCGGGAAGTGAACGCGGACTTAGCCGAAGAAAATCGCCGCCTGAATACGTTGGTGACTCAGCTTCAGCAACAATCTCCCCTGGCTCCCGCTTCGTATAAAACCGATTCTGTTTTTGCTACACGCTTTCAGTTTACGGTAGCCCGCGTTATTAACAACACCACGTCGCATCCGAATAATTACATTACGATTGACAAAGGAACTGCCGATGGGATTCATCCGGGCATGGGCGTCATTTCGCCGACTGGCGTGGTGGGGATGGTTAAAATCTGCTCCGAAAATCTGTCGGTGGTAACTTCTATTCTGCATTCCGAGTTCATGGTATCGTCGCGACTCGTGAAAGGGGGCGATATCGGTTCGGTGCGCTGGGACGGTGTCGATCCGACGAAAATGCAGCTGTTTGACATTCCCCGGAATATCAAAGTGTATAAAAGCGATTCTGTCGTCACTTCGCAGCATAACTCTGTTTTTCCACCGGGGATCTTGGTTGGCAATGTGGCCCGGGCCGTTGCAGCACCAGACCAGACGTTTCATGAGATTACGTTAAATGTAGCGACCGATTTTAGTACGCTGTCATTTGTCTACATTGTTGAAAACCGCCTGCAAACTGAGCAGGAGAAATTAGAAAAACAGGTCCAACCGAATAAAAAATAGGCAGGCTATCCAGAGAGTTCCTGCTTTCTGAATTCCGTCTGTGCGCAACTCACCATGACGCTACGTGAAATACTAAATGTAATCTTTCTGTTTGTTCTATATTTAGCTCTTCAGGTGCTGATTGTGCGGAATCTGGCCTTGTTCGACATTGCTTTCTGCTATATCTACGTCGCCTGTATTCTGATGCTGCCTTACGAATTAAGCATGATGCTTTGCCTGCTGATTGCGTTCGGGATAGGCTTGTTTGTCGATATGTTTTACAACACGTTAGGAATGCACGCGGCGGCTACTGTTCTGATGACTTACCTCAGGCCGTTAGTGGTGCGTTTTCAGGCTGCCCAGCGGGGCTTCGAAAGCAGTCGGATTTTGTTTTCCATTCACGAAATGGGCGCGCTCAACTTTTTCTACTATGTTTTTATCCTGACCCTCATCCATCACTCCGCTTTGCTGTTCATTGAGGCAAATAGTTTAACGCTCTTAATTCCGACGCTGATCAAGGTGCTGGCCAGTACGTTGTTTACGTCTGTGAGCATTATGCTGGTGCAGTATTTCACCCGAAACTAGAGCCATCAAACGCTTCATTCCTTTATTCTGACCGCTCAGCCGTTCATTTTGTAGTTTAGCGAAATTGTATTTCAGGGATCTGAAAACTTAATCTATTTTCGGCATCTATAGAATAAATCGCTAGCTGTCATTTTGTCGTATTTATACCGTTGGCTTAGGCTGGGAGTGATTTTTGCTATACTACTCAAACATTCCGGTTCGTTTTTATATTATCCATTAAATAAAGTTTATTTAATGTTTGAAAGCGTAACTGGCTGTCTTACTCATGTGTATCACCGGACGATTGCAGGAGGTTGATAGGAATAATAGTCGCGTCCGGTAAACTTATTAACTTTATGACCATTATGCCCGAAATTATGTCAGATACGCAGGATACGCAGCTTGAAGGATATCCAAACGACTCGAAAGGATATACAAATGAGCAAAAATATCAGGTTTTCAACAAGGAGTTTATGCCGCACATTGACTCCATGTATAACTTCGCCTTTCGCCTAACCATGGACGAAGACGATGCGAACGACCTTGTGCAGGATACATATTTAAAGGCTTTTCGTTTTATCTCGTCATTTGAACAGGGAACTAACGCGAAAGCATGGTTGTTCCGCATTCTGAAAAACAGCTTCATTAACGATTACCGGAAGAAAAGTAAAGAACCGGCAAAAGTTGATTATCAGGACGTAGAGACAACCTACAATTCGGAGGAAGTCGAAACCGAGCACACCGTTGACCTGCGTGCGGAAACTGTGCAAGACCTGATTGGTGATGAGGTAGCAACAGCTCTGAATTCGTTACCGGTTGATTTTCGAACTGTCATCATCCTTTGTGATATCGAAGGCTTCACCTATGAAGAGATGGCAAAGATTCTAGATATTCCCATTGGTACTGTTCGTTCGCGACTGCACCGTGCTCGGAACCTGTTGAAAGAAAAACTGCGTGATTACGCTACGTCAATGGGCTACAACCGAAATGAAGAATAAATTAGAACAATAAACAACAATCGGAAACTTTTTTTGGGGTATATTGAGTTATCAGAGAAGTTAATATAACGTAGAATTATTTCTGGAATAAATTTAATTTTTCCAATGTCGGGTTCATTACATCCATCAGATTCGGTAAGTGCGGAAGGCAAGCAGGAAACGGCCCCCATGAAAGAGCGTTGCGACAATCAGGCGCGATGCCTGAAGAGAATTCAAGCTATTCTTGATGGTGGTGCCACTGAAGAAGAGATTGAACATTTTAAGCAACATATCGATATCTGCAAACCCTGCATCGATATGTATCATTTAGAAAAGTGCATTCGGGCGGCACTGCAAGGTAAAGTTGAAAAGAAATGCTGTCCAGAAAAGGTAGCTGAGGCTATCAAAGCACAAGTTGCCATTAGCTAATTAACAGTTTTGGAAGGTAAACTTATTATTTTTTCAGCCCCCTCCGGGTCCGGAAAAACCACCATTGTCAAGCACCTGCTAGACACCAATTCGAATCTGGGTTTTTCCATTTCTGCTTGCACCCGCGACCGCCGAGGCCGTGACGAAAAGAACGGTAAAGACTACTACTTTCTAACTCCCGAAGATTTTAAGCAAAAAATCGATAACGACGAATTTGTCGAATGGGAGGAAGTGTATGTCGGTGCTTTCTACGGTACGCTAAAAGCAGAAATCCAGCGCCTATGGGATAGTGGTAAACACGTTCTTTTTGATGTAGACGTGATGGGCGGACTTAAGCTGAAAAAATACTACGGTGATCGCGCGCTGGCTATTTTTGTTAAAGTACCCGACGAGGAAACATTGAAGCAGCGACTAATGGCGCGGGGTACCGAAACAGAAGACAGTTTATCCAAACGGTTATTTAAGGTTCATTTTGAGGCTAGCTTCCAGGACGAGTTTGACGTTGTTTTGGTCAATGATACACTGGAAGACGCGCTAAAGAAAGCACAAAGGTTAGTAGACGACTTTGTCCAGAACGGCACAATTCCGGATAAGGCGACAGTAATCTAACAAAAAGGGTGGCCTAGGCCGCCCTTTTTTCGTTTAATTTCAAATGGTTTAATCGCAGCAATAGGCTCAAGCTAGCTCTCGCTTCCTTATGAATATCGGTTTATTTTTTGGCTCCTTTAATCCGATCCATATTGGCCACCTTATTATTGCCAATACGATGGCGACGGCTACCGATCTGGACCAGGTGTGGTTTGTGGTATCGCCGCAAAATCCGTTCAAGAAAAATAAGAGCTTACTTCACGAGTTCGACCGGCTGGATATGGTGGAGCGCGCCATTACCGACAATTCCAGGCTAAAAGTGAGCGATATTGAGTTTTCGATGCCTAAGCCAAGCTACACCATTGATACCTTAATCCGGCTTTCGGAAAAGTATCCGCAGCATCAGTTTAAACTGATTATGGGAGGCGATAATCTGGCCCAGTTTCCCAACTGGAAAAACCACGATAAGATTTTGGAGTATTACGGCCTCTACGTATATCCGCGTCCTAACAGTGAGCCTAGCCCGTTGGAACAGCATCCGCAAGTGAAGTCCATCGAGGCCCCGCTGCTGGATATTTCGGCTACGTTTATCCGGGAAGCCATCAAAACCAATCGCTCCATTCGGTATTTGGTGCCCGATGTAGTGGAAGAAATGATTATTCGTAAGAAGTTTTACGTGTAGGCATCAGGGTTGACCGCGCTGGAAGGTAACTTCGGTGACTACCCCAATAGCTCCAATGCGCAGGGCAACCGTACGCGCCGTTGATTTCTGTTGGACATCCTGACAATGGGCGCCACGTTCCAGGAAATAAACGTAATATTTCTGATTCCGGTCTGCGAGTTGGTTAATGTCTGGTCGGCCCAGAATTTTGTTGATGTCATTGGCCATTTTGCCTTTAAGCTCCTCCCGAACCGACTTTAAGTCATCAATCTGGCCCGTTCGCACGCCCTGGCAACCGCCACGGTCCTGCCGCCATTTCACCAGATCCAGCTTGCCAAGCCGATCTGGTGCGGAACAGTTTGTAAGCACAAAGAACAGACCAAGAATAGTGAACCGCGACGCACCTCTCACTGCGGAAAACGAATAAAAAAATGGCTTAACAATCTTCATTATGTATAGAGTCCGCCGTGGTTCACTCCTGATTACTGAATACTTTCCCGGTATAAAACCTGTAACAGCACCTGGCCGACAGCTTTCAACGTAGCGGGGTCAATGGGATCCATGTTGTCTGTATCCGTATGCCAGTGCGGGAAGAATCCGCCCGTGCTGGGATTGGTATGCAGAATGTCAATCATGGGAATTTTAGCGATGGTATTAACGGGAATGTGATCGTCCAGGATCGTTGGTCCTGGCTGATTGACAAAATATTGGCTATATCCCAAATCGCTGGCAGCTTGCCAAACGGAATTGACCACACTCGGGGCGTAATTGACCGAGTCGCCTTCGCGCAGGAAAGTCGCATTTTTGGCACCCACCATGTCTAACAAAATGCCATAATAAGCGGTGTAATTAGGCTGATGTTTATTGGCCGCCCAATACCGTGAACCCAAGCAGAAGCCCATGTAATTAATGCCATTTACCGTATCAGTTGCTTTTTCAGCATTTCCCCAATCTTCCGCATCGAAGAAAATAATGTCAATCCCAACTTCAGGCTTCGTCTCTCCTTTTTGAACGGTACGGGCCAATTCGAGCAATACGCCAACGCCACTGGCACCGTCGTTGGCACCGGGAACCGGTTTTTGGCGGTCTGTGGCTACGCTGTCCTGATCGGCAAAGGGGCGACTATCCCAGTGGGAGGCCAGCAGAATGCGTTTGGCCGCTTGTGGGTTCAGGCTGCCGATGATGTTACGGGAAGCCAGTTTTTTACCGTCGTACGTCGTTGCCGTAAATTCCTGAACAGTTACCTGCGCACCGTATTCTTTCAGCTTGGCAATGAGGTAATCGCCGCAGCGGCGGTGTGCTTCGGTGTTGGGCACGCGCGGTCCAAAAGCGACTTGCCGGGCTACGTAAGCGTACGCAGAATCCCCACTGAAATCGGGCGTTTTTACAACCGTAGGCTGCGAGCCGTCCGCCTCCTGTTGGTCCTGCTTCTGCTTTTTACAAGCGCTAAACAACATAGCTGTTAGTAGAAAAGACCCGAAAATTAATTTTTTAGAAATCATATCTAGTTAAGGATTCGCGTATGGAATTCGCCCGGCGTATTGATTTATTCTTCGTATGCCCAGTCGATCTGGTGTTTCATGTCCCGGATTGCCAGACCCTGCGACTTGAAATACTGCCGGATCTGGTCAATTTTTTCGTACTGTTTTTGCTCCTTGTATTCCCGGTATAAGTTTAGCATTCCCGAAATAACCGCCTGGCTATCCGACGCGGGTTCTTCTTTCAGGGCCAGTACGTCTTCCAGAAAAGAGACAAATTTTGTTTTCAACTGATCAAAGGTCTCTTCGCCAATGGCCGCCGGAGCCAGCTGATTCATGTAAATCATGTTGACGTATTTCAGCAGGTTGAAGAGGCTGGCGATAGCCACGGCGGTATTCAGGTCGTCGTTCATGGCATCATAAAAAGCCTGAAACGATTTCTCAATATCCTGCTTCTTCTTGGTATCAATCGCCACGTCTTCGGCGGGCTTGTACTCAAGCATTTTGATCACCCGCAAACCGTTTGCCAGTCGCTTGTAGCCTTTCTGCGCGGCTTTGAGCGCTTCGTTGGAAAAGTCCAGCGTGCTGCGGTAGTGCGATTGCAGCATAAAAAACCGGACAGTCATGGGCGAGTAGGCTTGCTCAAGCAACTCATGGCTACCCGAGAAAAGCTCAGCGGGTAAAAATGAATTTCCCAGCGATTTGCTCATTTTCTGACCGTTGACCGTCAGCATGTTGGTATGCAACCAGTAGCGGACCGGCTCAACGCCGTTAATGCCTCTGGCCTGCGCAATTTCGCACTCATGGTGCGGAAACTTAAGGTCCATGCCGCCGCCATGAATGTCGAACTGCCGACCCAGGTATTTGGTACTCATGGACGTACATTCCAGGTGCCAGCCCGGAAAACCAACGCTCCAGGGCGAAGGCCAGCGCATGAGGTGTTCGGGGGCGGCGCGTTTCCAGAGCGCAAAATCAAGTGGGTTGCGCTTTTCGGTCTGGCCGTCGAGGTCGCGGGTTTCGTTGAGCAAATCATCCAAAACGCGGCCGGACAATTTGCCGTACTGGCCGTCTTGCTCGTTGTATTTGCTGATGTCGAAATAAACAGAGCCGTTCGATTCGTAGGCTAGGCCTTTGTCGATTAGCTCTTTAATGCCTTCAATTTGCTCAATCAAATGGCCCGTTGCCGACGGTTCGACACTGGGCGAAAGCATGTTGAATTTATCCGTTACCCGGTGAAAATCATTCGTGTAGCGCTGAACAATCTCCATCGGTTCCAGCTTCTCCAGCTTGGCAATTTTCCCAATTTTATCTTCTCCATCCTCGCCATCGCCGACTAGGTGACCCACGTCGGTAATATTCCGAACGTACCTAACCTTATAACCGATATGAGTCAAATACCGGAACAGAAGGTCGAACGTCATGAAGGTGCGTAAATTACCTAAGTGGACGTAGCTGTAAACGGTCGGGCCGCAAACGTACATGCCTACATAAGGCGGATTGATGGGTTCAAAAAGTTCTTTCTGGCGGGAAAGTGTATTATACAATTTTAGGGGTTGCTGCATAAAAAATCGAGGTTGCTCAGAACCGTAGTTGGGCAGGTAATTGCTAAACACGCAAATTTACAAAACGTTGCGGGGAAAACGACGTTCGGCTCAGCTTTTCAATAGGAACGGTAAGTCGGTGCGTTTTTGCTATATTCGCATTCTGTTGTTCAAGCACGAAACAATTTGGTATGAAGATGGTCGAAGTCGGTGAAAACCCGACCTATCGAAAAGAATTTCTCCAACTACCTGTTCGGTTATACAAGGACGATCCCTGCTGGATACGGCCACTGGATAAGGATATTGAAGATGTATTTAATCCCCAAAAAAATAAATATTTCAAAAGTGGCGAGTGCGTTCGGTGGCTGTTGCTAAACGAATCGGGCAAAGCCATTGGTCGCGTAGCTGCTTTTATCAACCGCGAAACGGCCAGCCAAAACAACGACCAGCCGACGGGCGGGATGGGCTTTTTTGAATGCATCGACGACGAAAAAGCGGCTTTTCTGCTCTTTGATACCTGCCGGGAATGGCTGCGCCAGAAAGGAATGGAAGCCATGGATGGCCCGATCAACTTCGGAGAACGGGACCGTTGGTGGGGACTGCTCATTGAAGGCTTCAATAAGGAGCCTACGTATGGAATGCCTTATACCAAACCTTATTACGTCGGATTTTTCGATCAATACGGTTTTCAGGAATACTTTCGGCAGTTGACGTTCTTTCTGCCTATGCCGGAAGATGAAGTGCGGGCGAAAATCCATCCCTCGGTTTTTGAACGCTCCGTTCGTACGCTGGAAGATCCTACTTATACCTTCCGACACATCGAGAAAAAGCACCTGGAAAAGTACGCAGAAGATTTTCGGCTTATTTACAACAAAGCCTGGGCCAAGCATTTGGGCGTGGGCGATATGTCTGTCGATAAGTCCCGAGCGCTTATGTTGCGGATGAAGCCGATTCTGGAGGAAGAATTGATCTGGTTTGGCTACCACAAGGAAGAACCCATTGCTTTCTTCATCATGCTGCCCGAATTAAACCAGATTTTCAAGCATGTCAACGGGAAGTTGAACCTTATTGGCAAGCTCAAGTTCTTATACCATAAGCTGATGAAAACCAATCGGAAGGCTTTTGGCGTAATTTTCGGTATTATTCCCGAATACCAGGGACGCGGAATCGAGTCGGCCATTGCCCTGGCTTTTTCAAAGGTCGCCTGGCAAAAAGATTACCAGTACAAAGAACTGGAACTCAACTGGATTGGCGATTTCAACCCGAAAATGCTTCGTTTCTCGCGGATGCTGGGTGGAGAAGTCCATAAGCAGCACGCCACCTATCGGTACTTATTTGATAGGACCAAAGAGTTTAAACGACATCCGATTATTTAATTACTTGCTCAACGCTGAACGATCTGGCGTTGGGTCTCACCTCAAATTTCAATAGATCAATGAGCTTACTTACTGTCGGTTCCGTTGCTTTTGATGCGCTGGAAACACCTTTCGGAAAAACGGACAAAATCATCGGAGGCGCGGCTACGTACATTACGCTATCGGCTTCTTACTTTACGAACAAAAACAACCTGGTTGCTGTTGTTGGCGATGATTTTCCGCAGGAAATGATTACCAACCTGCAAGAACGAAATATCAATACCGAGGGCCTGGAAATCCGGAAAGGCGAGAAAACATTTTTCTGGTCGGGAAAGTACCACAATGACATGAACACGCGGGATACGGTCGAGGTACAGTTGAACGTGATGGAGAACTTCGATCCGCAAATTCCCGAAAGCTTTCAGGACTGTGAGTTTTTGATGCTGGGCAATACGGCTCCGGCGATCCAGAAAAAAGTAATCGAACGCCTGAGAACCCGGCCAAAGCTAATCATGATTGATACCATGAACCTTTGGATGGATATTGCGCTGGACGACCTGAAAGATGTGTTGAAATTAGTGGATGTCATCACCATCAACGACGAAGAAGCGCGTCAGCTTTCGGGGGAGTATGCCCTGGTAAAGGCGGCGGCCAAAATTGGCGAGATGGGTCCTAAAACGGTGATTATCAAGAAAGGAGAGCACGGGGCGCTGCTTTTCCACGGTGGTCATATTTTCTTTGCGCCCGCTCTGCCCCTGGAGGAAGTATTCGATCCAACCGGTGCCGGTGACACCTTTGCGGGTGGTTTTATTGGTTATCTGGCCAGCACGGGAGACGTGTCTTTTGCCAACATGAAACGCGGGATTATTTATGGGTCGGCAATGGCTTCTTTCTGCGTGGAGAAATTCGGCGTGGAACGTCTTTTTGAACTGACTACCGAAGAAATTAATCAGCGGATTGCGCAGTTTGTACAATTGTCAGCCTTTGAGCTTGAAGTATAATTTTTTGTCCCGCTCTCAGCAATGAGAGCGGGACAAGTATCAGGTTATTTGCCGCCAACGACGACTTCAATCAAGTCTTTCTCCTGCAAGTATTTATTTGCCATTTCTAAGACCTGCTCAGCAGAAACGGCGCGAAGGTTATCAATATACGTTGTCAAATAATCAGCTGGCAACCCGTCTAATAAAATGCCTTTATAGCGGTCTGCAATTTCAAAAGGCGTATTCAATGAGCCAACAAAAGAGCCTGCCATGTAATTTTTAACCACATCCATCTCTTCATCAGGCACTAATTCTTCCTGCAAACGACGGATTTCTTTGCGGGTTTCGTCCAGCGTTTGTTGCGTAAATTCCCGTTTTACGTCGGTGCCAATCGTCCAGTAGCCCGCCCGTGGGAAAGTCGATAAGCTCGACCAGATGCCGTAGGTAAAGCCCTTTTCCTCCCGGATATTTTTCATAAGCCGCGAGCCAAAATAACCACCCAATACTTCATTAAGAACTAAAACCGGGAAGTAGTCAGGATGCTGGCGCGTGAATAGCAGTCGGCCCAGGCGAATGGACGATTGCAGGCTTTCTTCCTTCTCCAGCAAAATGGTACGTTCGTTGGTGGTCACAATCGGCGGCAGGTTTACGTCCGCGTCATTGGGCGTTAGCGCCTGACTACCCAGGGTTCGGTTCAGTTGCGTGAACTCCATTTCGGTTACCTGGCCGGCTAAAACAATCCGGTAAGGCCGATTTTGGATGCGCTGCTGGTAGAACTGTTCAACCATTTGCTGCTGGATGGCGTCGAGCGTTTCCGGTGTTTGACGATAGCCATACGGGTGGCTGGCTCCGAAAACATTTTGCCGGATGAGCGTGCTGGCCAGGTAATTGTTTTTTCCCAGATTAACCTGCAAGTTCTGCCGCGTGATGTTGATCTGATCGGCCAGCTCTTTTTCGGGAATGACCGATTCGGCCAGTAGCTCCTGAAGCAAAGGCAAAACTTCGGGTAAGTACTTATTCAGGCAGTAGATAGTCAGGCTTGACCGATCGGTACCACTGTGGGATTCCAGAAAAGCGCCGTACCGATCCAGATAGCTGTTTATTTGCGCCGATGACCGTTGGCGCGTGCCTTCGGCCAGCATTTTCATGCTTAGCGTTGAGATGCCGGGTAGCGGTTCGTAGCAGGAGCCCGCCTCAAAAATACATTCGAGACGTAGGATGGGTTGCTCGCCCGCCCGAACTAGATAAACAGGTTGTTCATTGTCAAGAATGAAGGTTTCAACTGATGGGACACGAATTTCATCAACCGTTTTAAAGGCCGGCGCCAGCGTTCTATCCAGGGTCATATTGGAAATAAAAATGGCACTTCCGGAGAAATGCCATTTTGTTTTTTATCAAAGGAATTGATTATTCTTCTTCGCTATTTACGGCCCGTGGCTTTTTATCCAGATTGAGGGTTAGCGAGAGCCGGAGTGTATTGGCCAGCGGACTACCCTGGCGGACTGGCATCAGATAGGCAAAGTCAATGCCGTATTTCTGCTGCAATTTGATGCCGATACCAGCCGTAAAATACTTCCGGTCACCTTTAATCCGCGCTTCGTGCTGATAGCCCAACCGCGCCGCAAATTGATCATTGTACCAGTATTCAGCACCAGCTGAAATATTGATTTCTTTTAATTCTTCTGCAAATCCATCGGGTGCGTCAGAGAAGGAGCCAAAAGCACCGCTTAGGGAAGTCAACGTTCTAGGATCACGCCCTTTCAGGATTACAGGATTGCTGTTAGGCCCAAGAACCGGTTTTCCATTAACAGTTTGATACTGAGGGGGAGTTGGTACCATCAGTTTGTTCAGGTCAACAACAAAGTTAAACTTATTATACTTGTCTGTGTAATAAGTCATTGCCGTTCCCAGACGAAGGTTAGTCGGCAGGAAGTAGCGCTCATCGGTACCGTAATTTACTTTACCACCTAAGTTAGAGAGCATACCGCCGAAAGCCCACTTAACACCCTGGCCCGTTATTTCGTCACGCGCTTCGTTTTCGTAGTAAGCGCTGATGTCTGCGGCGACCGTGTTGGCGGGTTTGATCAAAGCGCCATTCAGGAAGTTACTCCCAGCGAGGTTCGAACTTGCGTAGCGCATGTTAACGCCCATCGAGAAGTTTCTCGAAAGCCGACGGGAATAAGAGGCAGTCGCGGCATACTCACGTGAATTGAACGAGCCTGTCGATACCCCAATGCCGTTGGTGAAATAAATGGTACCTAAATCGAAATAAAGTAAGGATAGGCCAATTACCTGGTTTTTACCTACTTTCTGATAGCCCGACAGATAGGTAAAATACATGTCGTCTACCAGGTTACGCAACCAGGGCGTGTACGATAAAGCGACTCCACGGTCTTTTTCGGCGTAGACGAGTTTGGCGGGGTTCCAGTAGATTGCGTTTGCGTCTGCGCCGAGCGCAACACCAGCATCACCAAGGGCAGCACTGCGTGCATCAGGCGTAAAGCCTAAGAAAGGCATTGCAGACGTTGGTATCCGCAAAGCAGTAGTATCCTGACCGCTTATAGTCTGGGCTTCTGTTACCAGTGAAAATGCTAAACAACCAAACAGACAAAGAGACGAAAACGTACGTTTCATACAGGAGGTTAATTTACTCAAAATTCATTGTGGTTATCAAGCTGCACAATGAGAACGTCAAAGTTACGAGGATTAAAAAGAAACAAAATGGGTTAAACAGATTTTATCTATAACTATCTAGCATAAATAAGTTTGCCGGACGTCTTGGTAACGGAGCCGTCACTGGCTGATTTTAAGATGATTGTATAAAAATAAATACCGTTTACTAAACTAGCTGACGACTGCGCATTCCAGACTAAATCGCTCCAGACAGTTTGACATTCTGTGCACGTTGCCTGCTCTTTCGCAATTATCCGGCCCTTAATATCAACAATGGTTAACGTAGCTTCCAGTTTTTCACCAAGCCGATTGTGCTTGATTTGGAATGTAGCCTGGTCGGAGACGGGGTTCGGGAATGCCGTTACCGTTTCAATTATCAGACCTGGCTTGTCAGAAACTATAAACTTCAACGCGGCCTCTGCGGGATTATTGTACAGATCGAAGGCTTTTAAACGAACGGTATAAGTCCCTTGTTGTAGGTCGTTGAAAAGATAATTTATAGTGCCTGATCGGTAATTATCTACATCTGCCGAAAAGTAATTATTCACTATTACAGGCGTCTCGTCGTTAAGCCAAAGCGTCAACGCGTTGTTCGTATTTAAACCCGCAATATTAATACCAGATTCATCCTTCAGACGAGCAATTAATCGGACACGCGGCCCAATTACTGACTGGCCTTCGCGGAACGTCGTATCATTGATGAACAACTGAATGACGGGTGGCTTCGTGTCGGCTACTGAATTTGCGTTTCGCGGATCAATAAAAAGCTTTCCGTAGCTTCCTGTAGCGTCAAAAAGGCTATCTGCCCGAACGGCATAGGCCACGAGCTTACCTAATCCTGGTGCCTGACCCGTTAAATTCGGCATTCTGAACTCGCCGATAAACCGGCCGGCCCGTACGCTCACCTTACCATCAAACAGTTTACGCTGGTAAATCTGATACGACATTATCGGACTATCTTTTTCCGTTCCCAGCGTCTTTACGGTATCTGGTTTGGCAAAGATGGTCAACTGAATCGTTCCGTCAAAATCGGTTAAACGTTGGCCCTGTTGCCGGACTTCACCTTCCAGCGTAACCGAAGACAGGGCCTTTAATGTATCGTTCGTTGCGTTAAGCCTCAGACCGTTAAGGCGCGTAAGCGTAATTTCCGCCTGCGGGTAAGCCAGGGCCATGGACGGATCGCCCAGTAAGGTGAAATTGCGGTTAAGGCTGCCCGCCAGGCTGTTATTTTTAGTAATCCGGACCAAGTCACCCAAACGAACGGGCGTTGACTGGGCCGTTTGATCTGCCAAGGCGCCGTAGAAAGCCTGATTAAGTATGTAATTGGTGTTGGCGTAAACCGGGCGCGTTGTGGTTAATAGTCCGATAGCACCTCCTTGCGCATTCAACAGCGCTAGTTCTGCCCCGGAAACTTTGGCAGGATCATCATAACGCCCAAATTCGCAGGTTGCCGTTACAAATAGCGGATAAATGCTATTTCGCCAGCC
The DNA here is from genome assembly GCF_021484805.1 of Tellurirhabdus bombi. Taxonomy (NCBI): domain Bacteria; kingdom Pseudomonadati; phylum Bacteroidota; class Cytophagia; order Cytophagales; family Spirosomataceae; genus Larkinella; species Larkinella bombi. The sequence continues at coordinate 1,243,290 of NZ_CP090557.1, read as the reverse complement.
TAAAATATCCTCGAGGGTTACAATTTGTTCCTGTGCCCAACCGGCTTCGCCACCATGTCCGCTGTAGTTGATGATGAGGCGTCCTTCGTTGAGCGACCGATTTATGGCCTGGTTGACTTGCGGCGCTTTGTCGCCAGTTTGTGAAGCTGTTTGTGGATAACTATCGAGGTATATTTTTTCGGTGCGAAACGGTGGTCGGGTTCTTATAATTTGTTCCGCTAAAAAATCGGCATCTCGTTGGTGAATATTGCCATCGCCATCATCGGCAACAAACGTAATTTTAGTGCGCCAATCGCCATGTTGGGTTTTCGTGGACGCGTAGCGAATCAATTTGTTGACCATGTTTTGCGCTTCTTCTACCGATTTTAGGGGAAGCCGACCAACACCGATGTCCAACTTGTGATCACTATCCACAACCTCCGACCACTCGCCATCTTCAGGTTTTAGAAAACCGAAATAATCATCCGACGAATAGCTTCGCACCGGATGCAGCGACTCGCGGCTCTCGTAAACGGGCACTGTGTTGGCCAACTGCGTAGCGTTGAGTAAGCCCGTAATTCCTTTATAATCGTAGGTTGCGTCGCCAAAAAGAAGCAGGTATTTGAGCTTTCCGGCTGTTTTATTCATTAAATGACGCGCAAAATCACGGATCGCGGTCGGGTCTGGCTGACCGGAAGCAAACTCATTATAAACTTGCTGCGTGGTGGCAATCAGCACTTCTAAACCGTCTTTTTCGCGCCGGAGCGTAGCCAGACGCTCCGCCTGTGCCTGCCAGGCGGCTGCCGTAACAATAAGCAGATCAGGGGTGGGCTGGGCCCGCAGGTTTTGATTGCTTATCCGTAGGCCGCGTTCTGGGTCGTAAGCCTGGGCAGGTGTGAAAAGCAAAAATTGCCGCAAAAGTCCACCTGGAGCGGCAAAGGTTCCGTCCGTACCTGACAACGTTAAAGACTGCTGAATCGGTTGCGAAGGATTGGTGACATCCCAGACGAGTAGATCCGCGCTGGCCTGCCGAACCTGATAGCGGGCGGCAGGAAGTTGAGCGGAGGCTAACGAACGAATAAGTTGTTGATCGCCATACGTTCGAATTTCGCGTTGGGTCTGTAGCGCCAGAAAATTTATGTATCCCTGAGTGGAGGTTGCTTTTCCCCGGTCGTAGGTGAGGGTTAGCGAGATTGTCTCATCATTGGAGGGAGGTATAAGGCGATATGTTTGCCGGCTATCAATCCCTTTTCGATCATATTGATAAGTAGATACCGGATTAAATGTCTGCGTGCCAACGGCCTGAGAGCCCCAGTTAAGGCGAAAGCGAGTTGTGTCATTTCCCTGACTCATCAGCGCCGCCGTAAGCAGGGTGGGCGCACCGGGCAACCGACCAGGCAGATTGAATGAGAGTTGCCGTTGGGACGTGACGTTGTAATTGTCGCCATACCATTCCCGGCCCGATTGCACCCGATTAGTCAGTTCTTTTTCCTGGTAAAAATAATCGTCAAAAGCGGTGATTAGGGGAGCCGTTGGTGCCGTAAATGAGGAGGGGAGAACCCGTAGGCCAGCCTGCTGCCCAATATTCAGGAAATAATAAGTTGTGTCAGAATAAGGATTCAACTGGTGGGCAAATCGGGGGCCAGCGGTATCGCGGAGGGTCGAATCATAGTAGATGCGGTGCGGACTTTGCGCGAAGAAATAAACCGCATCGCTGGCATCAAACCGTCCGTCAGCCTCACCTGTTACCGAAATAGCGTTCTCAATTAAGTCTTGCGGGCGTGGTTGTGCGTTGGCTTGCGGCAAAGCCGTGCCTCCGTTGCCAAATACACGAATCATACGGGGATCGAGCGTCTCGACGGTAATGCCCAGACGGTTCAGAAAAGCGGGCGTGAGTTTATAAACGCCGGTTCGGGTGACCCCAATTCGGTACCAGGAACCCTCAGACAGTACTGAATTGGCTGGTTGAGAAAGCCCGTTTGAAAAGCTACCGCCTAAAAGAACGATTGTATAAATCCACCCAAAAATGTTATATTTTTTCCACCCAGACATGCGCCCAAACCGACACCCTGCGATTGGTGTCTTTCTCTGTACAAACGATGCGGGTACGCCGTTTCATACCCCGCACATATTCTTTCTCTGAAAAACGGAACGGTTCGCCTTCCCCGAGGTCAATTAACAGACAATAACTGGCAGGTTTGCTGTCTAGTTGCCGGAGTGCTTTCGTTAAGCCGGAATGCGCTCCGGTCGAGGCCGCCGGGCTACGAAGATAATCAATTAATGGCACTAAAACAGAGTCTGGGAAGACAGATTCGTTCAGAACCGGCTGCATAACAGCGTGAAACGCTTTTTGCCATTCTGAACCGTGCGGTTGAAGGCGTCGTCGCCGCGCGGAACGAATCCATTGCTGATAAGCAAGAAGATGGGCTACTTCGTGGAGGTAAGTAATCAGAAAGGCGCAGGTGTTCAGGTTATTATTGACGGTAATGGTGCAGCCTTTTCCCGGCTCTGCCCGAAAGTCGCCTAGCTTGGTTTTACGAGGTTGGGTAATGCGAAATGTGAACTGATGTTGGGTCCATAATTGGGTGCAATAATCAGCCGCCTTTTCGGGAACATAGCGCAGAAATGTACTTCTATTGCTCATTGATGAGTCTGGTAACGCCAACGTAATAGGGGCGCAGCTTATTGGAAACGAACAAAAATAACCGCTTTATATTTTAGCCCGAAAAAAATATTTTCCAAACAAATTAGCGGATAATTTGTACTACCATACAGCCACTAACTAGAAGACGGCCATGTTAGAAAAATTAGATGAGATTAGAGAAGGGATCTTTAAATATCTCGAGGCGCGTATAGAGCTTTTCAAGCTTGAGACACGCAATAAGGTGGAGGAGGGCGTTGTTCATGCCGTTCACGGCGTGATTCTTGGTTTTTTAGCGACGATCACAACGATATTTTTATTCAGTTTACTGGCTGCCTGGTTGAACCATGTACTCGATAGCCGTTATCTTGGCTTTTTGATTGTTGCTGGTTTTTTCATGGTGTTGACGATCATTTGGGCTCTGGGAAAAAATTACTTTTCTGGGTCCATCCGAAAGATGGCTTACGGCATGATAAAGACCCAACAGGAGAAGAAAGCGCAGGAAAAGACGGACGCTATCAGCGAGTTACGCGAGCAAACAGAGGCTTCAATTCGCCAATCTTATACGGAGCGATCAGTAGAATAAGGCAATCAATCTGACGAGAAATAACGGTTAATTCATTTTTTTATTAATTTTAGAACGCTCAATCTATGGACCCGAATGTATTTTTTTCGGATACTTCAGCCCGCCGTGCCGAATTGATGGAGGCAACCGAGGAATATAAAAGCCGAATTGAAACCAATGTCAATTCACTAAAAGGCGAGGCAACTGAAGTAGGTAAAACGGTGGCACTGGTCGCTGGGGTTTGTGTGGCAGTTTATCTAGTCGCCAATCTTATTCTCCCTGATTCTAAATCAGATGAAGAAGAGGATGAAGAGGCTTACTACGATGAAGATGCCGATAAATACTACCCTAAGCATAGCCAAAAGGCTCAGGTACACCGCGCCACGAAAGCAGCCGAGGATGCACCTAAAAAATCAGCAATCGGTGGGGCCATTATGGGTATTCTGACGTCGGTTGCAACTAATTTTGCGCGGCAACAGGCAATGAATTATCTTTCGCGATTAACCCATAATAATGCAGCCAAGCAGCAACCAGCGTCTGTCCAACCAACACAACCTGCTTCTTACTAGCCTTACTAAACGTAAAGAATCAGGTAAAAAATCATTTGCTGTCTTGCTCGATCCGGATAAGGTCGAGCAAGACGCGTTTAAAGACCTATTACTCCGAAGCGTTGAAAATCGGATTGATTTCTTCTTCGTTGGTGGGAGTCTGATTACCAATTTTGTTCTTCAGGATGTGATCAAAACCATCCGCAACTACACGAATATTCCGGCCATTTTATTTCCGGGAAATAGCCTGCACATTGAACCCAGCGCGGACGCTATTTTATTGCTTTCGCTGATTTCGGGTCGGAATCCAGAATTTTTAATTGGTCAACACGTCATTGCCGCACCGATCCTGAAGCAAAGCGGACTGGAAGTGCTACCAACTGGCTACATGCTTGTTGATAGTGGCGTGCAAACGACTGTTTCTTACATAAGTAATACTACTCCCTTACCCTACGATAAGCCCAGTGTTGCTGCCTGCACGGCTATGGCGGGTGAAATGCTCGGTTTGCGGCTCATGTATATGGATGCGGGTAGCGGAGCCAAGCGCCCCGTAGCGCCTGAAATGATTGCTGCTGTACGGAAAGCCGTAGATACCCCCCTTATTGTAGGTGGAGGCATTAATTCTGCGGAGAAAGCCCTGGCTGCTCTGCAAGCAGGGGCAGATGTAGTGGTAGTTGGTAACGGCATTGAAAAAGATCCCGAGCTGTTACCGGAAATCGCCGAAGTCGTTAGGGCGTTTAATGAGCCGTTAGTCAGCAGTCGTTAATGCGTCATTAACAACCACTGACCAAAGCTCTGTTTATACGTTCATCAGCGACTCGCGACGGCGCATTTTACCAGCCGGAATCCCGAACATCATTTTGAAACGGCGGCAGAAATAAGCCGTGTCTTTGTAACCCACTTCGGCACCAATAGCCCGAATGCTCTTCTTCGTTGTGCGCAGAAGGCCAACCGCTGCTTCCATACGCTGGTATTCGATGTAGTCTTGCGGATTGATACCCGTCAGCATCTTGAAATACTGACCAACATAATCTTCCGAAACATTGGCTACGTTTGCCAATACTTTGTTAGAAAGATCGCCGCCCAGGTTATCCTTGATGTAAGCGAAAATATCAATCAAACGCGGATCTTTGAAATAAGTGCTGTTCGTAACTAGTTGTTCAACAAACAGTTTGTATTTCAGGATGTAGCGAATGACTTCAATAACAATCTCTTCGGTTTTGATTTTAATGATTCGTCCTTTACCCGCAGTATCCAGCATATCCTCAACCAGAATCTGGTTGATGGTTTGCGCCAGATTGTCATCACGTTTGATGATAAACGGCGGAATATCCAGCGAGTTAAAGAAGTTAACCGAATCGAAAACCTTAGCCTCAAAGGATACGTACCCAAAAGAATTCGGCATGTTGCTAACCTTCTGCGGATCCCGATTGGCTTCCAGATACAGCTCCCGATGCGTCATAAATTCTTCATTCGAGACTGTTTTAGGGTGAGAAGGGTCGCCGTAAGTAACGGTAACATGCTTTCCTCCCGGAATAAATAGCATATCACCTACTTCAACCTGCTGGGACTCTTCGCCAAAAGAAACTTCGCCGTTGTAAAGAATTGTTAAGGTATTCTCTACATCGTAGTAATTTTTTATGGTGATAGGCTGGAGGATACGGATATTCCGTGCTTTAATAAATTTCACTCCGAGCGACTCAATAATCTTGTTGTAATCTTCCATGGTGTTGCAATCTTTTTCCCGTTGTTCGTTATGTCAATGAAGAGCTTTACGCATATTTTGCACAAATCTAATAAATTGGACAAAACTAATACAACTTTTTTTCTTGCGAAAATATAAAAAAAGATGACAGTCTATTGCAAAAAATAGCAGAGCTTTTTCTAAAAAAATTAAGCGAGCGGTATAAAAGTGCTATTTAACCAATTCTCTGGCGATTACTAATTTTTGGATTTCGGACGTACCCTCATAGATCTGCGTGATTTTTGCATCCCGCATTAGGCGCTCTACGTGGTATTCTTTTACATAACCATACCCACCATGAATTTGCACGGCCTCGGTCGTGGCCCACATGGCTACCTCCGACGCATATAACTTGGCCATTGCCGCAGCCTGCACATAATCTTTATGTTCATCTTTTAGGCGGGCGGCTTTGAACACCAATAGCCGGGCAGCTTCGATTTTGGTGGCCATCTCGGCCAGCTTGAACTGAATGGCCTGGTGATCAAATATCCGTTTGCCAAAGGATTTCCGTTCCTGGGCGTAGCTAAGCGCCAGCTCGTAGGCACCCGAAGCAATTCCTAGCGCCTGGGCCGCAATGCCAATGCGGCCCCCGTTAAGGGTCGCCATGGCAAACTTGAAGCCAAACCCATCTTCGCCAATCCGGTTTTCTTTAGCTACCTGGACATCCGTAAACATCAACGAATGCGTGTCGGAAGCCCGAATGCCCATCTTGTCTTCTTTTTTACCAACCACAAAACCCGCTTGGCCGTTTTCTACAATCAGGCAGTTGATGCCCCGGTGTTTTTTGTCAATATCGGTCTGGGCCATGACCAGGTAGATGCCTGCCGAGCCACCGTTGGTAATCCAGTTTTTGGTGCCGTTTACTAAATAATGATCGCCCGCGTCAAAAGCGGTTGTATGTTGCGAAGTAGCGTCGGAGCCGGCTTCCGGTTCCGAGAGGCAGAACGCGCCGAGTTGCTCGCCTGTTGCCAGCTTTGTGAGGTATTTCTGTTTTTGCTGTTCTGATCCAAAGCGTTCCAGTCCCCAGCATACCAGTGAATTATTAACAGACATAATAACCGAGCAGGAAGCATCTACTTTAGAAATTTCCTCCATAGCGATTACGTACGAAACGGTATCCATGCCCCCGCCCCCGTATTCGGGGGAGACCATCATGCCCAAAAAACCGAGTTCGCCCATGCGCCGAACTTGCTCCGTAGGAAATTTGGCTGCGGTGTCCCGTTCGATGACGCCCGGCAGGAGTTCGTTCTGCGCAAAATCACGCGCCGCTTCCTGAACCGCCTGATGCTCTTCCGTTAAATTAAAATTCAATCCTGTTAAATCAAAGGTTGTGGACGCCATGCTAGCTTGCTGTTTGTTGGAATTAGACTATCAATTACCAAAATTAGCCAATTCGAAACTGGTATGCAAGCATAATAATAGCCACGGACGAAGGCTATTTTGTGTATTGGTAAGCCCACCAGATCAGGACCAGTTGGAGCGGCAAACGAAGAAATAAAACCCAGGTCGGTAAAGAGGTAAACTTGCCGGACGTAAGCATGTAGAGATTAGCGGGAAAAATGGCAATCAGTAATAAAATAATTCCCCAGGCCGCCCAAGGACGGAGCGAGGGAATCAGTAAAGCCAGGCCAAGAAGAATTTCGGCACCGCCACTAAGCAGCACAAGGGCTTTATGGGCCGGAAGATAGGGCGGCATGATCTTTATGTAAGTACGGGTGGCTGTGAAATGCAGAATCCCAGCCACCGTATAAATTGCCGCCATTAGATAAAGGCCCATTGATAGATGATTTTAAAGTAAAACCCTGCCGTTTATTCGACAGGTGAATCAACAACCCGGGCTATTTTCCAGATTCCCTGAATGTCCTTTAAAGGTACGGTTACACTACCTCCGTTTGGATTGTCGGAATGTAAGGCTAACCGTTGTTTGGTTAGTAACTCATTGTCTTTGATGCGTTTAACCACAAAATAATCTCGGTAAATAACCGCGTAAATCCCACCAGACTGATACTGCCAATCACTGGGGTCGATGTGTACAGCCAGTACTTTTGCTCCGTTGGAAAGCTGGGGACTCATGCTGTTGCCCGAAATCTCAATAACAACTACATTTTTGTGATTGCCAATCAGATGCTCGGGTACGCGATAAGATTCCAGTTGGGCCATCGAAAGGCCTTCGGTGTAAGTCTCAATGAAGCTAGCGTAGAAGCGCGTCGGGACAAAAGGAAGTTCGCGGTAGCGTACAGGTAGATCAATTACCTTGGCATTGACTTCCAGCTCGGACAGAATAGGATGGTGGCCGCGCAGTAAATAATCGGCCCGAACCTGCGGATATTGTTCGAGCAAACGCAGAATTGTATCATACGACGGCTTTGCCCGACCGTTTAGGATATTGTAAAATTTAGAAGAGTTCTCGCCCAGGTCTTTAGCGACTTGGTAGATGCTGATTCCCAGGGCATCAAACACCTGCCGCATGCGTTCCTGAATGGACTCAGAGGATTCTTTTGCCAATATATTGTCTTCGCTTTGCATAATACAACTAATTGTTTTCTCTGTTTTAGAAGAAATATATAATACTCAAATTTAATATAAAGTAACATTAAATGCAATTGTTTTGAAATGTAGTGACTATAAGGTGTGATTAATGGACAAATAGCGCTGATTATGAACAAACATAATTAGCATTCAGGGGTTTATAGTTTTAAGATCAACGTTTTGAAAGATGAATCAATTAAGCAAAAATGCACAACCAGCGCAGAGTCGCCGGAATAAGTTTCTATCCATTTGCTGTGGCCTGTTGGTAGCATCAACCATTATGAGTTGTTCGGGTAAAACAGAGAATAATGCATCAACTGCCGAAGATGCCACAACGGATACAACGATCATGGGAATCCAGGGCGATACAACTTCGCATAGTTTGGATGGCCCTATTGCCAGACCGGCTGATACCACGGCAGGCCAGACCTTACCAGAGGTAAAGGCAACACCCAAAAAAGACTAACGTTTATAAGTAAAGTTAGAGCAACAAATAGGCATAGCAGCAGGTTTTATCAGCGATTAGATGAATCGACTGCTATGCCTCAAACCGTATTGATTACCGGCGGGACCGGTACTGTTGGCCGTCCGCTAACCCGCCTTTTACAAGCCAAAGGGTATCAAGTTTCTTACCTCAGCCGCTCCGGCAAGCCAATTCAGCATATCAAAGTTTATCAATGGGACCCCTCTAACGGACGCATTGACGCAGAGGCCGTTGCTGCTGCCGACTACATAATTCACCTGGCGGGTGCTGGTATTGCCGATAGCCGCTGGACAGATTCCCGCAAGCGCGAAATTCTTCAAAGTCGTACTCAAAGCACCGATTTATTGGTCCGTACGCTAGCCCAGACAAGTCATAAAGTAAAAGCTTTTATTAGTTCATCGGCCATTGGCTATTACGGCGGAGATACTGGAAATCAGCCTTTAACGGAAAATAGTGCACCTGGAAAAGACTTCATGGCCGAGGTTACCGTAGCCTGGGAGCAGGCGGCTGAGGCTATTGCTCATTTGGGTATCAGGACGGTGAAGCTGCGGATCGGCGTGGTTCTGAGCGTGGAAGGCGGAGCGCTTTCAAAGCTTATCATGCCTGTAAAATGGGGCGTTGGATCGCCGCTTGGATCAGGACAGCAGCATATCTCCTGGATTCATATTGACGACCTTTGCCGGTTATTTCTGGAAGCAATGGAAAGCCCTGACTGGCAGGGAGTTTACAATGCGGTTGCGCCAGCACCCGTGACTAATGAAACACTGACTCGTCATATTGCTGAAGCGCTAAAAAAGCCGTTGTGGTTACCCAACATACCTGCCGCTTTACTCCGACTGATTTTAGGCGAAATGGCTGTTGTGATATTGGGCAGTAGCAACGTGCAGAACAAGCGTATAAAGGAAAGTACTGATTTTAACTATCTTTTTAAAGACTCGCATATGGCAATATGTAACCTGCTGAATAAATAATTAAACTATATTTGGAGAAAGAGATACTATTTTCTCTTCAGATTGGTTTTTTTGGGACCACATAATAACTTATTTTTGTCTGATAATAAAGATGCCTTAACTTGTTCGGTAGGAATGATTGGTATATAGACATTTGAAATCCACTACCTAGATGATTGAAAAACTTTTACTAAAGCATTCGAATCGATTTATATCTAGTTATGTCATTCTTTTCATAGATTCGACAATTGCTGTCAGTTCTTACTGCATAGCCTCCTTGCTTCGATTCAATTTTGACATAGAGCGAGTTATGGATTATGCATCCTGGTATTATATCGGGGTAGTCCTAGCCGTTCGAGTCGCTTTCTTTCTTTATGGGCGATCATATCAGGGAATTGTTCGGCATACAAGCGTTGAAGATGTGCGTTCCTTACTGCTGTCTACCACCGGAAGTACAGCCACAATCGTTGCCATTTCTTTTACATTATGGCAAATACAAGACGACTTTCGCTTTTATATTCCCCTTTCTATTCTCCTGATTGACTATTTCTGTTGTCTGGTTTTTCTGGTATTAAGCCGATTTATTGTAAAAACCTTATACTGGGGCATAATTTCCCAGCGTTCGGACCTGAAAAAAGGTGTGTTGATATACGGGGCAGGTATTACTGGCCTGACCACCCGCAATGCTTTAATAGGAGAAGAAGGAAACGAATACGCCGTGCTGGCCTTTATTGACGACGACCCCGGAAAGATACAGAAGGTCATTCAGGGCGTAAAGGTAATTTCTCAGCAGGAGGCTTTCGAAAAGTATATCAAAGGCCAGGCGGAAAAACCAGAAGTAATTCTGGCTTTCGACTCTATTAATAAACAACGTCTGAACAAAATTACCGAAATTTTTCTGAAACATGACGTTTCTGTGAAAACAGTACCGTCTGTTAATCAGTGGATAACCCGGCAACTCAAGCCTGCACAAATTCGTAATCTACAAATTGAAGATTTGCTGGAGCGGGAGCCTATCCGCCTAAATAATGCCGAGATTCGAAAGCAATTAGCTGGCCAAAACGTAATGGTGACGGGGGCTGCTGGTTCCATAGGCAGCGAATTGGTCCGTCAGATCTTGCACCACGGTCCGGGCCGGCTGATCTTGCTTGATCAGGCAGAATCGGCGCTGTATGATCTGGAGTTTAATTTAAGGACTAAATTTGCTGAGTTAGTGGCTCAGACAGAGCTGGTTATCCGAGTGGCCGACATTACAGATCAAACTCGGATGGAACACATCTTTGAGTTTATTGCTCCGGATTATATCTTCCACGCGGCTGCCTACAAGCATGTGCCGTTGATGGAGGAACACCCCTACGAAGCAGTGCGCACAAACGTGGTAGGGACGCGCATTATCGCTGATTTAGCACTGCGCTATGGCACGCAGAAGTTCGTCATGATTTCGACTGATAAGGCGGTAAACCCAACAAATGTGATGGGTGCCAGCAAACGCCTGGCCGAAATGTACGTACAGAGTTTAAATCACCGCTACAGCCGATACCACACCCGCTTTATTGCAACCCGCTTTGGCAACGTTCTGGGGTCGAACGGCTCTGTCGTAAAGGTATTTGAAGAGCAGATTAAAATGGGTGGCCCGGTGACGGTAACTCATCCGGACATTATTCGGTATTTCATGACGATACCGGAAGCCTGTCAACTTGTTCTGGAAGCCGGCGCGATGGGCAATGGCGGCGAGGTCTTTTTGTTCGATATGGGCGAGCCCGTGAAGATCATGGATTTAGCCCGTAAGATGATTCGTTTGTCTGGTTATTCGGCAGATCGGGGTGATATTCAGATTGAATTTACCGGTCTCCGCCCCGGCGAAAAGCTATACGAAGAACTGCTGAATGACAACGAAAAAACGATGCCAACCCATCATCCTAAAATTATGATTGCAAAAGTGATGGATTATAAGTTGGATGAGCTACAGGAGGGAATCAACACTTTACACGCGCTACTGCATTATAAAGACTATACAAAATTAGTAAACTGCTTGAAGCAGATGGTGCCTGAGTACATCAGTCAGAATTCAGTGTATGAGTTACTGGATAAGAAGAAAATTCCAGTAGAAGTAGCAATCAAGCTACCTCTGTAATACCATAAAGATAGCAATCTTACTAAAGCAGGTTTAATCCTCATGGGTTGAATCTGCTTTTTTTATGCCTCTACCAAAGCCCTAAATCAGACATAGATACCTTTAAGAATAGCATTTATTGTGCACAAAATTTGACTAAATATGGACTGGCGTACTACCTTTGTCAGTAGTATGCTTGCATACAGTTAGCCACTCCAAATTTTATTTATAATGGCAGAAGCATTTGTCTACGATGCTGTTCGAACACCGCGAGGGCGGGGCAAAAGCGATGGCGCTCTCCACGCTACTCAACCAATTCAGTTGCTGACAGCAGTTTTGCAGGCTCTTCGGGATCGCAACCAACTTGATACTTCCCTCATCGAAGATGTGGCCATGGGCTGCGTGACGCCCATCGATGAGCAGGGGGCTGACATTGCCCGGACGGCCGTTTTGAACGCTGGTTATGCCGAAACTGTGGCGGGTGTTCAACTGAATCGCTTCTGCTCGTCGGGTTTAGAAGCCATCAATATGGCAGCCGCTTATGTAATGGCTGGGCAGGTGGACGCTATTATTGCGGGTGGCGTAGAGTCCATGTCACGCGTGGCGATGGGCTCCGACGGAGGAGCTTTGTTCATGAATCCGCAGATTGTCGCCCGGCATCACATTGTTCCCCAGGGTATCTCCGCGGATCTGTTAGCGACTAAATACGGCTATAGCCGAAGCGATGTGGATGCCTTTGCGGCTGAATCTTACCGCCGCGCCGAGCAAGCGCAACAGAAGGCTCGCTTTGCACCTTCCATGATACCCCTCAAAGACGAAATTGGGACTGTTGTGTTAGATCGCGATGAAGGAGTGCGACCCGGTACGACATTGGAAAGTTTAGCCCAGTTAAAACCAGCCTTTGAAAGCCTGGGGAAAGCGGGCTTTGATGCACTGGCCTTACTAAAATATGCGGAGATAGCGCAAATCAAGCACGTTCACCACGCTGGAAATTCCTCGCAAATTGCTGACGGAGCCGCTGGTCTGTTAATCGGTAGCAAGGCGTTTGGTGACCAGACAGGACTAAAACCGCGCGCGCGCATCAAAGCGTTTGCCGTTATCGGTTCCGACCCAACGACGATGCTATCCGGTCCTATCCCGGCTACCCAAAAAGTGCTGAAAAAGGCGGGAATGAAAATTAGTGATATCGATTTATTTGAAGTGAACGAAGCCTTTGCAGTGGTGCCGTTGCTATTTATGAACCAGCTAAGCGTCGATCATGCCAAGGTAAATGTTAACGGCGGAGCAATTGCGTTGGGGCATCCCCTGGGCGCAACCGGCGCGATCATTTCGGCAACCTTACTGGATGAGCTGGAGCGTTCGGATAAGCACATTGGCTTGGCTACGCTTTGTATTGGCGGAGGAATGGGCATTGCAACTATTTTTGAACGAGTCAGCTAATTAGCTAAAATCCAGGCGAAGAGGCTCGGAAGCACTCTATATCACTACTCTCTACCACGATAAAGAAAATGGCAATCAATTATTCGATACAAGATAACATCGCGATTATTAGCTGGAACATGACTAGCTCGCCGATGAATGTGCTAAACGACGAGTCGATTCCAGCATTTGAGGCCGCTTTGCAACAGGCTTATCAGGATGAAAAAATAAAGGGGTTGGTGATTACGTCGGAGAAGCCGGAATTTGTAGCTGGTGCCGATCTAAAGATGATTCTCCGCAACAACGATAAAGACCCGGCAGAAATGCTGAAGGTGTCTACAGAATTAAATCGCATCTTTCGGAGCATCGAAACGTCGGGGAAACCCACCGTGGCCGCCATCAATGGCACGGCTTTGGGCGGTGGCTACGAAATTTGTCTGGCTTGCCATCACCGCATTGCACTCAACAACCCTAAAGCCGTGATTGGCTTGCCGGAAGTAACCATTGGCCTGTTGCCCGGAGCGGGAGGAACGCAGCGTTTGCCGCGAATGCTGGGCATGGAAGCGGCATTGCCCTTGTTGCTGGAAGGTAAAAAAGTATCGCCCGCAGAAGCGTTGAGCTTGGGAATGGTCGATGATCTGGTGACGAGCCCGGATGTTTTGCTGGAATGCGCTAAGGCCTGGATTGAAGCGCATCCAACGGCCTTGCAACCCTGGGATGAACGAGATAAAAAAACAGGCAGAATCGTTGCGAAAGAAGCGTATAACGTGCCTAAAGGCGCTGTACAAAGTTCGGTTGGCGCCCGGATTTTCAGTGCTGGAACGGCGCTGCTGATGGAAAAAACGAAGGGGAATTATCCCGCGCCGCTTGAAATCATGGCTTGTGTCTACGAAGGCTTGCAGGTCAACATGGATCGGGCTTTGGCCGTTGAGGCGCGGCATTTTGTGCAAGTAGCAACGTCAAAAGTAGCGGCCAACCTGATTCGGACTTTATTCCTAGGGCAGAATGAGATTAACAAAGGCGCGTCTCGTCCGAAAGACATTCCGAAAACGGAAGTTAAGAAAATAGGTATCCTGGGCGCGGGTCTGATGGGTTCAGGAATTGCCCATGTATCGGCGGGGGCGGGGATGGCGGTCGTTTTAAAAGATGTTTCGCTGGAAGCCGCTGAGAAGGGCAAAAATCGGGTACGTACACTGATCGAAAAAGGCCTCGAACGAGGCAAAATAACGGCGGAAAAAGCGGACGCACTGCTGAATCTGATCCAACCAACCGATAGGATAGAGGACCTGAAAGGCTGTGACCTTCTTATTGAAGCCGTATTTGAAAATCGGGCACTGAAAGCCCAAGTTACCCGGGAAGCAGCCCCGATGTTGGCGGAGGGCGGTGTTTTTGGCTCTAATACCTCAACATTGCCTATTTCAGGCTTGGCGCAGGCAGCTGGCAATCCTGCGAATTTTGTTGGGATTCACTTTTTCTCTCCCGTCGATAAAATGCAGCTCGTGGAGGTAATTGTTGGGAAAGAAACGTCCGACTACGCCTTGGCCGTAGCGATGGATTACGTTCGGAAAATTCGGAAAACGCCCATCGTGGTTAACGATTCGCGGGGATTCTATACGTCGCGCTGCTTCGGCGTTTATTCATCCGAAGGAATGGAACTGCTGAAAGAAGGGGTCAATCCGGTGCTCATCGAGAATGGCGCAAAAGCCGCCGGAATGCCTGTCGGCCCACTGGCTGTGACCGACGAAGTGGCGCTGGATTTAGTCTATAAAATTGCCAGCCAGGGCATTGCCGATGGCGCCCTAACCGAAGCAGATACCAGCTATCAGGTCAGTAAACAGTTGGTTGATTTGGGCAGAGCCGGAAAAAAAGTAGCGGCGGGATTCTATGATTATCCAACTGATGGTGAGGCTGCTGCCGGAGCAAAAAAACAGTTGTGGACAGGGCTAAAAGATCTTTTTCCGCCCGCTCAGGAGCAGCCCTCCGTTGAAGAAATCAAAACCCGCTTGCTATACCGGCAGGCACTCGAAGCGGTGCGCTGTGATGAAGAAGGGGTGATTCGGACAAAACTAGAGGCCGATTTAGGCTCTATTCTGGCCTGGGGTTTTCCAGCGTATACAGGCGGTGCGCTCTCCTTCGTCGATTTTGTGGGCGCTAAAACCTTTGTACAGGAGTGTGACCGGCTGGCTGATCGGTATGGCGAACGCTTCCGCCCGACGGCTAAACTCCGAGAAAGTGTATCTTTGCGACACGATGAGCGCATTTAAGAAACTAGCGAGCGATACCGCCCTTTACGGCGGAAGTACCATTCTGGGACGGCTGTTAAATTGGGCACTGGTTTTTTTACATACCCGGATATTTATCCGCCCCGGTGAACTGGCTTCCAACGTAGAAATTTACACCTACATTGGCGTTTTGTCCATAGTTTATACCCTGGGGTTAGAAACCGCCTTTTTTCGGTATGCGGCCCGCAACAAAGACCAGCTTCAGGACTATTACAACCGCTCACTAAGTATTGTTATCGTCTTCAGCGTTCTTCTGTCGGGTAGTTTCATTGCCCTGGCACCGTGGCTAACCGATCTGATGGGTTATCCCGGACAGGAAGTGTTCCTGCAATGGGCCGCCGCGATTCTAGCCATCGACGCGATAACTGCCATTCCCTTTGCGCGGTTGCGGGTGGAAAACAAAGCGCGGCGTTTTGTCAAGACCAAAATCACGAATATCCTGATTAATATTGGTCTGAATTTATTCTTCCTGATTCTCTGCCGTGATATTTACAATGGCGAATACCTGACGGGGCTTCAACCCGCGGTCGATCTTATTTATTACCCATCCATCGGTCCTGGTTACATCATTTTAGCCAACCTGATTGCCAACGCCGTAAACCTGCTGCAACTGGCCGATCTGTTTAAGGGCTTCCGCATTCAACTCGAAAAAGAAGAAGTAAAGGCCTTGCTGACGTACGCGTTTCCACTGATGATCATCGCGTTAGTAGGCGTTATTAACCAGATGACCGACCGGATTTTTCTGCGTCATTTTTTGCCGGACGATTTTTACCTGGGTTTAACGTCGGAAGACGTTCTTGGTATTTATGGCAACTGTTATAAACTGTCAGTATTCATGGCGCTGGCGATCCAGTCGTTCAAGTTTGCAGCCGATCCGTTCTTTTTCTCGCGGGCCGAAGACAAAAACGCGCCTGATCTGCTGGCCAATGTAACAAAGTGGTTCATCATTGTCTGCGTTTTGATTTGGGTCGGCGTCAGCCTGAATCTGGACGTGATTGGCCTGCTAATTGGCCGTTCCTACCGCCGGGGCTTAGACGTGGTGCCCGTATTGATGCTGGCTAACCTGATCATGGGCGTCTTTTACAACATGGGTTTCTGGTTCAAACTCAGCGACAAAACCATTTACGGCACCTGGATTACGGTGGTTGGCACGGCGGCTACCATTGTGCTGAATATTTTGCTCATTCCAGTCATTGGTTACATGGGTTGTGCGTTGGCTTTTCTGGCTTCAGCCATCATCATGGCGGGCTTGTGCTACTACCTGGGTGAAAAATACTATCCGGTTCCGTATGATTTATCCTCGGCCATTGGCTACATCGGTGGCGGTGGTTTGCTGATCTTTTTGGCTTCCCGAATCGAAATTTCCAATCTGTGGATGGCCGTGCCTTACCATGTCCTGCTGTTTATTTTATTCGTGGGTGTTGTCGTAATGGCCGAATGGAAAACCTTTGGTCCGGTGCTGGCTCGTCGGGGTATTGCATTTGGTAAAAAATAAAGGTTATCGAAGCTAGATTTTGATAGATTTGTAAATAACCAACACAATATCTTACTCATGAAAAAGCTCCTTTCTGTCGGGCTGGTCCTGGTGCCCACGCTGCTCTGGGCACAAAGTGGTAATTATACCATTAAAGGAAAATTAGGCACGGTAAATGCCCCCGCCAAAGCGTATCTGCGCTATATGGATGGAACGACAACCAAGATAGATTCTGCGTCGATTCAGAATGGGCAGTTTGAATTCAAAGGGACGGTAGATGGATCGGCGAGAGCCATGCTGCTGGTTGATAAACGCGGCACGGGGATGAGCAACACCCGGCCTGTACCCGCCATGAGTCTGTACTTAGAGCCGGGGGCCATTGTCATCAACAGTCCCGACTCGCTTCTGCATGCCGTTGTGAGTGGTACTAAGCTAAATGCCGACAACGAAAAGCTCAAAATGGCCCTGAAATCATCCTCTGAACGCATGGATAAGCTCATGCAGGAGTACCAGACTGCGACACCGGCCCAGCGGCAAGCCAGCGGATTTGACGCCTCTATTGAGAAACGCTACGAAGAAATTAGTGCAGAGCAGAAAAAACTCAGAGGTGATTTTATCAAAAATAATCCCAAGAGCCTGGTGAGTCTAGATGCCTTAAAAGCGTATGGTGGCTCAGTTCCCGAATATTCAGAAGTGAATCCACTTTTTGAGGGATTATCCAGCGAAATCAAAGAAAGTAAAGCCGGAAAAACATACGGCGCTGCATTAGCTACCTTGCAGAAAACAGCCATCGGGGCGGTTGCTCCTGATTTTACGCAGGCAGATACCGCCGGACGAAATGTATCGTTGCACGATTTTAAAGGAAAATACGTGTTGGTTGATTTCTGGGCAAGCTGGTGCGGACCGTGCCGCAAGGAAAACCCCAATGTAGTTAAGAATTTCCACCAGTTTAAAGGGCAGAACTTCACCGTGCTTGGTGTGTCTCTAGACCGTCCCAACGCAAAAGAAGCCTGGATGAACGCCATTCATAAAGATGGTTTGACCTGGACACAGGTTTCAGACCTGAAATTCTGGCAGAACGACGTGGCGAAGCTGTACGGTGTGCAGGCAATCCCGCAGAACTTTTTGGTTGGCCCCGACGGAAAAATCATCGCTAAAAATATTCGGGGGGAAGATTTAGGCAAGAAACTAGCCGAGTTGCTTCCGGTTCGTCCTTAGGCATAAATCAAATCCTGAAAAAAGCTCCACGCTGTTTATAAAGCGTGGAGCTTTTTTTTAGGCTTTTTGGTCGCGTAATAACTTGTTGGCGTAGATCAGTTCGTTCAGCTCTGGAATGTCTGATTTTGTGAGCGTAGCGCTATCGCCTTCCCACAGTTTTTTGCCTTTGTAGAGAAATATAATTTTCTCTCCAATCCCGATCATGGAGTTCATATCGTGCGTAATGACGATGGTCGTTATTTTGAACTCATCGGTGATTTCTTTGATCAAATCGTCAATGGTAACCGCCGTCAATGGGTCAAGGCCAGAATTGGGTTCGTCGCAGAAAAGGTACTTCGGATTCATCACAATCGCCCGGGCAATACCGACGCGCTTCTTCATTCCCCCGCTGATTTCCGAGGGCATCCGGTCGCTGGCGTGCGATAGTTCGACACGTTCCAGGCAAAATTCAGCGCGTTCTTTTTTCTCGGACGCGGGCATATCCGTCAGCATATCCAGCGGAAAGCGAACGTTTTCTAGCACTGTTTTTGAATCAAATAAGGCCGATCCCTGAAAAAGTACGCCCATTTCGCGCCGAATATCTTTCTGTGTGTTTGGGTCGCCTCTCAAAAAACTACGCCCGTCGTAAAGCACCTCGCCCTCTTCCGGGATAACCAGGCCGATCATGCACTTGAGCAGCACACTTTTACCGGTACCACTACCTCCAATTATTAAACTGGTTTGCCCCGGCTCAAACTTGGCGCTCACGCCATCCAGTACGGTCCGGTCGCCGAAGGTTTTATGAATATCTTTTATCTCAATCATGACGCGCTTATAATAACAATTGAGCCAACACAAAGTCCGCCGCTAATACAGCGATACAACTATTGGTTACAGCGGCGGTAGATGCCTGTCCGACCTCCAACGCACCGCCTGACGTATTGTATCCTTTGAACGACGAAATGGTCGAGATCAGGAAAGCGAACACAACGGCTTTGATCAGCGCGAACGTGATGTTGAATGCCTGGAAGTCCGAGCGAAGGCCAGCAATGTAATCATCAGGGGTAATGATGCCACCGAGGGTTCCGGCCAGATATCCCCCCAAAATGGCCAGAAAGCCAGCCAGAATTACCAGCATGGGAAACATGACAATAGAGGCTACGACTTTCGGTAAAACCAGATACGATGTTGAATTAATCCCCATCACTTCCAGCGCGTCAATCTGCTCCGTGATCCGCATGGTTCCGATGCCACCGGCAATGTTCGAACCCACCTTACCCGACAAAACAATACTGGTAATTGTCGGGGCAAACTCAAGGATCGTTGTATCACGAACAATCAAACCAATAATGGAAGGAGGAATGAGGGGGCTTACTAACTGATAAGCCGTTTGTACGCAGCTTACCGCCCCAATAAACGTAGCAACAATGGAGACAATAAAGACCGAGTCAATCCCAATTTGAATGCATTCATCGAGAGTTAATTTGACATAAACGCCAAACTTTTCTCGATTACGGAATAAAGTACCTAGAAAAATAAAGTAACGACCAAGGCTTTGCATGAGTGGAAACAATAAGAACGGGTAACCAAGGATGAATCAACAAATCCCGGTCCAAATGCCCGCTACACAGTTCAAACAGCGGTAAAGATAGAATGGTTTTGTGCGTATCTTGCTTCCGAATACCAAATTTGCTTATGAATCGATTAATCGTAGTAACGGGCGGAACAAAAGGCATTGGCCGGGCCATTGTCGAGGCCTTTATGAAGAAAGGATACGACGCTGTTGTCTGTGCCAGAAGCGAAAGCGATCTGCATCGTTTGCAGCAGGAAATGACAGTCTTGCTGGCCGATTCGGCGGAGAATAGCGAAGCTTTACCACAACTCTTTACCAAAGCGGTTGATGTTGCAAAACGGGCGGAGCTGGACGATTTTATCCGTTTCATTCAGGCGCTGGACCGGCCCGTTGATGTTTTGGTAAACAACGCGGGTGTCTTCCTGCCTGGTCAGATTCATAACGAAGCCGAGGGCGTGTTCGAGACCCAGATGGAAACCAACGTGCATAGCGTTTACCACCTCACGCGTGGTCTGCTTGGCGGCATGATGGAGCAGCGGCGGGGACATATTTTTATGCTGGGCTCGACGGCCAGCATCATCGCTTATCCAAACGGCGGCTCATACTGCATTTCCAAGTTTGCGTTGATGGGGATGACGAAGGTTTTGCGGGAAGAAATGAAACCGCATGGCGTGAAAGTAACGATTTTGCTACCGGGGGCCACTTATACGGATAGCTGGGCGGCCTCTGATTTGCCCGAAAGCCGGTTCATGAAGCCGCAGGACATTGCCGAAGTAGTTTGGACGGCAAGCCATTTATCCGCCGGCGCAGTTGTGGAAGAAATCCTGCTTCGGCCTCAATTAGGCGATATTTAGCCCTGCTGGAAAGCCTTTTTGAGCGGAATTCTGGCACTTATTTGACGGCTTATGTCAAAAACTACCCTTTATTCACTGCATCCTGCCAACTGTCTTCGTATCTTGCGCCCTCATCGGCAACTTTAGAAGAAACGCGCTAAACTGATAACTGAAAAATTTATACATGGAGCCTGTTCAGTATCTGGGTATTGACGTTGGTGGTACCAACGTCAAAATGGGAATTGTTAATTCAAAAACTGGTAAGATTTCAAACTTCTACAGCCACGACACGGCTGACTGGCGCAAGTCAGGAAATTTTGTGGAGCGTTTTGCGGATGCCATCGCCTTGCAGTTATATGCGCACAAAGAAGTAGAAAGAGTGGGAATCGGTTTGCCGGGAATGATTAACCGAACCCGTACTACCCCGTTGGAAATTACGGCAATTCCTGAGCTGGATGGTGTTCCGCTGGTAGACATTCTGAAAAAGCGCTTTTCGGGCGTTGATTTTTTCCTGGAAAATGATGCTAACGCGGCGGCTTTGGGCGAATTTTATTTCGCGGAAGAGAAAATAAATGAAAATTACATTTTCATTACCCTCGGAACGGGTGTGGGTGGTGCTGCCATCATCAACCGGAAAGTGTTTGTTGGAGGGGATGGAAATGCCATGGAGCCTGGCCATATTCCGTCGCGCAACGGTCGCGTGCTGGAACGCAATATTGGAAAAAAAGAACTGCTCGATCTAGCGATAGAACGCCGGGAAGCCTACCGGGGGGAGACCCAACTGCCCGAAGGCGATAAAATCTCGACGACAGGACTGGTTGCTGCCGCCGCTGAAGGCGACGATTTAGCGCTGGAAATCTGGACGGAAGTAGGCGAGATGCTTGGCGATGGTCTGGTTGCCCTGATTCGTATTCTGGATATCAAGCTGGTGCTGATCGGTGGAGGCTTATCTGCTTCTTATGATTACATTCTTCCCGCCGTAGAAAAGCAACTAAATTACTGGCTGACACCGTATTATCTGAAAGACATCGAGCTAAAACGCGCTACGCTCGGCAACGACGCCGGCTTGCTAGGCGCTGCTTCACTGTGTTTTGACTAAGGCCATAAAAAAAGGGGAATATGAGCCTAGACTTGTATTCCCCTTTTGAATTTTACCCGACAAAATTAACTTCCGGGTTCAGATGAATGCCAAATTGGTCGGCTACGGAAGCCTGGATTTTAGCGGCCAGCGCTTTTACCTCTTCACCCGTAGTTCCGCCGTGATTGACCAGCACAAGGGCTTGTTTTGTATGGACGCCCGTATTCCCCACGCGTTTGCCTTTCCAACCCGCTTGTTCAATTAGCCAGCCTGCGGGTACTTTTACGGCTGTTTCGCCAATTGGATAGCCGGGCATGGCTGGATAAAGCGCTTTCAAGCGATCAAACTGTTCTTTAGGAATTTCTGGATTTTTGAAAAAACTACCCGCGTTGCCAATCTCAGCCGGGTCTGGAAGTTTACTGCGCCGAATGCGAATAACAGCGTCGCTAATGGCTTTAATGCTGAGCTGATCGTCTGCAATGCCCATCTCCGTTAAGGTCTCCTGAATGGCTCCGTAGGATGTATGAAAGGTAGGCGTTTTGTTCAACTGAAACGTAACGCTTGTAATGATGTATTCGCCTTTCGCTTCGTGTTTAAAGATGCTTTCGCGGTAGCCAAAACGGCAGTCGCTGTGCAGAAAGGTATGAATTTCGCCCGTTTTCAGATGAACCGCTTCTAGCTGTTCAAAAACCTGTTCAATTTCAACGCCGTAAGCGCCGATATTCTGCATGGGAGCTGCTCCCACCGTTCCTGGAATGAGGGAAAGATTTTCGATGCCGGCGTAGTGATGCGCCACGCAGTAAAGCACGAAATTATGCCAGTTTTCCCCGGCTCCCGCACGAACATAAACGTGTTGACTGTCTTCTCGAACAACTTCGATGCCCTTGATGTTATTTTTAACCACCAGCCCGTCAAAATCCCGGGTAAGCAGAATGTTGCTGCCACCACCCAGAATAAGTTTGGGAATGGTTAAAAATTCAGTCAGTTGAAAAAGTGTTTTCAGATCATCCTGACTCTCAACCTCAACCCAGTAGCGAGCTTTGGCGTCAATGCCGAATGTATTGTATGATTTGAGAGAAATATTACTTTGTATATCTAGCATAGGTATATCAATCCTGCATCAAAGTTAACGAAAAACAAAGCACTGACGAGGGACTAGCAGGCCGTATGCAAACAAGCGATTCGATAAATTGTTGCATAGCGAGATAGTTGGTAAGTTTGTGGCATCCTATGAAAAAGCATTCTAGTATTTTTTGGATTGTTAACCTATTACTGGCTGTAGGTTTCTTGGCTGGGTTGACTTCTTGCGCCTCCTCGAAAAAGACGACTGCCTCGAAGGGAACTCCTGCCGTAAAACCGTACGAAGAAGACCTGTCTGTTGTTAGACCTAAATACGGCACGCCGCCACCAACTCGTCCGGCTACAGCCCCTGCCACACGGCCAAGCACGGCTCCGGAGCCCAAGCGGCAGTTGCCCTCGGTACAGCCCCTGCACATCAACCGGCGGCTCGATGCACTCTTAGACACGATTGCCCGGCAAAATCGCGCCATTCGGTACGCACCCGGCTACCGGATTCAGGTGTATGTTGGTGATGCCCGGCAGAAAGCGGACCAGGCTAAGGTATACACGTACCAGAATCATCCCGAATTGAACCCGTATCTGAGTTATCGCCAGCCTACGTATCGGTTAAAAGTCGGTGATTTTATGCGGCGGATGGATGCCGAGCGGTATCTGGAAATATTGAAACAGCAGTTTAGCAGCGCGATTTTATTGCCCGACCGCGTGGATATTCGCAAGAGCCTATCCATAAAATAGTGGAAACATAGGCGCACCAGGTATATGGAATTGTCTTAATATTTGGTTATTTTACTTCTAAATCAACATTGGTTGTAAATTTCTTAGTCAGAATTTTATGAAAAAAGCGCTGATCACCGGGACAACCGGGCAGGATGGAGCTTACCTAACCGAGCTGCTCTTATCGAAAGGCTACGAGGTTCACGGGATTAAACGCCGGAGTTCTTTATTTAATACGCAACGGATTGACCACCTCTACGAAGATCCGCACGAAAAAAACATTCGGTTTAAGTTACACTACGGTGACTTGTCGGATTCAACCAACATCATCCGGATTATCCAGGAAGTACAGCCTGACGAAATTTACAACCTCGGTGCTATGTCGCACGTGCGGGTAAGTTTTGAAGAACCAGAATACACGGCTCAAGTTGATGGTATCGGAACGCTGCGGATTCTGGAAGCCGTTCGACTGCTTGGTTTAACCGAAAAAACCCGGATTTATCAGGCGTCAACATCTGAGCTATACGGTGGAGTACAGGGCCATGCTCAGTCGGAGTCAACGCCGTTTTATCCTCGTTCTCCTTATGCCGTCGCCAAACTGTATGGCTACTGGATTACGGTGAACTACCGTGAAGCGTATAATATGTATGCCGTTAACGGGATTTTGTTCAACCACGAATCGCCGCTGCGGGGTGAAACCTTCGTAACCCGGAAAATTACGCGGGCGGTAGCTCGGATTGCTCTTGGTTTACAGGACAAAATTTACTTGGGTAATATGGACGCCCAGCGCGACTGGGGCCACGCCAAAGATTATGTGGAAGCGATGTGGCTGATCCTTCAGCAGGAAAAACCCGAAGACTACGTTATCGCGACGGGTATCACTACGCGTATTCGTGATTTTGTTCGGATGGCTTTTGCTGAAATTGGCGTTGAGCTGGAATTCCGGGGAACCGATGCCGACGAAAAAGGCTACATCGTAAGTGCTTCTAATCCGGCTTACGCATTGGCGGTTGGTAAGGAAGTGGTTTGCATCGATGAGCGGTATTATCGCCCGACCGAAGTAGATCTGCTGCATGGTGATCCAACAAAAGCCATGACCCAATTAGGCTGGAAACCGAAGTATGACCTTAAAGGTCTGGTTCAGGAAATGGTTGCTGCCGATATCGAGCTTTTCCGCCGCGATCAATTGCTGGAGCGGAGCGGCCACCGCGTCATGAATTATTACGAATAATAAGAGTTAGCTCTATAACAAAAAAGCCCGGCATGCCGGGCTTTTTTGTTGATCTATGTATTTTCAAGCATTACACTGGAACAGCGTAGTAGTACATACGCGAGCTATTCGGATACATACCAATCAACATCAGACCTTCACCTGCTTTGGTAGTAGATAAAGCTGCTTGCAGTTCTTTCACTGTCCGGACGTTGCGGCCGTTTGCTTTCGTGATGATGAAACCTTCTTCGATATCCGTTTCGGCTAACTTGCCTTCTGTGATGCGTTTCACACGAACACCACCGCTAACGCCGAGGCGTTTTGCATCAGCTGCTGCCAACTCTTCGAAATCGGCACCTAAAGAACTGATGCTACCTGTCGAAGCAGTTGCACTCTCTTCTTTGCGAATGACATCACGACCGTTGTTCCGGTTACGAAGTTCAACTTTCAGGTCGCGATTCTCACCGTTCCGGTTAACCGTGACGGCCAAGACATCACCCGGACGGCGACGACCGATGATTTCGCGCATCTGGGCATCTGAATCAACGTTCTGGCCTTCCATTTTCACGATAACATCGCCTTTTTTCAGACCAGCAGCAGCGCCAGCACCGCCAGCTACCACATCCTGAACATAAATACCACGGCCTACTTTCGCACCCAATTCCTGAGCAGCGCGGCTATCTAACTCACGTGGGTAGATACCTAAGTAACCCCGTTGTACATTACCATATTTCAGTAAGTCAGCCGATACTTTTTTCACTAGGGAAACAGGAACCGCAAAGCCATAGCCGCTATAATACCCTGTTTGTGAAGCAATCGCTGTATTAATACCAACCAGTTCACCACGAAGGTTTACCAACGCACCACCTGAGTTACCTGGGTTAATCGCGGCATCCGTTTGAATGAACGATTCAATTGGTGAATCACCTTTTGGATCTTCCCGGTTCACATTTTGGTTTAGAATACCAATTCCGCGGCCTTTGGCACTAACAATACCAGCAGTCACGGTCGATTCCAAATCCAGTGGATAACCAACGGCTAATACCCATTCACCTAATTTCAGGTTATCGGAGTCACCAAGCGTGATCGATGGCAGGTTTTTAGCGTTAATCTGAATAACAGCAAGGTCAGTCAAAGGGTCCGTTCCAATCACTTTCGCTTTGAAGCTGCGTTTGTCTGTTAGAATTACTTCTACTTCGTCCGCATCTTTAACAACGTGGTTGTTGGTTACAATGTAACCATCTGGGCTAATGATAACCCCTGAACCCGAAGCCTGTCCGCGTTGACGTTGTGGTGCGCCGCCCCGAGAACCGCCAAAATCTTCACCGAAGAACTCCCGGAAGATGTCTGGCATCTGTTGCTGGCGTACCGTGCGGGTTACTATCGTTTTAATGTGAACAACCGCAGGTGTGGCTGATTCAGCGGCAGCGGTAAAATCACCCGCCGCATTGGGACCCGTTAGGGCCGCCAGCCGGCCAATAGGGGCTGGCCCCGACTCAGTCAGAATAACATCTTGTTTATTAAAGCCCAAGAAGTTGTAGGCTGCGAGCGTGATCGCGCTCGATAAGAGAGCAATAAATGCTAGGACTTTCCAGTTACTTTTCATGTTTCTGTGCTTATGAAGAGGTCGTTTACTGTATCGTATTCAACTCATCAAGTTAACGAAAACTGCTACGCTCAAAATTCGTGATCGTATTGCAATTAACAAAATTTAACAAGGCTTTGTTGATATTGGATTTTAAGATGGTGGTCGCCTGCGGTATTACCCGCAGGCTAACCATATGACCGTTTACAGCCGGCTGCTTATCCGATTTAGTAATCGCTTGAGGCCGCTTGTCGCTGCCCCCTCTCAGTAAGAGTCAACCTGGATAATGGAATTTGACTCGTAAAAGTCATCCTCCTTACTCCGTTTACTCTATACTAATCAACTTACGTACCAGATCCAATTTTAGCGCTAATGTGGCCAAGTTGTCGTTGCTTGAGTAGCTAGAAAAGGTTAATCGTGACAGAATGGCGGGTTTTGCTTATAAAATGGCAGGAAATAACGCAGCGCACCTAGCGGGGAATGCCTGCTTATTACACAGAAATGTAACAGAAATTCTACACTGAAAAGAGAAGATTACAAAGGCGGGAATGTTAGCTATCAGTTGGTTTAATTTCCAGCAGTTCACAGGCTTTTTCGGCGGCAGACTGCTCCGCTTTTTTCTTACTGTATCCGCTTCCGGTAGCAAATTCTTCGCCGCTGACCATTACCTGAGCAATAAATTCACGGAAATGATTATTTCCTTTCTCCGAAATAATCAGAAAATCAATTTTCTTTCCTTCCCGCTGGGCCCATTCGATGAGCTTGCTTTTATAATTGAGGTTGTTGTTAATCAGCGAATCGAGGTCATAGTGCCCCAAGAGTTCTTTTAGGATAAAGCGGCGGGTAAACTGGAAGCCTTTATCCAGGTAAATAGCGCCGACTAAGGCTTCAAGTGCATCACCATACATCGACGTACGGGCGGGCATAATCCGACCCCGGCTTCCATCGTACTCAATGAGTTTATCGAGTCCCAGTTTGCGGGAAATGCCGTTAAGCGTTTCGCGGTTAACAATGCGCGAACGAATCTCTGTTAGGAAACCTTCGTCTTTGTAGGGGAATTTTTTAAAAAGAAATTCGGCGATTACCATCCCCAGAACGGCATCACCGAGGTATTCCAGGCGCTCGTTAGACTCCTTGAAGCCTTTGATCGCCGTCTCTTTTGAGGCAGAGGTATGCCGGAACGCAAGTTGGTAGACACGAGCGTTAGAGGGCCTTGCCCCGATGATGTGAGCAATGGCCTTCCGGAATTTTTTTTCCTCGCTGTCCGCACGGAAGCGGAGAAAGTTGCGAATGGGTAAGATCACACTGTTCGCTAAGACGGCCTGCACCCTCTGTTACTGATCAAATTTGCGGAATACCACGGAAAAGTTGTGTCCTCCAAAACCAAACGTATTGCTCATCGCAATGTTCACCGGGCGTTGCTGGGCCTGGTTAAACGTAAAATTCAGTTTTGGATTGAAGCTCTCATCGTCCGTAAAGTGATTGATCGTTGGCGGTACAAGACTATGCCGGATGGCCATAATACTTGCAATCGCTTCAACGGCTCCGGCAGCGCCCAGAAGGTGGCCGGTCATCGACTTAGTCGAACTGATGTTTAGTTGGTAAGCATGTTCACCAAAGACCTGCTCAATTGCTTTCGCTTCGCTGACGTCGCCAAGCGAAGTTGAGGTTCCGTGAACATTAATGTAATCAACTTCTTCGGGCTTGATTTGCGCATCGTCCAGTGCGTCTTTCATGACATTCAGCGCGCCCAATCCTTCCGGATGGGGAGCTGTAATGTGATAAGCGTCTGAAGACATGCCACCACCGATAAGTTCAGCATAAATTTTTGCCCCGCGCGCTTTGGCGTGCTCATATTCTTCGAGAATAATAGCACCGGCACCTTCGCCCAACACAAAGCCTTCGCGGTCTTTGTCGAATGGGCGAGAAGCCGTCTCGGGCGAATCATTGCGCTCGGAAAGGGCACGCAAGGCGTTAAATCCACCCACACCGGCTTCGGTTACGGCGGCTTCGGAGCCACCGGTAATGGCCACGTTCAGGCGGCCCAGGCGGATGAAATTGAAGGCATCAATCATGGCGTTGGTTGCCGATGCGCAAGCCGACACAGTCACGTAGTTAACCCCCCGAAAGCCATACCGGATCGATAATAGACCCGATGCACTGTCGGCGATCATTTTCGGAATGAAAAACGGATTATAACGCGGACTGCCATCGCCCCGGGCATAGGTCGTTACTTCGTCCTGGAAGGTTTTAAGACCACCAATTCCAGAACCCCAAATAACCCCAGCTTTATCCAGATTGATTTCTTCTAGGTTAAGTCCCGAGTCGCTTATGGCTTCATCAGCCACGACAAGTGCGTACTGGGCGAACGGATCCATTTTACGAGCTTCCTGGCGAGGGATGAACTGCGTTACATCCAGTCCTTTTACTTCACAGGCAAACCGCGTACGGAATTTCTCTGCGTTGAACTTAGTAATCGGGCCGGCGCCACTAACCCCGGCGGATAAGTTATTCCAGAAAGAATTGACGTCGTTACCAATCGGCGTGAGTGCGCCAAGGCCTGTTACTACTACTCGTTTAAAGGGCATAAAATGAACCTTAACCTTAAAATAGGAGGGTACTTATTTCACATTCTCTTCCAGATAGGCAACTGCCTGTCCAACGGTACCAATGTTTTCTGCTTGGTCGTCGGGAATGGAGATGTTAAATTCTTTTTCGAATTCCATAATCAATTCGACCGTATCGAGCGAGTCAGCGCCCAGGTCGTTCGTAAAGCTGGCTTCCGGGGTGACCTCCGACTCTTCAACGCCCAGTTTTTCGACGATGATAGCCTTCACTTTCTGTGCAATTTCTGACATTTGTGTATGCATTAGGGGTTAAAAAAACGTTGCAAAGAAATAGATTAAAAATAGGATTGTCAAATAATTTTTTAAAGCTAAAACCGTTCTGCAACTCTTATACGCACTAGTAAACTTGCAGATTTACAATTTGTTGAAAAATAATACGGATGTGGTTGTACTTAATAAAAGAAGATTAAGGAGGCTTTTTGATTAACAGCAAAATAACGCATCAAATCACCAAATTCACCAACTTCGCACTTCCGTTTACTTGTCTGAATACCGCTTTGTCGTTGTGTTTCAGGCAGGCTGTTGTTGTTTATAACCACTAATCATTAGGCAATTGTGAATATACCAAAGCTAAAACATACCGATTCTGGTAACTTTTTTCTGATCGCTGGCCCTTGCGCCATTGAGGG
This sequence comes from Tellurirhabdus bombi, assembly GCF_021484805.1. NCBI lineage: Bacteria > Pseudomonadati > Bacteroidota > Cytophagia > Cytophagales > Spirosomataceae > Larkinella > Larkinella bombi. The sequence goes on along the minus strand of NZ_CP090557.1, from coordinate 1,214,036 downwards.
ACGTGATATGGCCTTGCAGATCGCCGAACGCCTGGTTAAGCTAGCCGACAAATTGCAGATTCCTTATATTTTCAAAGGATCCTACCGGAAAGCAAATCGTACAAAATTAAACTCATTCACAGGAATTGGTGATCTTACGGCACTGAAAATTTTAAAAGAAGTTGGTGAAACGTTTGATGTACCCACAGTCACTGACTTTCACGAAGCGCACGAAGCGGCGATGGCTGCCGAATACGTTGATGTGCTGCAAATTCCTGCTTTTCTGTGCCGTCAGACTGACATGTTAACCGCTGCTGCGCAAACCGGGAAGGTCGTTAACATCAAAAAAGGGCAGTTCATGTCGGGCGAATCCATGGGCTTTGCGGTCGAAAAAGTACAGTCGGTTAATCCAGCGGCACCCATTTTTCTGACCGACCGGGGCAATTCCTTTGGCTACGGGGATCTGGTGGTTGACTACCGCAATCTGCCCGCCATGCAGGCGCACGGCGTACCGGTGGTTATGGATTGTACGCACTCCCTGCAGCAGCCTAACCAGACTTCCGGCGTGACGGGCGGAAAACCAGCCCTGATTGCCACCATCGCGAAAGCCGCTATTGCTGTTGGCGCCGATGGGCTTTTTATTGAAACGCACCCCAACCCAGCGGAAGCAAAATCCGACGGAGCAAACATGCTGGCCCTGGATCAACTGGAAGGGTTGTTGGAAAGATTACTCAAAATTCGGCAGGCAATTCGCTAAAAATAAAAACCTGCTGACATAGGGCTGTCATGAGCGGGCTTGACTTTTGTTGCATCGTTCACCCAATTCTTTTGGAATTATGCAGGTAAAACAAGCTCCCCCCATGACTGCCCTGACGTTTTCGACGGCAACCACTTTATCGCAATTAAACCAGTTTGTCGCCGTAATAGCGCGCGGATTGCATCAGGAAGCCGTGCGGCTCGGAGTCGATATTATGGGACCGATTTACTGGACCTATTACGGGGCTAGTGGCGATCCCAACAACGTGTTTCAACTGGAAATTGCCTTGCCCGTCAGCGAGGAAAAAGGCAAACCGGCTGATTTTTCGTTTCGGCGCATCGACTCGTTTAAGTGCGTGGCGGAAACCCTGGACGGCCCTTGGGAGAATCTAGGTGGCTTCTACGGTCGGTTTATTCCCCAGACGATTCAGCAAGGGCATCAATTGAGTGGTGTTGTGCGGGAAATGTATGTGCACATGGACATGGCTGAACCCGCCAACAACATCACAGAAGTTCAACTTGGTATCATCTAAACGGACGCTTTTATGAAACTGAACGCAGGAATTATTACCGATAAACTAGCCGAAACAAAAGCCTTTTACACCAACGTGCTGAATTTCGGAATAACCTTCGAGAACGATTTTTATGTTCTGATGCACACGCCTAGCCAGGAAGGAACCACCCCAACCGAAATCAGTTTTTTACTGCCAAATCACCCGACGCAGCGTCCTATTTTTCAGAGGCCATTCACGGGTGAAGGCGTATATTTGACTATTGAAGTGGATCAAATAGATGCTGAATATGAGCGCATTAAAGCATTAGGCGTGCCAATAGAAATAGAACTACGCGATGAGCCTTGGGGAGATCGTCATTTTGCCATTGTTGATCCGAATGGAATAGGAATCGATGTGGTCATGTACCAGCAACCCGAAGCATAACTGGCTAATTCTGGGCGCAGCTACTGGGTTGCCGCCCAGGATTAATCTCTTTCTTGAGGAATAGCCTGTATATTTGTTCAAAAGCATCTTTCATTAACCGTGCCGGCGTTCCGGTCGAACCGGCGCTCCGGTCTTACTGAATGCCTCGACTGCTTTCTATCGATTACGGCGCGAAACGGACGGGTCTGGCTGTCACCGACCCTCTTCAAATCATTGCCTCTGCCCTGGATACGGTGCCGACGCATCAATTGCTGGATTATTTGAAAAAATACGTTGCGACCGAAGCGGTGGAGGCTTTCATCGTAGGTTTGCCAAAGCACCTTGACGGGTCGGATACGGACAACACACCCCGCGTACAGGGTTTTGTAAAAAGGCTACAGGCGGCTTTGCCCGACATTCCGGTGCATTGGCACGACGAGCGGTTTACGTCCCGAATGGCTTTGCAATCCATGATTGCCAGTGGGACTAAAAAGAAGGATCGGCGGGATAAAGGCAATATTGATAAAGTTAGTGCGGTCATTATCCTGCAATCATACATGAGTTCGAAGGACTTTTTAGGCAATCAAGGCTGATTTTGTGCCTAAAAAACAAGCCCCAGCCAAGTGGCCGGGGATGTTTGTAATCTAACTTTTATCTTCTTGCTGGGTTATACGCCTCTTTTCAATCGAACGTTGCAGCGAATTCTAAAAAAATTATTTTTTTTGTTTGTAGGCCAGTAAACGCAACGCATTAAATACTACCACGAGCGTTGAGCCTTCGTGGGCAATCACCGCTGGGCCAATGCTGGCCACCCCCAGCATAGTCAGTGGAAGCAGCAGCGCCACCATGCCCAAACTGATCGCCAGGTTCTGCTTGATAATCCGCCGGGCCTGCCGACTCAAGCCAATGGCGAAGGGTAATTTCTCCAACTGATCGCCCAGCAGCGCAATATCGGCGGTTTCCAGCGCCACATCCGAACCCGCCGCGCCCATTGCAATCCCGACCGTACTTTTGGCCATCGCAGGCGCATCATTAACGCCATCGCCAACCATCGCTACCTTGCCTTCCTGCTCCCTTAAAGTTAAGACCGCCTGGACTTTGGCTTCGGGTAGCAAATCGCCGAGTGCGTCGGTTAAGCCTACTTCCTTGGCAATGGCGTCAGCCACCCGCTGGTTGTCGCCCGTCAGCATGATCATTCGTCGGATGCCGAGATCTTTGAGCGCTGCTAGTGTGCGTTGGGCTTCGGGGCGGGGCGTATCCATGACGCCGAGAATGCCCAAAAAACGATCTCCCCACCGAACAATCATGGCCGTATGACCGGATTGTTCTAATTGATCGGCTTTGTGGCTGACTGATTCGGGCAGCTTTTTTTGCTCTAGAAATAAGGCTTTATTGCCAATCCAGACGGGAAGCCCATTTACCTCAGCTTGCACCCCCCGCCCGGTGAGGGATTTCAGGTTGGTTGCTTTGGGTACGTGTTTATCGGCTAACCGCTCCTGGCTCCCCTTGACAATAGCTGCCGCTAGGGGGTGATCGCTCAACCGTTCGACTGACTGAGCAATTTGGAGCAGTTCTGTTTCTGAACCTGCCAGCGCGATAACTTGGTGTAACTGCGGTTTGCCTTGCGTCAGCGTGCCGGTTTTGTCAAAGGCGACAGCGGTCAGTTCGCCTAAATCTTCGAGTGGTCGGCCCCCCTTAATGAGGACTCCTTCGCGGGCTGCCCGCGCTACGCCGCTCAAAACGGCGGAAGGCGTAGAGATAGCGAGGGCGCAGGGACTAGCGGCTACCAGCACGGCCATCGCTCGGTAGAAACTGGCCGAAAACGGCTCATCGATGACCAGAAAGGCAAAGCAAAGCGAAACGACCAGAATCAAAACGGCGGGGACGAACCAGCGCTCGAAACGGTTGGTAAACTGCTGGGTGGGTGACTGCTGCGATTCCGCTTCGTTAACCAACTGAATCAGGCGAGCCAGCGTAGAATCGTTGGTGGCTTTTGTAACCTTGATTTCAAGCGCGCTGGAACCATTGATGCTTCCGGCAAAGACTTGATTTTCAGCTTTTGGTGTTGCTGTGCTGCGCAGCGGTATTTTATCTGCGGGTATGCTTTCGCCCGTAATGGGTGCCTGATTGACCGAGCCTTCACCGTTAATAACAACACCATCTGCCGCAATTTTACTGTTCGGTTTAACCAAAATAACATCCCCAATAATCAACTCTTCAATGGGAATTTCCTCTGTAAGCTCACCCCGGCGAACAAGGGCAGTTTTGGCGCTCAGCTCAGAAAGGGCGGCAATGGATTTACGGGCGCGATTCATGGCGTAATGTTCCAGCGCGTGGCCCAGACTGAACAGCGCCAGCAGGAGCGCCCCTTCCGCCCATTCGCCCAGAAAACCGGCACCAGCAGCGGCGACCAGCATCAGGAAATCTATCTCGAACTGTCCCTGCCGGATGGCTTCGACCGCTTCTTTCGCCGTGAAAAAACCACCGAAAAAATAGGCAAATCCGTATAAACTTAAACTGACCCATTGAGGCAAATTCGTTACAAACGATAATCCAAAGCCAGTACCTAAACAAGCGGCGCACAAGATCGCAAAAATGAGCTCGCTATTGGCTCCAAAGATGCCACCGTGTTCGTGGGTATGCTGGTGACTGCCTTTCCCGTGGGCATGATCGTGGCCGGCGTGGCTGTGCCCCGCGTGGCCATGTTCCGCATGTGAATGGTCGTGATGAGGCGCATGAAGAGGCTTGGACAAGGCATTACTTTCGGCGGGGGGCGTTCCGTTGCTAAGGAGCTGGTCGCTTAGTTGAGGCCAGGAAGTTTGCTCTTCGTCAAATTCCAGATGCACGGCTCCCGAAGCCGAAACAGAGGCCTCCAATACACCCGGCCAGCGCCGAATCTGATCCGAAACAGTGCGGGCGTGCCGAGCGTGGCGAATACCCGCTAATCGCCCGACAAAATGACCGTAGCGCTGCGTAATTTCAGCGCCAGCTTGGGCTGCGAGTTGTTGCACGCGGTCCAGCGAAATCGTTTCAGGCTGGTAATGAATGCACAATTGCGCCTTGCCCGAATGGTCGTGGTGATCCGATTTTATGTGGACTTTTTCGATACCGGGCCGATCCGCCAGCAAATCGATCAATCGTTTTACACAACTATCGCGCTCATCGGGCACGTTAGGCAGCAAAAGGGGCAAATCTAGTTGAGTCGTTTCCATAGCGAATGATGTTAATGGGCGTGGCCTTCTTCTTCGCCCGAAGCTGCTTTCAATTGAGACAGCACCGCATACGCACCCTGAATAACTACCTGTGTTTTAGCAATGTCAAAATTGCCGGGGAGCACGACCGCCGAATAACCATTTTCCGTTACCCCGCGCCGCACCTGAATTTGCTTGAAACACGTATGATCGGCTTCGGTTCCGACCTCTCTATGCTCGTGGTGAGCTTCTTCCGTGGTTACTATGAAAATGTAGTCTTTTCCTTCCGAATTAACGATGGCCCCTTCGGGTAAAGCCGTGACTCGGTTATTACCCAGATTCAGGCTGGCTTTCAGAAAGGTATTGGGTGTCAGTTTGCCGCTGTCCTGATCGAGACGGGCAACGACCCGCACGGAACGGTCGGCTTCAATCGCCTGGTTGATAAACGAAATTCGGCCCGTTCGTTCGCGCTCCGCTTCGTTCGTCAGACGAAACGTGAAGCGTTGCCCTTCCCGAATTTGCGGCAGGTCTTTTTCAAAAACAGTCAGTTCGGCGTAAACGCCTTCGTTACTGACCAACTGGGCCAGCACGTCAGCGGGTTGCAGGTATTGGCCGGTGTTAGTGGTGACGTTGGTAATAACGCCCGCTACCGGGGCCGTAATGACGTAAAAAGCGCTGAATTGCCCATTTAAGACGGCTTTTGGGGAAAGACCAACCCGCTGAATGCGCTGCGCAAGTCCCGCCAGGCGGGCACGGGTAGCCGACAATTCGGCGGTTGTTTGCTGGAAAACCTTTAGCGCGCTGACCGCCTGCTGGCTTAATTCTTTCTGTCGGGCGTATTCGGCTTCGAGAAATGTCAGGCGGCTGTGATTCTCGGCGTATTCCTGCTGCAACTGAATCAGGTCTGGATTTTCGATGCGCGCTAAAACCTGCCCTTTTCGCACCGGTTGGCCGGTCATGATGGGCAAACTACGGACAAAACCACCCTGCAAGGCCGTGATGCTCACCTGATTCTGGGGCGGTACGGCCAGCTTGCCATTCACGGAAAGTACCTGAGTGAGGTTACGATAACTAACGGTGCCGAGCTTTATTTCCCCCAACCGAATCTGGTCAGCGGTCAATTCAATCACATCTGTTGGTTCTTCCCCGTGCGATTCGTGCGCATGCTCTTTCTGCTCGGTGTCAGTCGTTTGATCGCCTTTTGGATCACAGGCGATCAACAAACTAGTGAGGGTCAGTATATAAAAAATAGGTGTTTTCATGGCGAAAATAGCTTACGGTAAGCCTAGAAGTTGCTCTAAACGAATAACGAGTTGATTATGCTGTCCCAGCACGTCGATGTAACCGGAACGGGTCTGGTAGGATCGGCTCAGCGCCTGCGAATACGCCAGATAGTCGATGTCGCCGGACTTGAAAGCGATCCGGGCTTTTTCGGCTAGCAACTGCGCCGTAGGCAGGCCCGTTTGTTCGTAGTAAGTCAGGCTACTTTGCCGCTTCCGAATTTCCTGAACCAGTACCGCCAGATCACCCTGTAGATTCCGTTGGGCCAGCGCAAGCATGGCGGTATTGAGTTGCTGCCCCAGTTCCGCCGCCTCGATACGGGCACGCTGCGGACCCCGAAATACCGGCAAGGCAATACCCGCCATAAAGCCCTGAAAGCGTCGGCCTCCACCATAATACACCTCCTGTGTTGGACCGCCCGGGCCACCCAGCGTATAATTTCCAATCAGCGACTGGTTAAAATAACCCAGCGAAAAAGAAGGAAGTAGCCGAGCTTTCTCGACTGCGATTTGCCGAAGTGCTACGTCGGTTTGCTGGCGAATGAGCGCTAGTTCTGGTGTTTGAGCCAGGGTTGCCGAGTCGGTAACAAGGAGCAGGGAGCGGCGGCTGAGGGTGGTCTCGCTTACCGTGACAGGTTGCCGGGTATTGAGTAAGGTTTGAATCCGCAGAATCGCCATTTGCTGGTCTGCTTCCGTTTGGGCCATGAGATTGCGGATTTCGCCCTGTTGATTGGCGGCAGTTGCTACTTCCACGGCGGTGCCTTCGCCAGTGCGTAGCCGCAAGTTAGTAGCATTCTGAAATTCAGTTAGTAAACTATCCTGGGTGCGTAAGAGCCGTTGTCGTTCGGCCAGATAAACCAGATCATAATAAGCTCCCTTTACCTGCGCCCGCAAATCGTTTTGCACAACCGCCGCCCCCAACTCACTGCTTTTTAGGCCCGCATCGGCGAGTTGGCCCAGCCGCCGGAGCAGTGTTGGATTGGGAATGGCTTGCGAAACGGTGAAGTTATTGTCGAAAGCGCGACTGTTGTATTGTCCGGCAGTCCAGTTCAGGTCGGTAGCGCCCAGGTCGCGGGAGGCGCGTCGGGATGTTCTCTGAATAGCAATGTTCAGGTTGCTGACGGTAACGGCCCCGTTGGCGGTCTGGGCCTGCTGTAAGGCACTTTCAATCGTCAAAGGCGTTTGCGCGCAAACGGGCGACTGTATGGCTAGCAGGCTTCCTACCAAAATTAATACAGTAACCACCTGACTACTGGCAATTGACCGTTGATCTTTGGATTGGTTTTTTTGTTCCCACCAGTACAGGCAAGGCAACACCAGCAGCGTCAGAAGCGTGGCCGAAACCAGCCCTCCGATGACCACCGTAGCGAGCGGCCGTTGTACTTCGGCCCCGGCGGTGGTAGCCAGCGCCATGGGCAGAAAACCCAGCGAAGCGACCAGCGCTGTCATCAGGACGGGCCGCAGGCGGTTGGCGGTGCCTTGTAGAATAATGTCTTGTAAGCTCAAATCAGTGTTTTCTTTTAGGTGGTTAAACTCGGCGATCAGGACAATTCCGTTTAGAACCGCTACGCCAAAGAGCGCAATGAAGCCCACACCCGCCGAAATACTAAATGGCATACCCCGCAGCCAGAGCGCCAGCACGCCGCCAATGGCCGAAAGCGGAATCGCCGAAAAAATGAGCAGACTTTGCCGAACCGATTTAAAGGTGAAAAAGAGCAGCAGAAAGATCAGGCCCAGCGCAACCGGGACGGCAATCTGAAGCCGATCTTTAGCTTCTTCCAGGTTCTGGAACTGACCGCCGTAGCGCAGGTAATAGCCGGGCGGGAGCTTCAACTGCTGATCCAGTTTTTGCTGTAATTCCTGCACCACGCTTTCTACATCGCGGCCCCGCACGTTAAACGCCACCGTAATTCGCCGCTGGGCATTGTCCCGCTGAATCTGATTGACACTGTTTTGAAACGAAACGGCAGCGACCTGGCTGAGCGGTACCATTTGGTGATCGACTGTGGTTATGAGTAGATTTTGCACGTCTTCGAGCCGTTGCCGCCCGGCTTCCTGGAGTCGAACCACCAGATCGTAGCGGCGTTCACCTTCGTAGACCAGACCCGCCGTAGCTCCGGCAAAGGCCGCTTCCACGTAGCGGTTGGCATCCTTGATGGATATGCCAAAACGGGCCAGCGCATCCCGGTCGTATTGCACCACAATCTGGGGCAAACCGGATACCTGTTCTACATACAGATCTTTAGCTCCCTTTACCGAGTTAACGATGCGACCCATCCGGGCGGCGTAATCGGCCAGCACGGTCAAATCTTCGCCGTAGAGTTTGATGCCTACATCCTGCTTAACGCCCGAAATCAATTCGCTGAACCGCATCTGAATGGGTTGCAGAAAGCCAAAACTAACGCCCGGAATCTGCGCCAACTTTTGCTGCATTTTGTCGGCTAGTTCTTCGCGGTTTTTTGCCGATGTCCATTCCGAGCGATCTTTCAGAATAACCATCAGGTCGGTGGCTTCGATGGGCATCGGATCGGTTGGGATTTCGCTGGAACCGACTTTGCCAACCACTTCTTTTACTTCCGGAAAATTGGCCTTTAATACTTCGCCCGCTTTCTGGGCCGCCGCCACGGATTGCGCCAGCGAAGAACCCGTCATGACACGTGTTTCAACGGCAAAATCGCCTTCGTCAAGCTGTGGAATAAACTCGCCGCCCAGCCGAGAGAAAATCCAGAGCGTTAGGGCAAATAACCCCAGTGAAGCGGCGAGAACTGCCTTTTTATTGGCCAATGTCCAGTGAATAACCGGGTCGTAGATTCGGTGGAAGAAGGCCATAATTTTATCCGAGAGCGTGCGGGTATTTTTGGCCGGTTTCCGACTCAGACACAGCGCCGACATCATTGGCACGTAAGTCAGCGACAGAATGAACGCCCCCAGAATCGCGAATGCCACCGTCTGCGCCATCGGTCGAAACATCTTTCCTTCGATGCCGACCAGCGCCAGAATAGGCAAGTAAACGATCAGAATAATAATCTCGCCAAAAGCCGCCGACGAGCGGATTCGGCTGGCCGATACGTAAACTTCTTCGTCCATTTCGGCCTGTGATAATTGGTGCTGGTAGCGTTTTAGGCCGAGATGATGCAAAGTTGCTTCGACAATGATCACGGCACCATCGACAATCAGTCCGAAATCAATGGCGCCCAGGCTCATCAGGTTGCCGGATACGCCAAACAGATTCATCATGGACACGGCGAAGAGCATGGCCAGCGGAATCACCGACGCCACAATCAGCCCCGCCCGCCAGTTTCCCAGTAGAATGACCAGCACGAAAATGACGATCAAAGCACCTTCAATCAGGTTCCGCTCAACGGTGCTAATAGCGCGGTTAACCAGATCGGTCCGGTCCAGGAAAGCGTGCAGTTCAACGCCTTCGGGCAGACTTTTTTTAATCTGCTCCATGCGCTCCTTAACGTTGCCGATGACCTGGGACGAATTAGCCCCCTTCAGCATCATCACCAACGCCCCGACAACCTCGCCATCGCCATTGTGCGTCATGGCTCCGTAACGCACGGCATGGCCAAACTGAACCTGCGCCACGTCGCGAACCAGAACGGGCATTCCACCCGGCGTGCGGTGAACAACAATTTTACCGATGTCCGCCAAACTCCGAATCAACCCTTCGCTGCGGATAAAATAGGCATTGGGCCGGCGGTCGATGTAGGCCCCGCCCGTGTTCTGGTTGTTTTTTTCGAGGGCGGTAAATAGCTCGTCCAGGGTTACGCCCGCGCCCCGTAAACGTTGCTGATCGACCGCTACTTCGTATTGTTTGAGGTACCCTCCGAAGCTGCTCACATCGGCCACACCGGGCGTTCCCAGCAGTTGCCGCCGGACAATCCAGTCCTGAATGGAGCGGAGTTCGGTGGCTGGATAACGGGCTTCAAAACCCGGTTTGGGACGAATAATGTATTGATAGATTTCGCCAAGTCCCGTCGTAACCGGAGCGAGTCCGGGCTCGCCCACGCCTTCCGGAATCAGGTTATGTGCTTGCTGAAGGCGCTCGAAAACCTGCTGGCGGGCAAAATAAATATCGACGGCATCGTCGAAAACCACCGTTACCACCGATAGCCCAAAGCGTGAAATCGAACGAACCTCTTCCAGATCGGGCAACGTCGCCATCGTTTGCTCAATCGGAAAACTGATGAGGCGTTCCACATCGAGCGCCGAGAGCGACGGACTGTTGGTAATAATTTGAACTTGATTATTGGTAATATCGGGCAGCGCATCGATGGGCAACCGGCTAAGGGAATAACTACCCCAGGCAATCAATGCCAGCGTTGCCAGGCCAATAATGAGCTTATTCCGAATGGAAAAGCGGATAAGAGAGTCCAGCATGACCGTATGAACAAAAATGAAACACAGGAATACACGCTGCTAAGCCCTTTCAAAACGAAAGGAGGTATCTACGCAGCAGAAACGTTGTTCAGACGGTAAGCTTGGGCGGTTGCCAGATGGCCGAGAGTGGATCAACCCAGTGGGGCGGATAGTAGGCGAAAACCAGCGAAGATGGAAACAGTATTTCAGCCGGTGAGTTGAGTGTATAAAGAAAGCGCGGAGCCGCCGTAAGGGTGGTCGCGCAACAGGCACAAGCACACAAAGGCGAACACAAATGAGCGTGCCCATGCGACGATTCGGTGGCTTCACGCACCTGGATAGACAAACTGATCTCTGGCTGTCCGGCGAGGGTAAGTGGTTCATCGGCACAGGGCCATAACGAAAGCCCCAGCAGATAAACAGTCAGTATGGTTGTCAGCCACTTCATGGGAGCAAATATAGCCGACAAGCTTGTGCAACAGGTAGTCAAAAACGTTACCCTATTGGAATTAATTGATCTTAACTATTTTATTGCAGTCTATAATTAATTAACCCATCATGAAAAAAATACTCTGGATTATCGGTGGTCTTGCCGTTGTTGTACTCATTGGCTTTTTTGTGCTTCGGTCGTGGACGAAATCAAAAAGTCCCGAAGCCGTAGCCCAAATCAATCAGAATGGCGTTTCGGTGAAGGTCGATTACTGCCAGCCTTACAAGAAAGACCGCAAAATCTTTGGGGATCTGGTGCCGTACGGAGAAGTATGGCGGACAGGTGCCAACGAAGCGACGCTCATCGAATTTGATCAGGATGTGGTAGTGGCCGGACAACCCCTGGATGAGGGAGAATATTCGCTCTGGACCATTCCCAGTGAAGGCAACTGGATTGTGATCTTTAACCGGGAAACCGGACAGTGGGGAACCGATTACGATCAGACGAAGGATGTGCTGCGCGTGCCGGTGATGACGCGCAAACGGAACAATGTGGCCGAGCAGTTTTACATCAGTTTTGCCCCGAAAGAACGCGGTACGGACATGCTGCTAACCTGGGACAAAACGGAAGCCATTGTGCCCATTCAGCTACGGCCAGAACAATAAGCCGGAAGAGTTGAAAAAGCGGCGGGGAGATGCCAGAATAATTAAGTATTTTCGTTAGTTATTCAGATTTCAACTTTACGGCTTTATCGATTCATTATGTACTTTTTGCGCTGGTTTGCGCCAGTAATTCTTCTTGCCTGTTTGGCTTTGTCTTCCTATGGCCAAAAAAATCTCTACAACCAGCAGCAACGGATCAATCTGGAACGGCTGGGTAAGGAATTTGAGCAAACGAATACTACTTTGTACCAACGGGCGGCCAGTCTAGCCCGGCAGCGTGGCCTGCCGCTTCAGAAATTTAGGGGCGATGGCAGCGTAATCATTTTGCAGGGCGTTGACGAGCGGGGCAATTTGTTGTATGATGCTACCTACAGCGCTACCCGGGCGGCGCAAACGACACGGACTTCTTCCCTGTATTCGGGGGGCGGTTTGGGATTATCGTTGTCGGGAAGCAGTGCAGTAGTACAAAATAAACTGGGTATTTGGGACGGGGGACGCGTGCTGGCTACCCATATCGAATTGGCCGACCGGGTGACGCAAGTGGATAACGTCACCCGAAACGACAATCACGCGACCCACGTAGCCGGTATTATGATAGGGGCTGGCATCAATCCCCAGGCACGGGGCATGGCCTTTGGCGGCAAATTGCGGGCCTGGGATTTTAGCAACGACGATGCCGAAATGGCCGCCGCTGCGTCTGATTTGTTGGTTTCCAATCACTCCTACGGTTCGCTGGCGGGTTGGGTGTACGATGCCGACCGAACCGGCGATATCAAATGGGAATGGTATGGCGATACGACTATCAGCGCTACCGAAGATCATAAATTTGGCATTTACAACAGCGAAGCCCGCGATTGGGACCGAATTGCCATTAATGCGCCGTATTACCTCATTGTCAAGTCGGCGGGGAACAACCACGGGCAGAACGGTCCGGGCGCTAATCAACCTTATTACATCGGCAGTAGCAATACGGTCAGCCGAACACCCCGCAAAGACCAGAACGGCTATGACCAAATAGCAACTTACGGCACGGCGAAAAATATTCTTTCCGTCGGGGCGATCAGTGCCTTGTCGGTTCCCTACACGCAACCTGCTGATGCACGCATTGCCAGCTTTAGCAGTTGGGGACCTACCGATGATGGGCGCATCAAACCTGATTTAGTGGGCGTTGGGGTAAGTGTGCTGTCTGCCGGTTCGGTCAGCAACAATACCTACGCCACGTTGAGCGGTACGTCCATGTCGGCGCCTAATGTGAGTGGTTCCTTGTTTCTTTTACAGGAATATTTTGCGCAACTAAACGGCGGTCGTTTTATGCGCTCCTCAACGCTCCGAGGTCTGGCCATTCACACAACCGATGAGGCTGGCGACAATCCCGGACCCGATTACCGATTTGGCTGGGGATTGCTCAATACCGAACGCGCGGCCCGGGTTATTGGCAATGCCGACCGAAGCCATTTATTGGAAGAACGAACGCTTACCGCTGGGCAAACCTATACAGTTCAGCTGGTGGCTTCGGGGCGCGGACCGCTGGTGGCTACTATTTGCTGGACTGATCCTGAAGGCACGGCAACAGCATCGGCGAATATTAACTCCCGAACGCCAAAATTGGTCAATGACCTGGATATTCGTCTGAGTAGCGGGCAAACTACCACGTTGCCGTGGGCACTCAACCCGGCGGAACCCACGCAGGCGGCTACGCGGAGCGATAATGTAGTCGATAATGTAGAGCAAATTCGTATTGAGAACCCCATTCCGGGCTCTACTTATACCTTGACGGTTTCGCATAAAGGAGCGCTTACCAATGCTCGTCAGGATTATGCGCTCTTAGCTAGTGGGGTAGGCGGTACGGTCTATTGTGCGTCGGCCGCCACTTCGGCAGGCGGAACCCAAATTGATCGGGTGCGTTTTGCGGGGATCGACCAGGCAGGACAGGCGGGATGCCAGCCTTACACAAATTTTATGACCAACGTGGCCATCGTTGCGAAAGGCCAGCAACTGCCTTTGGAAATTGTGCTGGGTTCCTGTGGCAATACGCGTCCCTCGACAACAAAAGTTTTCATCGACTGGAATCTGGATGGGGACTTTGCTGATGCCGGCGAATTGGTTGCTACATCGGGTACTTTAACGGCTCCGGCCACTTTCGCCTCGAACTTAGTCATTCCGCCGAACCTAACAGAAGGACAAACAACCCGCCTGCGAATTGTCACGGTTGAAACCGCCGATAATAATGCTGTGCTGCCGTGCGGAAATTTTGCCAATGGCGAAACGCAGGAATTTCTGGTTCGGTTTACTCGTCCACAGAATGATGTGGGGGTAACCGCCCTATTGGCGCCCGAGAACGCTTTTTGTGGTCAGGATGCTTTGCGGGTTGGGGTACGGGTGCAAAATTTCGGCACTAGCCCACAGACCGCTATTCTGGTAACGGTGCGGGTAACAACTGCTGACGGAACTTTAGTTACCACATTAACGGGTACGACAACGCAGCCAGTTGCCGCTTCCGCCGAAGCTAGTCTAACCTTACAAAGTCCGCTGACCTTACAACCGGGCGTTGCCTACCGCTTTACGGCGACAACCAATTTGAGTTCGGATCAGGATACGACCAACAACCAACTGGCCGAAACCCGAACTACGGTAGTGGCTCCGACGCCGGGAAATTTGACGGCTTCGTATTGTGGCGAGAATCCCGTTGCGCTCCGCAGCACGGGCAGCGGATTGACTTTCTGGTATGATGCATTAACAGGAGGAAATTTATTAGCGGTTGGAAATGCCACCTCAACAACCGTTCGGCCTGCTAATAACGTGTATTACGCGGGGATTAATGACTTTAGCGGAATCGTGGGACCAACCGAGAAAGGAGCGTTTGGAGGAGGTACTTACGCCGGAAATTTCGGGCCGCAGCCGTTAATCACCACGCAGATTCCTTTAGTACTGGAGAGTGCAAGGCTATATATTGGCAATGCTGGCCGAATCACGTTTACGGTGCAGCGGCTGGACGGCACCTTTGTCTCCTCAACAACGCTCGATGTAACCGCTACGCGTAACCCAAATACGCCCGTTGGTACTCCCCCCGCCGGGCAAACTTCCGACGATCCTACCGATAGAGGTGCAGAGTATCCCTTAAATTTGCGGATACCCGAGCCGGGTGACTACAAAATCGCGATTGAGTACGAGAACGGAGCTTCCATTTTTCGGAGTAACGTCGGTGTGAGTGGCTTTCCGTTTTCGATTCCGGGGGTCGTGTTGCTGAAAGGCTCGCTGTTCAACAATGATACCTTGAAAACGGCTTATTACTATTTGTACAACCTGAAAGTTAAGTCGCTGGGTTGCTCGGCGGGGCAGCGTACTGCCGTGACGGCGCAGCCGACCGATGCGGTGCAGGCCACAATTACGCCGGAAGGTTCGACAACGGCCTGTCAGGGAACGGGGGTGAGGTTGCGCGCCACCGAATCACCTGCTGTTTCGTACCAGTGGCTCCGCGACGGCCAGCGAATTGGCGGAGCGACAACGCCTGTTTTCTCGGCCACGCTGACCGGTGCGTATACCGTGGAAGTAACCGGCGGCTGCGGACCTATAACTTCAGCGCCAGTTGCGGTGACCATTCAGGAGCCGATTCGGCCTACCGTTACCCGCGATGAATATCGACTACTTTCAAGTGCACCAAGTGGAAATCAGTGGTTGCTGAATGGAGTAGCCATTCCGGCAGCGACGCAGCAAATGCTTCTGGTTTCGCAGTCAGGTCGTTATTCGGTGCGGGCCAACCAAAATGGGTGCGGCGAATTGGCGTCCGATGAAATTACCATTGAAGTAATCACTGCCACAACTGAGCCCCTTGGAAATGGCAAACTGACTATCTTCCCGGTTCCGGCTTCGCATCAGGTAACTATCGATTATGTTCTGCCGGTACTAGCTGCCCGTTCGTATCAGATTCAACTGACAGATTTACGTGGGATAACCATTCAAAAAGCGACCATGACGCGCGTGCAAAACAAACTTTACCACACATTTGATGTATCTGGTTTGCCTGCTGGGATATTCTTGATTGTTATTCAGGACGCAGAAGGGAACGTGCTTCACAACGGGAAAATGCAAAAACTGTAGCTCAGTTTCCCAGCGCTACTTTGGTTCGGATAACCGGATGCTCACCGCCGCCCGCTCGCGAAAATGTCGAGCTGTGGCGGCGCCAGTAACCGCCATTGACGCGTTCCCAAACCAGCGCCGACTTAATTTCTTTGGAGAAAGCCAGGTATTGGCCATAGCATTCCAGCTTATTTTGCTGGCCGTCGGGCATCTTGAAGCCTTTCGAAAAATGATATTTCGGGTTCTGGGTGGCTAGCCACTCCATCGCCACAAAAACGCCTTCTTTGGGAAGCCGGATGTTATAGTCGGAAAGGTCTACCTCGCACCAGTTCCCGCCGCGCCGCGCCGTAGCGATTACGCTACGCGGCAGCAAATCGGCACCTGGTTCACCCTCGTTATTGGCGTAGATGCGCACCCGAAACGGAGCCGTAGGAATGCCCTCGCGGGCAATCAGGTAGGCAATTTTATTTAAGTAGCCGTTGAGGGAGCGGGGATTTCGGATTAGCAATGCATACTCAATGTTTCTACCGGAGCAGTTTCCCCAGACGTAGGTGGTGCGGCGGCGCAGTGCGCCCAGGGTGGCAATCCGTGGTTTTCGTCGCCGGACAATCATTTCGGGCAACTGCGTTTCTTTTGCCTTCAGCAAAATGACCGGTTTGTCGGCAAGACCCGAAATAATAACTGTCGTATCCAGAAAGCCAACGCAACTAATCAGCAATGTATCAACGCCAGCCGGTACACGGGCGGTAAACTGACCACTTGTGTCGGCATAGGTGCCGAAGCGGTGTTGCGGATCCGTAATAAGCGCGTAGGGCACGGGGCGGCCATCGTCGACAGATTGGATTTTCCCTCGAATGACTACTTGTCCAATGGCCAGGCCATTACTGAGTACAAAAAGAAGGAAGTATAAGAGACTCTGTTTTACGTACGGTGAGTGAAACATGGAAAACCGTCTGGAAATCGGTACATTTGCAATATTAGACCTTATCACTGTGATTAAACAGCTTTTTGGAATAGAAAAAGACTATTTATTAGCTCCCAATCGCTATTCTATGCTACAGATCACCCCCTCAGAACTTCATCTTTATTCATGGAATTAAAGCACATTCCGCTCGAAAACATTCATGAGCAGCTCGGCGCAAAAATGGTCCCGTTCGCTGGCTATTTAATGCCCGTACGTTATTCTTCCGACATTGAAGAACACCAGACGGTACGAAACGGCGTTGGTATTTTTGACGTTTCGCACATGGGCGAATTTATTCTGAAAGGCGACCGGGCTCTGGAGTTAATTCAAAGAGTATCAGCCAATGATGCCTCTTTGCTCTACGATGGCAAAGTGCAGTACAGCTACTTGCCGAATGAGAAGGGCGGCGTTGTTGACGATCTGCTGGTTTACCAGATTAGCCCTGTTGAATTTATGCTGGTGGTCAATGCCTCCAATATTGATAAAGACTGGAATTGGATAAAAAGTCACATGGAGGCCGGAAATTTCGCCGATGGCGTTGATATGGTCAACATTTCGGACGACACTTGTCTGTTTGCAGTGCAGGGTCCGTTGGCTGCCCAGGCGTTGCAACCCCTGACCAATGCCAAGCTGGATTCGATGTCGTATTATACCTTCGAGAAAACGGATTTTGCGGGTTGTCCCAATGTGATTATTTCGGCAACGGGCTATACTGGCGCGGGTGGATTTGAAATTTACGTGTCCAACGAGCAGGCCGAAGCGGTCTTTAAAGCCATTCTGGAAGCCGGCGCACCGCACGGGATCAAACCGATTGGCTTAGGCGCCCGGGATACTTTACGCCTGGAAATGGGCTTTTGTCTCTACGGAAATGACGTAGATGACGTGATTTCCCCCCTGGAGGCAGGACTGGGCTGGGTGACGAAGTTTACTAAAGACTTCGTGAACTCAAGCAGTCTCAAAAGCCAGAAAGAACAGGGCCTGGTCCGGAAGCTGGTTGGCTTTGAGATGATTGATCGCGGGATTCCAAGAAGTCACTACGAGCTTTGCACGGCAGACGGCACCCATCTGGGCGAAGTGACCTCCGGCACGCAGTCGCCGACATTAAGCAAAGGGATTGGCATGGGCTACGTCCCGTCCGACTACAGCAAGCCGGGAACCGAAGTATTTGTTAAAGTCCGCGACCGGTTGTTGAAGGCCCAGGTTGTGAAGTTGCCATTTGTTAAGAAGTAATTACAGAGGCCCGGGTATAGCTAAATTCGGGCTTCTTTCCTCCATCTATGAAAAATATTGACGTTTGTCTTACCCCCGACTTACTGCATCTTCATACCCAATCGCTTGAAAATTCAATTGTTGTTGTTGCCGATGTATTTCGCGCTACGTCCTGCATGGTCACTGCTTTTGCCTACGGTGTAGAGAGCATTCTGCCCGTTGCAACCGTCGAAGAGTGCAAATCTCTGCAAGAGCGTGGCTATCTGGCAGCAGCCGAGCGGAATGCCCAGAAAGTGGATGGATTTGAGCTGGATAATTCGCCGTTCAGTTACATGGACGAGCGCCTCATTGGTTCAAGAATTGCCATGACTACTACCAACGGTACGTTAGCCATTACGCGTTCGAGAGGAGCCGTGAAGGTGCTGGTTGGTTCATTCCTGAATCTGGAAGCCATTACCCGTTATCTGAAAGCGCAGCAGTATGATGTGTTGATCTTGTGTGCGGGCTGGAAAGGACGCGTCAATTTGGAGGATACACTTTTTGCGGGTGCGTTGATCGAGCGGCTGCGGGATGAGTTTATGGTACCCGAAGACAGCGGTTTGATGGCGTGGCGAATGTACGTACAGGCCCAGAAAGACTTACCAGCTTTTCTGGCGGCTTCGTCGCACGTGCGGCGGCTTCATCGGCTCAGCATTCAGAAAGATATTATCTACTGCCTCCAGCATGATTTATACGACGTTGTTCCCGTACTGCGGGGCAATGCGCTGGTGTGTATGGAAGTCTGATGAAAGGACTTAAACAAAACAGCGTTCAAGGATTTTAAAACCCTTGAACGCTGTAAAAGCTATGATATTAGGTCAGTTAGACCACTGCGTCAGCCGTTACATGATGCTCTGTCTGGAGGTAATCCAATACCCCTTGCAAAGTCGTGAGCTTTGAATAATCCTCGTCGGGAACCCGGATACCAAATTCCTGTTCAAGATGCATAATCAAATCGACCGTATCCAAACTATCCAGCCCAAGATCCCGGGTGAAATGTACGTCGTTGGTAATGGCGCTGTGCTGGACGCCAAAATTTTTGAGAATGCTTATTACTCGCGCTTTCATGGTGTGTGCTTTTCAGGTTGTGAATCCGCAGCTTGTGCAGACGGGCTCTATTCTTTTAACTGCTTGTGGCAAAGTTTAGTTTACCTCACCTAGCAGTTTTATTTTTCGGTCAATTCAAATTCTCTCCCAATAAGCGTTTTAGCTCTAATTGATTCAATAACAGTTGGTACTGATAATTTAGTCGGGCTAATTCCGCTTCTTCGACGCCTGTTTCGGCGCTTTGCAGCTCTACGTTGGTTATAACGCCGTTTTTCAGCCGAGTACGGGCAATATCCAGGGCTTTGCGCGCCTGTAAGGTTTGCGTCTCCAAGTTGGCCAATCGTTGCTGGTTGCTGCGAATATCAGCGGCCAGTTGATCTAGATTCTGACGCAACTGGGCACTGGCATTGGCAACGGCGTAGCGGCTGGCATCCAGGTTGATTTGCGCTGCCTGATTCTGCAATTTGTGACGCCTACCGTCGTAAATAGGCACGGTTAAGGCCACACCGGCAGCGATGTTGAATCGAGGCGTATTGATAGCGGGCAAATAACCGTTTCGGAAACCCGCTGAGCCGTTGAAACCGATACTTGGTTTATTGCTGCGTCCACTAATCAAAACATCCGTTTGTGCAGCCCGAACGCGATCCTGGGCCAGTTGAACTTCTTTATTGCCAGTTTCTTCCGCTGGCCGAGTTGCCTCCAAAGACAAGGTAGAAACCTGCTCGGAAAACTGCGTAGCCGCCGGGCTGATCGCTGGATTCAGATTGCCCGTCAGGTAGGTCAATAACGCGCGTTGCCGTTCCAGATTGTTCTGCAAGTCTATTTTTCGGTTTTGGGCCGCTTTCAAACGAACCTGCTGGGAGATGAGATCGTATTCCAGCGCCTCCCCGTTTTGCAGCCGATTGGCGAAAACCTGGATGTTTTGTTGCGATACACTAATGACCGAATCCTGCACTGTAATGCTTTTTTGCAGAAAGCCGATGCCGTAGTATGTAGCCGCCACCTGATAGGCCAGATTTTGCTGACTCAGCTCGAGGTTCCGTTTTAAAATCTGCACATCGTCCGTTGCTCGGCGGATACTGGCTTCGGTGCGACCAAAATCATAAATCGTTTGCCCGATGCCAATGTTCGCGTTCAGGTTATGATTGGGCTGAAACTGAATGGTTGTTTCGCGGCCATTAACAGGAAGCGTAGCCTTGGCCACCGGCGTAACATACTGGTAAGAACCATTTCCAGTTACGTTGGGCTGGTAGGCGGTGCGGGCCAGATCAACGCGGACTTCTCCCGCCCGAACCTGCTGTTCCTGCTCTTTCAGGCGCGGAAAATTAGCGGTAGCCTGCGTAATCAGGGCCTTTAAATCAGCGGGCAGGTTCGTCTGAGGGGCGTTTGTCTGCGCCTGGGCAAGGCCCGTTATTGCGAATAAGATGAAAATTAGCTGAAATCGTCTCATGTTGATTGATTCGTTGGAATCTATTTTGGCTTAATGCGCCGCATCAGCCGCCGCTTTTGCCGCAGCAGGGTCCATTTTCTTGTTTTGTAATAGAAAGAGTAGCGGTAGCGTAACAACAAAGAAGAGCCCCGCCAGCCTGAATGTATCCAGGTAAGAAATCATAAGTGCCTGCCGGGATATAATGGCATCCATGGTTCGGTAAGCGCCCGATACGGCATCCATTGCGTTAACTCCTTTGGCAATCAGGCCCTGCGTCAGGCCGTTCAGCCGTTCGGTTGTTAGCGGATCACCGGCCTGTAGGTTAGATACCAGATCGCTTCGGTGAACAGCAGTCCGCTGGGCAATGTAGGTGTTGGTAATGGCAATCCCGAACGCGCCACCTAGCTGCCGAACCATGTTGGTGAAAGCAATGCCCGTTGGCAGCTCCTGCGGTTTCAGGGTAGAAATACACTGGTTGATGATGGGAGCGTTAATCAGTGCCATCCCAATCCCGCGAATGAGCAATGCCCAGATAAAATTTCCTTCGCTGGCATTGGCATCATACCCCGCCATCATAAAGCAAAACGTGATAAAAGCCAGGTAACCTAGCGAAACAAAAATGCGGGGAGAAACCCCATTCGCCAGCGATTTACCAACCAGCGGAAAGATCAAAATCGTGACGATCCCGCCCGGAATCAGTAAGTTACCAGTCTTGGTAGCCGTGTAGCCAATAATGCGTTGGGCAAACAGCGGGAATAGCAGAATAGACGTAAACAAGCCATACCCAATGATAAAAACCAGAATTGATCCCACCGCCAGATTGCGGTTTTTTACCACCCGCAGGTTAATCACCGGACTATCGGTTTTCAATTCCCACCAGATAAACATGGGCACTGAAATCAAGGCTACTACGGAAAGGTATAAAATGGCCTGACTATCAAACCAATCGTCGGCTTCACCCCGTTCGAGCACGTATTGCAGACTGCCCACGCCAACCGCCAGGAGCAAAATGCCAAGCTGGTCGATCTTGATTTTACTGCGTTCAATGTTGAATTCCTCGGGTTTCTTCTCGATGTAGGCCGAACTCAACAGAACCGCCGCAATACCAATGGGTACATTGATGAAAAACATCCAGCTCCAGTGGTAATTGTCGATAATAAAGCCCCCCAGCGTTGGTCCTAGCGTTGGTCCCATCACGATTCCCATCCCGAAAATGGCCGACGCAATGGGTCGTTGCGAAACGGGAAAAGCATCGTACATAATCCCCTGTGAGGTAGAAAGCAATGCGCCCCCGCCAATGCCCTGTAGGAACCGGAAGGCCACCAGCGTCCAGAGGCCGTCGGCTATACCGCAGAGATACGAGGCCACGGTAAAGAGAATGATGGAAGCGATGTAGTAATTTTTTCGCCCGAAATAATTTTGCAAAAAGCTCGTCATCGGAATAACAATGACGTTTGCAATGGCATAGGCCGTTATGACCCAAGAAATATCTTCAATCGTAACGCCCAAGTTACCCGCCATATCGGTCAAACCGACGTTAACAATGGACGTATCGATCAACTCCAGAATGGCCGCCGATACTGCCGTAATGACGACAATCCAACGCCGAAAACCTGTTGCTGCCATAGTTGAATGAATAATTAAAAAGAAAGCCTGAACAGGAATAAGTCAAACGCACCTGGATGCGACTGGCTATTCATGGTTATTATTCATCGATTACTGCACTTTCACGGCAGGTTCAACGCTTAAGCCAGCCCGGAGCAAACCTTTGTATTTCTCCGGATTCTGAATTTCAATTTTAACCGGTACGCGCTGGGTTACTTTCACGAAGTTTCCAGAAGCGTTGTCGGGCGGCAGAAGGGCAAACTTGGCGCCGGTTGCTTCCGAGAGCGAAACCACTTTTCCTTTTACGTCGAGGTCGGGATAAGCGTCAATCTTCAGATCAACGGGCTGGCCAATGCGCATTTTTTCCAGTTGGGTTTCCTTGAAGTTCGCCACTACCCAGAAGGTCGAATCATTGACAATCGTGAAGAGAGTTTGTCCCGGTTGAACGTACTGGCCAACCACGACATTTTTCTTGCCTATTTTGCCGGAAATCGGCGCTGTTATGCGGGCGTATCCAAGGCGTAATTTAGCATTATCGACTGCGGCTTGCTTTACTTTCAGGACCGCCTGCACCTTCAGAATGTTAGCCTGCGCCCGGGCAATGGCCGCCTGAGAAACATCCTCGGAGCTGCGTGCCAGGTTGATTTGCTGCACGTTGGCATCGTATTGACGGGCCTGCACATCCGCATTGCTCTGCGAATCTTCCAATTGCTTTTTGGTCAGTGACTGGCCCTGGTACAAGTTCTGATCGCGTTGCAGGTCTTTTTGGGCTTTATCCCGCCGGGTGGCTTGTACCGCCGCGTTTGATTGAGCGACGCGGAAGTTTTGCTGCACATTACGCAGGTTGGCGCGGGCATTTTGTAGGTCGGCCTGGGCGGTTTGCAAATCGGCCAGCGTCTGCTGGTAGTCGGCTTCGACCTGCCGGAGGGCAACGTCGTACTCCTGCGGATCAATGGTAATCAAAGGCTGTCCTTTTTTGACCAGTGCATAATCTTCAACGTTTGCCTCCTGCACATAACCCGCTACCCGGGCCAGCACTGGCGCTGCATTTCCTTCAATCTGGGCATTATCTGTGGTTTCGTATACCTGGCTGTGTTGGTACGCGTTGAAACCATAAATAGCAGCCACGATAACGACAACCAATATAATTAACCGGGGAAGGTATTTTTTGACTGGCGTGGTTTGTTCTGTTGCCATGGAGAGTTAAAATTGAACTATTTTTATTTAGTAAACTAAATTGACTATGTTTGGCAAAGGTAATTTGTTGCGCTGTTTAGTCAACTTGTTTGACTATTTTTTTGTTCTGTTTTAATAAGTTTTTAATTTAAAAGGTGAGATGCGACAAAATAGACGGCTCCGTGCCCAGCGTTGGGTTATTGACAAGGGGCAGTATAAGTAAGAAATTATGGAAAAGTGCGAGAATTTATCACCAGAAACGGCGTCCTTTAACTACCAGCTCTTCTACAAGGTACGTGAGCGATCGCTGGGCCGTGTTCTATCTAAGCTGAAAAAGTTTCTATCCCGCGATATTGAAGAGCGGTTATTGGCCTCAGGCTTTACCGACTTTAAGGTTAGCTACATCGTTTTTTTGGGCAATCTGGAAGAAAATGGAATTACCAACAATGAGTTGGCAAAACGGGCAGGCGTGACCAAACAGGCCATGAGTAAAATTGTAAAATTGCTGGAAGACGGGGGGTATATCTATACCGTAAAAGATCCTAAAGACTCGCGTTCCAGTCAGATATTTATGAATGAGCGTGGCAAGCAGCTGATGAAAACTGTGTTTAACTGCATGCAGAAGATCCGCGAAAAGTACGATGCCATTGCGGGGCATGAGCAGGTCGAGCAGATGGCCGACACCATGTTGCTACTGGTGAGAGAGCTGGAAAAAGAAGAAAATACGTAGTGAATAGGTAGGCAGTTGAAGCTGCCTACCGCTCTTGTTCAAGCCAGTTTCGGACCGATTTTCATGGCAACGGCCATGTCGCCTTTTACTTTAAGTTTTCCAAACATAAACGCAGACATGGGATTCAACTCCCCGGATGACATTTTTTGCAAGTTGTCAACCGTAACTTTGATCTCGCAATCAGCTGCTTTGTCTTCGTTAGACACCACGTTAGGTATCTGTTTTCCGTCGATGTATACGGCTCCCTGGTCGGTATCGAGCTTAACGGTTGCATTAATTCCACTATCCGTACCGATTCGGTTACGAATCTCGTTGGTCAATTCTTGTAGAGTCATTTGATCAAAAAGTTATTGACCTTTAACAGATCACTAGTTTTATTACTTTTTCTGCCTAAAAATATCAATAAATTAAGCCACGCTGGTGAAAAAAACTGAAAAAATAGCTAAGTTCGGAATCTTTTCCCGCAGGGTGGAAAGTAACCTAAACTGAACCAGTGAATTATTGTTTTGTATGGAAGCCTCTTCATTAACGCCATACCCGCCGCCGAGTAGCCAGCGCCCTACCTTTTTAACTGTTCTTTGCGTCTTAACTTTTCTGAGTTGCGCCTGGGGAATTTTCAACGCGATCTCATCCTATAGTGGCGCCGATTTAGCCGCTTCAGTTACGCAGGAAAGCCTTGAGCAAGCGCAGGACAACATGCAGGGCCAGGAAGGCAGCCAATTTATTGAAAAGATGCTGGGTTCCGTTTCTGAGAGCATGAGTCCGGAGCGGATTCGCCAGTCCTCCATAGCAACCATTGTTGTTAATCTGCTTGCCTTGGCCGGCGCTCTGCTGATGTGGAACTTGCGTAAGGTTGGGTTTTACATCTACGTCGCGAGCGTTTTGGTGGCTGTTGTTTCACCAGTAATTATCTTTGGTGGTCTTATTGGCGGAATTGCAGGAGTGAGTACTGCTTTTTTCAGCATTATTTTTCTGGTTCTCTACGCATTGAATCTCAAACACATGCGGTAAGGTCATTGCCTGACGAATGTTATGACTCTTGAACAAACACTTCTTCGGCAATTGCACGGTGAAAACAAAGCCGCGCTTCAGGCGATTTATGAGCGCTTTGCCGCGCAGGTTTACCAGTTTGCTTTTGGCTACCTGAAAAATGCCAAAGTGACAGAACAGGTTGTCCGTGACGTTTTTAGTAACTTATGGGAGAAGCGCCAGACGCTGAGTGATACGATATCGCTAAACGGGTATCTTTTTACGCTAACCTGTCATTTTGTTTTGGTGCAATTTCGGGAGCAGGCCAGTGAGTACCCTTTGCAGGATGTGCTCCAGAACCTGACAACACAAACTGTTCCCGTCAACAGCGAACAGGTTTTGTATCTGGAATTGGAAGAATTCTACCAACAGGCAATTGCCAGGTTATCCAAAAGCCACCGCCAGTTATATGAGCTGAGCCGGCACAAAGGATACAGTAACCAGCAAATTGCCGAGGAGCTTTCTATGTCGCCGCACTGTGTGGAAGAATCGCTTAAACAAGCAGTTGCCAAAATAAGCGGGCATTTTGCAAAATACATTAACTAGGTTTCTAAAGCCGTATGAGATGGATAAGCTCCTAGCCAGGTACGTTCGAAACGAGTGTAGCCCGCAGGAAGAAAAACAGGTGATTGATTACCTGCAAAATCCTGCCAACGAACCGAAATTACACGCCAAAATGTGGGTGCAATGGCAACAGGCTCCCGCTCCCATTGATTCCGAGCCGAATTGGCAGCGGCTCTGGCAGCGCATTGAAAAACAAACCGCGCTGAAGCCGTACAAACTCGCAAACCCGTCCAACCTAAACGCCCACTTTATAAAAGGGGTTATCTGGTTATGCCTGCTTCTGGCGCTTGGATTTAGCCTTCAGTTCCTGCAGAATTGGTACATTCCCATGGCGCTAACCTACCACACGAACCCCGACGAGCGCCTTAAAATTGTCTTGCCAGACTCTTCGTCTACCGTAATTTTAAATGGTAATTCGACCTTGCATTGCTTCCCAAAGAACACCCGTCCAAATGGAAATGTCTGGATACAGGGTGAAGGGTATTTTACGGTTAGCTCACGAAAAAAAAACAACCCTCTACTCGTGCATGCCTCCCCAAAAGTTTCCTTAAAAGTGAATAAAGGAAGTTTTTATCTGTCCAATCGCGATTCTCTGACCCGATTGGTGGTGGGGCAGCATCCCATAGCCCTAATTGTTCAGCCGAGTCTTTTCGGCGCGCCTTCTGTGCAGTCTGTGCAGGAAGGAGAAATTGTTGAATTTGATAAAGGCCAGGGGCTTTTTTCTGCTGCTGGCATTGATTCTCCAGATTATTTAGATTGGGCGATCCCGTATCTGCATTAGACCACTGGGAAAGGCTTTTTTCCGATCAAGCAGGCGTTGCATTGCTGGGTAAGGACTAGTATCTTGCTAATCCTAAACTTTCTTTGCCTACGCTTTATGATGAACCTGCCTGCGAGCCGTCGCTGTTTACTTCTTTGTGTTTTATTCTTATTACTGACCGAAACGGGGTATGGTCAGACATCCAAGCGCTCCAGACGCTTCGTTAAAGCCGACAATGAAAAGACCTGGCAGATCGGCCCATTCAAAAAACTGAATTCGGTTAATCCGGTTTTACTCCCCCTGGCATCGACCACCTTTGATTGCCCGGTCCGAAAGGAGACGGTTCGTTGGGAAGAGAAAGACGTTTTTAATCCGGCTGCGGTCGTGCGGGACGGAAAGATTTACATGATCTACCGGGCCGAAGATGTGGTCGGGAAATACGCGGGTACATCCCGCCTTGGACTAGCCAGCAGCACTGACGGAATCCATTTCAAAAGGCTGCCCAAACCAGTTTTCTATCCGGCAAACGACGCCATGAAAACCTACGAATGGGAAGGCGGCTGCGAAGATCCACGCGTGATCGAAAGTCCAAATGGAGTCTATGTGATGACTTATACAGCCTACGACGGAGATAAAGCCCGGCTTTGCGTAGCGACGTCAAAAGACCTGATGAACTGGCAAAAGCAGGGTCTGGCGTTCGGAGAGGCTTACAACAACAAATACCAAAACCACTGGTCTAAATCAGGCTCTATCATTGGAAAACGGGTTGGAAGCCAGATTATCGCGCAAAAAATCAACGATAAGTACTGGATGTATTGGGGCGACCAGCAGCAACTTTACATCGCTTACTCCGATGATTTGCTGCACTGGATACCGGTTGAGCGGTCTAATGGCAAGCTCTTAGGCGTGGCCGAGTTTCGGCCTGGAAGACATGATTACCGCGTGCTGGAACCTGGCCCGTCGGCATTAATTACACCGAAAGGAATTGTGCTGATCTACAACGGCATGAACGATGCACAGCGGGGCGACCGGAGCTTGCCCGAGGGAGCCTATGCCGCCGGACAAATGCTCTTTAAGGCCGATGATCCGGTTGAACTAATTGATCGGACGGAAACGTACTTCATGAAGCCTGACCAACCGTACGAAATTGAAGGCCAGGTAAATCAGGTTTGCTTTCTGGAAGGGTTGGCTCCCTACAAAGGCAAATGGTTTTTGTATTATGGAACCGCCGACTCGAAGATCGCGGTAGCTACAGCCCCGATTAAGTAAGAAATTATTTTCTCTTAAAATAAGACCCGATGAACGTCCCGAGTACCTCCTCATTAACGTTTCAGGAATACGCGCAATACGATGCGGTTGGTTTAGCTGAATTGGTTAAAAAAGGAGACGTCTCTGCCGCCGAATTGCTTGAAACGGCCATTGCTCGGGCGGAAGCAGTCAATCCGCAACTCAACGCCATTGTGCAGCCTTTGTACGAAGAAGGGCGTAAAATGGTGTCGCAACTGCCGGTTAGCGCTCCGTTTCGGGGCGTTCCTTTTCTGGTCAAAGATCTGGAACTAGAGTGGGCGGGGACGCCATTGCGAGCTGGTTGCCGTGGCTACCAGAATTATGTCTCGACCGCAGACAGTGGCCTGGTTCAACGGATGAAAGCAGCTGGATTGGTTTTATTTGGTAAGACTAATACGCCAGAATTTGGCCTCACACCTTATACCGAGTCTAAACTTTACGGTCCGGCTCGAAACCCCTGGAAACTAACGCATTCGCCGGGCGGTTCGAGCGGCGGCTCTGCGGCGGCGGTAGCGGCTGGTATTGTCCCTGCGGCTACGGCGAGCGATGGCGGTGGATCAATTCGCATTCCGGCGGCGAACTGTGGCTTATTTGGCCTCAAACCATCGCGGGGGCGAACGTCCTTAGGTCCCCGTTTTGGCGAACTTTGGCAAGGAGCCGTAAGCAGCCATGTAGTAACAAGAACGGTACGCGACAGCGCGGCCTTACTGGATGCTCTGGCCGGCGCCACGCCGGGCGATCCTTACGGAATTGCAGCCCCCGAACGGCCTTTTACCGAAGAAATAAACCAGGAGCCGGGCCGCCTGCGAATTGCCTTTACAACCGGACATCCTTTCCTCAGCCAAAAGTTGGATCCCGAATGTGTAAAAGCCGTGCAGGAAACAGCCCGGCTCCTGGAAAGCCTGGGTCATGATGTGGAGGAAATTCCTCTTCCGTATGATGCGCCTGCCCTGAGCGAATTATTTTTTACTATGGTTCTGGCCGAAACGGGCGCTACCGTTCGGGAACTGGGTATTTACCTGGGGCGTCCGGCCCGCCGGTTGGATGTTGAGTTGAATACCTGGGCTTTGGCGCGGCTGTCCGAAGCATACTCTGCCGTTGATTTCGCTTTTCAGTTGCGGCGCTGGAATGAGTTGGCGCGTCGCATGGGTACGCTGCACGAAACGTACGACCTGTTGCTTACACCCGTCCTTTCGCGGCCACCCATTCAGATCGGCGAATTGCAAAACTCGTCTACCGAGGACCGGCTTTTAAAAATAGTAGATTCGCTGGGCGTATTGCGTCACCTGAAAGGCAGCAAGATTGTCACAGAATTAGCCGAAAAAACCTTTAGCTATATCCCCTATACGCCCATTGCAAACATGACAGGGCAGCCTTCCATGTCCGTGCCATTGCACCGTACGCCAGAGGGTTTGCCTGTTGGCCTGATGTTCACGGCGAGTATCGGCAACGAAGCCTTATTGTTCCGGTTGGCCAGTCAGTTGGAGCAAGCTAGACCCTGGCCAAAACTTGCTCCCTTAGCCGAATAGCGGATTAATTATTGAGAGAGACAAGGCGCTGAGGAAGCTGCTCACTAAGACCTGGCGTACTCAGTTTGAAGGATTTTTCAACCAGTTTGTTGCCGTCGGTAATGCGTAACGTGTAGGTGTCGTCTTTTACCTGGCTCAAATCAAACTGTTGTTGAAAGGCTTTTCCTTTTTTGGGTAAGGTGGAAGCATGCAAAACCTTGTTTTTCTTGTCTACTAATTCAATGCGTAAAGGATTGGTGGATGACGGTGAGCGCTCCACGGTCAGCCACAATTTGAGTGGGGTGGCAGCGGGATAAATAGCAGCTTCAAACGCTTTCTCCGAGTCTGACGTAGACACCGCCTGAGCGTGGGTAGGAGTGTAAGGAATGGCGGGTACCAGGGCGAACATCAGTAAGGCCTTTGCAAACACTTGAGCGATCTTTTTCATAGTATGTGTGATTTGTTGTTTACGTTTCAGACAGTGTTTCTGAGCTAATTGTTGAAAAGACGCAAGTGGAAAAGGCCGACAGCAGGATTCTGGGAAGAGTGGTAAAAAAAATAGATAAACGGTCTAAACCGGAATGTATAGGGTTATTGGGGCAAAAAAATAAGCCCAGCAGAAAGCCAGGCTTATTCTTCAAATAAATATATGATGAGATTTTAGCGGACTACAGCGTAAGTCGCTAGCATTTTAGAAGGCGATTGATCTTGTTTGATAGAATGATACCGGTCACGATACAACTGCATCATGCCTAAAATAAATAACAAGCCTAAAAATTGAACTACATCTTTTCGATTAATTCGACGGCCTAGTAAGGTGATGTATTGTTTATTCATGCTGTCCGGCAACTTGTAAGTGAAACGACATCAACTAATTTAGGGCGCCGATCATTCTAAAACAAGTCAAAATATTTATCAAAAAAAGACAAATTAAGCCGGATATCGTTAAAGTATAAAAAGATACTTATTAACTATAAATTAAGTAACTGATAATCAATATTTGGTAATAAAAATGAGGTTGTTTTTATTATATAGTAATTCAATTGAGAAATTGAAATTATAATCCATTTTTAATGCGCTTTTGGGCTTAGCGAGCATAAAAAAAGGATCTATACAGATCCTTTAGCGTCAGTAAGCAAATCATGGTTATCAGGATTGCTGAGTAACAAGGACTTTATCAGCAGAAGGCTTGTAAGCACGGTACTTATTGTGCCAAAGAAGTGTCAGCATTAAAAGCAAAATACCAACTAATAACTGCAAATAGCCCGGTAAGGCTAGCACTTGCTTGGTAGGTTCATTCAGATTGTCTTGCATGTCAATTGTAAAATGGGTGGATTGAAATACGCAGATGGTACCACTATCGCTAGTATAACATGAGCTTCCAAATATATGTTTTGAAAAATCAATACTTGTATAATATTTAGCCAGTGGTCGATTTTAGACTGTATTCTTGAATTATTCTAAGTAATTCAAGTCTTTGCTATATGTTTCGTCGAGGGTTATTAAGGCCCAAAAGCTGATAAAAAAGCAGACAAGAGCAATCAGCGCACCTGCTTCGAGGACACCAATTGTTGGTTTTAAGGCCTGAAACAACGGAATCGTCAGCAGCGTTGTCGCCCGTACGTTATTGGCAATGGAAGTGGTAGCCGTTGCGCGTAGATTAGTTCCGAAATGCTCTGCGGAGACGGTCAGAAACAAGGCAATGTAACCGATGGAAAATCCCAGCGCGAGGCAAAGTGCGTAAAAAAGACTTAGTGAGGAGACGCCGCCAAACAAATAGATAGTAACCAGCAGCGCGTTCAGCGTCATCAGCCAGCCAATGGCTTTGCGGCGGGAACGTAGCCACTGGCTCAAAGGTCCACTCAGTAAATCACCCACCGCCATACCAATATAGGTATACATGACCGCCTGCCCCGCCAGCACAGGCTCCTTGATTTCCAGTGCTTCGCCAAATTCATTGCTAAACGTAGCCAAAATACCAATGACGAAATAAGTGGGCACGGCCAGGCCCATGCAGCGAAAATACGTAAGCAAGCGGCGTCGGTTGGTAAACAAGGCCCAGAAATTACCGCGCTGAGCCGTGTTGGTTTTCATTTGCAGGAACATACCGGATTCAAAGACCGAAACGCGAAGCAGCAGCAGCCCGATTCCCATGCCGCCGCCCACAAAATAAGCAGTGCGCCAATCGAACAGAACGACCGTGAAATAAGCAACAACCGCCCCAAACAGGCCAACGCCTGCAACAAGCGAGGTTCCATAACCGCGAGTTTCTTTGGGTAAGATTTCTGCCACCAGCGTGATGCCAGCGCCTAGTTCACCAGCCAGACCAAGGCCGGCAATGAACCGCAAAAGCGCGTAGATCTCCACGTCCTGAACAAAGCCACAGGCAATATTGGCCACGGAATACGTAATGATAGAGCCAAAAAGAACCGAAAGACGTCCTTTTTTATCGCCCAAGACACCCCACAAAATCCCACCCAGTAGCAGACCCGCCTGCTGCCAGTTCAGAATCATTCCGCCGAGCCGCGAAACCTCTTCTGCGTTTAGCCCCAAATCCTTTAAGCTAGGCACCCGGACAATGTTAAAAAGCAGTAGGTCGTAGACATCCACAAAATAGCCTAACGCCGATACGATAACGGGTAGCGAAAAGAGGGTACTATATGATACAGCGGACAACTTTGTCTCTAAGGGCATGACGCAGACAGAAAGGTTGGGGTTTGGATTGGAAAGTTAATGGTTTTTCCGAATTCGGCTTTGGTGTATACATAACAAAGGGCTGCCGGAGAAACTCGGCAGCCCTTTCTGGTTCGTTTAAAGCCCAGTTTCTTATTCTTCCAGGTAATTCAGGTCTTTGCCGTGGGTTTCTGGAACTGTCAGGATGGAGTAAAAGCCAATAACAAAGCTAAGCAGACCAACAACGGCACCCGCGTTAATAACATCTAGCGACGGTTTTAAATACGTATATAAACTGGTCATCAAAATAACGAGTCCGCGCACCATGTTTGGAATGGTGGTAGCCGCCGTAGCGCGGAGGTTAGTCCCGAATTGCTCTGCCCCGATGGTAACAAACATGGCCCAATAACCGATTCCAAAGCCCATTAGTAAAGCCAGACCATACATGGTAGTTGCGCTTTTTACCCCGAAATACAAATAGACAACGCTAAAGACTAGCGTGAAGACCATGAGAAGAGCAACCGCTTTTTTGCGCGACTCAAGCACCTGGCTAAGAACACCACTCGATAGGTCACCAATGGCCAGACCGACATAGCACCACATGATAGCAAGGCCCGGCTTAATGGGCTCGTCTACGCCTAAAGCAAGCCCAAATTCATTGCTGAGGGTGGCCAAAATACCAATCACAAACCAGGTTGGCAGACCAATACCGATGCACTTCAGGTAACGGGTAAAGCGGTCCCAGTTGGTGAAAAACGCGAAGAAGTTGCCTTTCGAAATGTGTTTCTGCTCCGAGACTTCCTGAAACATGCCCGATTCGAAAACGCCTACCCGCAGAAGCAGCAGGCCAATCCCCATACCACCGCCCACAAAAAAGGCGCTTTGCCAGCTAAACAGCTCAACCGTGAAATAAGCGAAAACAGCCCCAAACAGCCCTACACCCGCCACCAGTGAGGTGCCCAGCGCGCGCAATTCTTTAGGTAAGGATTCGGAAACAAGCGTAATACCCGCGCCCAGCTCACCGGCTAGTCCAATGCCCGCGATAAAACGCATGTAGGCATAATAGTCGGCGGGCGGCATAAACGTAACTTTATCGACAAAGCCGCAGGCAATGTTGGCAATCGAATAGGTCAGGATGGAACCGAAGAGGACGGATAAGCGCCCTTTTTTATCACCCAATACGCCCCACAAGATACCGCCTAACAGCAAACCGCCCATCTGCCAGTTCAGGATGTTAACGCCAACGAGAGAAATTTGTGCGTCGGTCAGGCCCAGGTCTTTGAGACTGGGAATCCGAACGATACCAAATAGCAACAGATCATAGATGTCCACGAAGTATCCCAGAGCAGCCACAATGACGGGCAAACTAAATAAGGCGCGGTAAGAAGGTTTTTGAGGCGGGGTCAAGGTCGATTGCATCGTTTGGGCAAGAGATGATTATGGCTAACTTTATTTGGGAATAAGACGAAACAGGTGGGATTCTAACTACAAAGACGCAAACAAGTGTTAAAATTACTGCTTGTCTACCCAAAAATTACGCATTAATTTTCAGGATAATCTTGCCAAACTGCTGACTGGTCTCCAAATAGCGCAAGGCTTGCTCGGCTTCGGCGAGGGGAAATACAGCATCGACGACAGGCACCAGTTGCTTTTCGGTAACAAAATGAAGCAGATCGGCAAATTCCTGCTCCGTGCCCATGGTGGTGCCGCAGATGGTGAGCTGCTTGAAGAAGACTTTCGAGGGGGCTACGTCGGTGATGTTGCCGGTTGTGCCGCCGTAAAAAATAATCCGCCCTCCGGGAGCCGCCACGTCGATGAGTTGGACAAAGCCCGGTCCCGCCGCGCTGTCAATAATCAAGTTAAAATACCCGCTTTTGCCACTACCCGTCTGCGTCATGAGCTTTCGGGCCCAGTCTGCCTCCCGGTAGTTGACACCCCCATGCGCACCCAGCGTGCTGGCGCGTTGTAGCTTTTCATCCGACCCGGACGTAACCCAAACTTCCGCCCCGGCGGCTACGGCCATTTGCAGGGCCATCAAGGCAACTCCACCGCCAATACCCGTGATCAGCACTTTGTCTGTCGGTTGGAAAGCGCCCCGCGTCATGAGCGCCCGCCAGGCAGTAAGGCCCGCCAGGGGCAATGCCGCTGCCTGTTCAAACGTCAGGTGGTGAGGCTTGAGGTGTAAATATTTTGCTTCGATTTGCAGAAATTCGGCAAACGTGCCGTTTTGGGGCATACCCAGAATGCGGAAATCCGGTCCGTAAAAAGCGGGATTGTTCCCCCAGTTCAGCGCGCAGTTGATTAACACTGATTGCCCCAGCCAACCGGCTTCGACACCTTCGCCAAGGTCAGTAACCACCCCGGCTCCGTCGGACCCTAAAATGACCGGCAACTGAATGCGGGGGTATAAGCCCTGCTGAATAAAAACATCCCGGTGGTTGAGCGCCGCCGCTTTCAAACTGACAAGCACTTCCCCCGGCCCGGCCACTGGCTTTTCGGCCTCAGTATGCCGGGCGGGTTGGTGCAGTTCAGTTTGAACGATGGCTTTCATGGACGGTAATTTTCGATGGAATTACGGACATTTCCGTATTGCGCCAGCAGGTTTTCGGCTACTTCGCGGCTAACGCCAATTTCGCTCATGACCATTTTAGCTGCCCGGTCTTTTAACTTTTCGTTCGTGAGCTGCATATCTACCATTTTATTGCCCTTAACCCGACCAAGCTGGATCATCACCGAAGTCGAAATCATGTTGAGGACCAGTTTCTGAGCGGTGCCAGCTTTCATGCGGGTGCTACCCGTGACGAACTCCGGCCCAACCACTACTTCTACCGGATATTCGGCGGCCTGCGCAACGGCAGAACCGGGGTTACAAACAACGCAACCCGTTAGTAAACCGGCTTCGCGGGCTTTTTTCAGACCACCAATGACGTAAGGCGTACGGCCTGAGGCCGCAATGCCAATCAGCGTATCCTGTTCATCAACGTGGTAAGCTTGTAAATCTTTCCAAGCTTGGTCCCAGTCGTCTTCGGCGTTTTCAACCGCCCGGCGAATCGCGCCATCGCCACCAGCAATTAGCCCAACCACCAGATCAGGCGAAACGCCATAGGTGGGGGGGCATTCGGAGGCATCGACAACACCCAGCCGACCGCTGGTTCCGGCACCGATGTAAAAAAGCCGGCCACCTTCTTTCATCCGCTTGGTAAGTTGAGCGACCAAGGCTTCAATTTGCGGAATTGCTTTTTCAACCGCGAGCGGAACCGTTTTGTCTTCCTTATTAATATTTGTCAGTAACTCCTGTACTGACATTTGTTCTAAATGATTATAATGCGAGGATGTTTCAGTAACCATAATAGCCTTGAAATTTAGCCCAAAGTAACACTATTTATCCAACCTGACGACCACTTAGCCGTTCTTATCTGCCGTTCAGTTTTTTAGGATAAAATTAATATGCATATTGTTTGCGTTTTAAAACAAGACTTCTTTACTTTGAAGCAAGTTACGCTATCAGCGAAAATTCGCTAAATATTATGAAAGCACTTATTGTCATTATTGTACTACTTATTGACCTGGTAAAATAGGTCGGGAGAGGTACTTTGACAATTTGTTGAGGCCCTTTCCCGAACCGGAAGGGTTTTTTTATGCCAAGAAATAATTGAATACCCATGCAGGCAACCGAAACCACTACGCGACTAAACAAATACAGCGCCACCTTAACGCAGGAAATCAGTAACCCGGCTGCTCAGGCCATGCTTTATGGCGTTGGGCTGACCGAAGAGGATATGGCAAAACCACAGATTGGTATTGCTAGCACCGGCTACGAAGGAAACACGTGCAACATGCACCTGAATGGCCTTTCTGTTTATGTAAAGCAGGGCATTCAGGCCAATAATATGGTGGGTCTTATTTTCAATACCATTGGCGTATCGGATGGCATGACCAACGGCAATGACGGCATGCGTTATTCCCTGCCAAGCCGAGATCTGATTGCGGATTCCATCGAATCGGTCGTGAGTGCGCAGTGGTACGACGGTGTAATTACGGTAGTCGGTTGCGATAAAAACATGCCGGGAGCCATTATGGCCATGGCCCGCTTGGATCGTCCCGGAATCATGGTCTACGGCGGAACCATTCGATCAGGACATTATAAAGGAAAGAAATTAGACATCGTTTCGGCTTTTGAAGCGCTGGGAAAACGCTTTGCCGGTAACATTTCCGACGAAGATTTTAAAGGCGTTGTGCAGAATGCCATCCCGGGTGCGGGAGCCTGCGGTGGGATGTATACGGCCAACACCATGGCTTCGTCCATTGAGGCAATGGGCTTGAGCTTACCGTTTAGCAGCAGCTATCCGGCAACGCACGAAGGCAAGCAGGAAGAATGTAAAAAAATCGGGGTAGCCATGAAGCGTTTGCTGGAAATGGATTTAAAGCCTCGGGACATCATTACGAAAAAATCGCTGGAAAACGCGCTGACTCTAGTCATGGCGTTGGGTGGCTCGACCAACGCAACCCTGCACTACATTGCTATCGCCCGCGCGGCTGGTTTGTCCCTGACACTGGACGAAATTCAGGCGATCAGCGACCGGACTCCGTTCATTGCTGACTTGAAACCAAGTGGCAAATATTACATGGAGGATGTTCTGGAAATCGGTGGCGTACCGGCTGTTACCAAATACCTGTATCAGGAAGGATTGATTCACGGAGATTGCATGACCGTAACGGGTAAAACCGTGGCGGAAAACCTGGCCGAAGCTCCTGACCTGAATTTCGAGACGCAGAAAATCATTTTCCCGCTATCGCAGGCCATTAAGAAAACAGGCCATATCCAGATTATGTACGGCAACCTGGCACCCACGGGCGCAGTAGCCAAAATTACGGGTAAAGAAGGCTTGCGCTTTGACGGTACGGCCAAGATTTGCGAACACGAATCGGAGATCATCGACGCGCTGGCCAAAGGCGAAATTCTACCCGGCCACGTCATCGTTATCCGCAACGCGGGACCTAAAGGCGGACCCGGCATGTCGGAAATGCTGAAACCTACTTCGGCCGTGATTGGCGCAGGTTTGGGCGATAAAGTAGCCTTGATTACCGATGGGCGTTTCTCCGGTGGAACCCACGGCTTTGTGGTCGGACACATCACGCCGGAAGCATTCGACGGTGGCCCGATTGCACTCGTCAAAGAAGGCGACCGCATCACGATTGATGCTGAAACCCGCCAATTGACGCTGCACATTTCCGATGAAGAAATGGCCGAGCGGCGGAGCCAGTGGCAACAGCCAGCTCCCAGCTTTACGCGGGGCGTTTTAGGACGCTACATCCGGAGCGTGAAATCAGCCAGCGAAGGCTGCGTGACGGATGAAATGTAAGAACAAACTATTGAATACACCATAAAACAGCAGGACCTATGCAAACAACGGTCAGCGAAGTAACAGAACAGCAAGTCCAGGTAGAATCGTCCCGCGTAGCAACGCCGGAAGTAGATGCTCCGGCTAAGAAATTAATCAAACCCCTGACGGGTGCCGAAGCACTCATGCAGTCGCTGGTGGAAGAGGGGGTAGAAACGATTTTCGGCTATCCCGGCGGCGCGATTATGCCTGTCTACGATGCCCTGTATGACTATCAGGATCGCCTGAATCATATTCTGGTGCGTCACGAGCAGGGAGCGGCCCACGCTGCTGAAGGCTATGCCCGCATCAGTGGCCGTCCAGGAGTCTGTCTGGTTACTTCGGGCCCGGGTGCAACCAATCTGATCACGGGTATTGCCGATGCCATGAGCGACTCCACGCCAATTGTGTGTCTGGTCGGTCAGGTTTTCGCCAGCCTGTTGGGTACTGACGCGTTTCAGGAAACGGACGTTATTGGGGTTACGATGCCCATTACGAAATGGAATTATCAGATTACAAGTGCCGATGAGATTCCGGAAATTATCTCGAAAGCATTTTATATAGCTCAAACGGGTCGGCCCGGTCCGGTGGTGATTGATATTGCGAAAAATGCGCAGCAGGAATTAATGACCAAAGCGTTTTCGTATAAAAAATGCGAAAAAGTGGTTAGCTACCGTCCGCGCCTGATTCCAAAACAGGATCAGTTGGAAAAGGCCGCTGAGTTGATCAATAACGCCAAACGGCCTTACATTCTGGTTGGTCATGGTGTATTGATTTCTAAAGCGGAAAAAGAATTACTGGCCTTCATTGAAAAAACGGGTATTCCAGTGGCTTCCACGCTGTTAGGGCAGTCAGCGGTTCCGTGTGATCACCCGCTTTATACGGGTTGGTTGGGAATGCATGGCAACTACGGTTCGAACGTCATGACCGATGAGTGCGATGTGTTGATTGGTCTTGGAATGCGTTTTGACGACCGGGTGACGGGCAATGCGTCGAAGTTTGCGCCGCAGGCCAAAGTAATCCACATTGAAATCGATCCGGCAGAAATTGATAAAATTATCAAAGCCGAAGCGCCGGTTGTGGGCGATGCCAAAGAAGCGCTGATTCGTCTGTTGCCGCTGGTGAAAGAGAACGACCACACGGCCTGGCGGAACGAATTCCGGAAATACGACGCCATAGAGTACGAAAAAGTAAAGGCACCCGCCCTGGCTCCAACGACCGAAAAACTGAAGATGCCCGAAGTCATCGACATGCTGTCGAAAAAGACCAATGGCGAAGCGGTGATGGTGGCTGACGTTGGCCAGCACCAGATGATGACGTCTGCTTATTACCAGTACCGGCGTCCTCACAGCCTCATTACGTCCGGTGGCCTGGGCACGATGGGTTTTGCCCTTCCGGCGGCTTTTGGAGCCAAAGTAGGTGACCCAAGTCGGGAAGTTATCGCCATCATTGGCGACGGCTGTTTCCAGATGA
This sequence comes from Tellurirhabdus bombi, assembly GCF_021484805.1. Taxonomy (NCBI): domain Bacteria; kingdom Pseudomonadati; phylum Bacteroidota; class Cytophagia; order Cytophagales; family Spirosomataceae; genus Larkinella; species Larkinella bombi. The sequence continues at coordinate 1,175,505 of NZ_CP090557.1, read as the reverse complement.
CGCTTCAGGAGTTAGGCACCATTGCCCAGAATAAGCTACCCGTTAAGGCGATTATTCTGAATAATAACTACCTCGGCATGGTTCGGCAGTGGCAGCAGTTGTTCCACAACCGTCGGTACTCGTTCGTTGAATTGCAGAATCCAGATTTTATCATGATTGCAAAAGGGTTTGGCGTCGATGGCCATACGTGCAGCAAACGAGAAGACCTTTCGGCTTCGCTGGATACGTTGCTGGCCTCCGATAAGCCTTATCTACTGGAAGTTATTGTCGAACAAGAAGAAAACGTATTTCCAATGGTTCCAGCAGGAACAAGCGTTTCTGCCATCCGATTGGAATAATTCTGACTACCATGAATACCTACACCATCTGCATATTCACGGAAAACACGATCGGGCTGCTCAACCGGATTACGATCATCTTTACCCGACGGCGGATCAATATCGAAAGCCTGACCGTATCGGAGACGGAGCGGAAGGGCGTTTCACGGTTTACCATCGTTATCAAACACGAGTCGCGCGATCACGTCGAGAAGTTGGTTCGGCAGATTCGTAAGATCGTTGAGGTAATGGCCGTATTTGGCTACCTGGATGAGGATATCGTCTCGAATGAGATTGCCCTCTTTAAGATTGCTACGCCCCTGGGTGCCACACCGCTGGATATTGAGTACATCAATAAGCACTTTAACGCCTGGGTTGTCAACTGGCAACTGGATTATGTAGTGATTGAGAAAACCGGTTCTGAAAAGCAGATTTTCGAGTTTTTCAACTACATCAAGCCGCATGGCATTATTGAATTTGTACGTTCGGGCCGTATTGCGGTCGGAAAAACAGAAAAAGGGCTGGTTGAATACCTGCCCGATGTCGAGTGGGAATATTACCTGTAATTAGTTTTTTACCTCTATAAATCCATCTGAACAATGGCAAAAATCAACTTCGGCGGCACAGAAGAAAGCGTTGTAACCCGCGAAGAATTTCCTCTTGAGAAAGCCAGAGAAGTACTCAGCAATGAAACTATCGCTGTTATTGGCTACGGTGTACAAGGCCCAGGTCAGTCGCTGAACATGCGCGACAACGGGTTCAATGTAATCGTTGGACAGCGGAAAGGCAAAACGTACGACAAGGCAGTTGCGGACGGCTGGGTGCCAGGCGAAACCTTGTTTGAAATTGAAGAAGCGCTGGAAAAAGGCACCATCATATGCTTCCTGCTCTCGGATGCAGCCCAGATTGAATTGTGGCCAACCGTGAAAAAATACCTGACAACGGGAAAATCCCTGTACTTCTCGCACGGTTTCGGCGTGACTTACAAAGATCAGACAGGCATTATTCCTCCGGCTGAAGTAGACGTATTCCTGGTTGCTCCAAAAGGTTCTGGAACGTCGTTGCGTCGGATGTTTGTTGAAGGTAAAGGACTGAACTCCAGCTTTGCCATCTATCAGGATGCGTCGGGTCAAGCCCGCGAAAAATGCATCGCCATGGGTATTGGTGTGGGTTCTGGTTACTTGTTTGAAACCGACTTCTACCGCGAAGTTACGTCCGACTTAACGGGCGAGCGTGGTACGCTGATGGGAGCCATTCAGGGAATCTTTGCTGCTCAGTACGAAGTATTGCGCTCAAACGGCCACTCGCCTTCGGAAGCATTCAACGAAACGGTTGAAGAACTGACGCAATCGCTGATGCCACTCGTAGCCGAAAACGGAATGGACTGGATGTATGCCAACTGTTCAACAACGGCCCAGCGCGGTGCCCTTGACTGGTGGAAGCCTTTCCGCGATGCTACCAAGCCTGTTTTTGAGCAACTGTACAATTCAGTTAAAGCCGGTGAGCAGGCGAACATCTCAATCACGCGTAACTCACAGTCTGACTACCGCGAGAAGCTGGAAGAAGAATTGAAAGAGCTCCGCGACTCAGAAATGTGGCAGGCTGGTAAGGCCGTTCGCAGCTTGCGTCCGGAACGTAACTAGATTTATAAAGCAGGAAAGGAGGCGGAAGAAAATAAAAGCTTTCCACAATCCTTTCCTGCTAGTACTACCGTCAACGCTGAAAAAAATGTAATTTTACAAGACAAGCGTTTCAGCAGCCAGACGAACGAAAAGTAAAACCAGCATGAGCAACGTGGTTGAAGAGAAGGCAATGGTGTTTCCGGAAGTAGACAACATCTACTTAGCTGCCGAGCGCCTGCGAAATGTGGCTGCGCACACACCCCTCCAGGAGAATTTGAGTTTGTCGGAGCGCTACGGGGCTACCATTTTTCTGAAAAGGGAAGATTTGCAGGTCGTACGATCGTATAAGATTCGGGGAGCTTACAACAAAATGGCCAGTCTGCCCGCTGAGGCACTATCTAAAGGAGTTGTATGCGCCAGTGCCGGTAACCATGCTCAGGGCGTGGCCTACGCTTGCCGCAAGATGGCTGTCAAAGGAATTATCTTTATGCCAACCACGACGCCTAACCAGAAAGTGAAGCAGGTAAAACTGTTCGGAAAGGAGTTCGTGGAGGTTGTGCTGACGGGAGATACCTACGACGATGCCTACCACACCGCAATTGACTACGTGGAAACGCACGATAGCACGTTTGTCCACCCATTCGATGACGTACAGGTCATGGAAGGACAAGGAACGGTGGGGCTGGAAATTTTTCGGGATGCCGATTTTAAAATTGATTACCTGCTGATGGCCATTGGTGGTGGCGGTCTGGCAGCGGGTGTGTCAACCGTTTTTCAGCAATTGAGTCCCCGAACAAAGCTGATCGGTGTGGAGCCTTTGGGCTCGCCGTCCATGCAGATGGCCATGGAAGCCGGTCATGTAGTTACGCTGGATGAAATTGATAAGTTTGTTGATGGAGCGGCGGTTAAGCGTGTAGGCACCATGACCTTTGAGGTGTGCCGCAAAAACCTCGACCGCATTTTGTTAATACCGGAAGGAAAAGTCTGCACCACCATCCTGCGCTTGTACAACGAAGAAGCGATTGTAGCCGAGCCGGCGGGGGCGTTAACCATTGCCGCGCTGGACTTTCTGAAAGATGAAATTAAAGGGAAAAATGTGGTCTGCCTGGTGAGCGGCGGAAACAACGACATTACCCGAACTGAAGAAATTAAAGAGCGCTCGTTGCTCTACGAAGGACTAAAGCACTACTTCATCATTCGCTTCGTGCAGCGCGCGGGCGCCATGCGGGAGTTTTTGAGTGATGTGCTTGGACCAAACGACGACATTACCCTGTTTGAGTATTCCAAAAAAACCAATCGTGAACGCGGTCCCGCGCTCATTGGCGTTGAACTCAAACACAAAAGCGATTTTGAGCCTCTACTGCAACGCATGCGGGATGCCAAAATCCACTTCGAATACCTGAATGACAAGCCGGACTTGTTTGAATTTTTGATTTAAGTTATGTCAACTCCTACAACACTCTTCGATAAAATCTGGGATGCCCACGTCGTCAAGGCGATGGAAGGTGGTCCGGACGCCGTATTCATCGACCGTCATTTCATTCACGAAGTGACGAGCCCGCAAGCTTTTGATGGGTTGCGCAAACGAGGTATTGGCGTATTTAATACGAAGCGCACCACGGCCACCGCCGACCACAACGTTCCAACGAAAGACCAGCACCTGCCCATCAAAGAAGCATTGTCGCGGCACCAGGTTGAGACGTTGCGGAAAAACTGCGCGGAGTTTGGCGTTGAATTATACGATCTAGGACATCCCTTCCAGGGAATTGTCCACATCATCGGACCAGAACTAGGGCTAACTCTGCCGGGAATGACCATCGTGTGCGGCGACAGCCACACCAGCACGCACGGCGCTTTCGGAAACGTGGCCTTTGGCATTGGAACCAGCGAAGTGGAGCAGGTACTGGCTACGCAGTGCATTTTGCAGTACAAGCCGAAGCGGATGCGCATCAACGTCAATGGCCAGTTGGCCAATGGGGTTACCTCAAAAGACATTATTCTATACATCATCTCGAAAATTTCGGCCAGCGGCGCAACGGGCTATTTCGTTGAGTACGCGGGCGATACCATACGGGGCCTGTCGATGGAAGCGCGGATGACCATCTGCAACATGAGCATCGAAATGGGTGCGCGTGGCGGTCTGATCGCTCCCGATGAAACCACGTTTGAATACATCCGGGGCCGTCGGTTTGCTCCGCAAGGCGAAGCGTTCGACGAAGCCGTGGCTCACTGGCAAACCCTGAAAACGGACGAGGGTGCGGAATTTGACGTTGAATTGAATTACCAGGCAGAAGATATTGGGCCTATGATTACCTACGGAACTAATCCGGGGATGGGCATCAAAATCAACGACCACGTTCCGAATCTGAACGAAATTCCAGAAAGCGAGCTGGCTTCCTACACGAAGTCTTTGGCTTATATGGGCTTAGAGCCGGGAGCCGAACTGCTGGACAAACCCGTTGATTACGTTTTCATTGGCTCTTGTACCAACGCCCGTATCGAAGACCTGCGCACGGTAGCCGAGTTTGTGAAAGGCAAGAAAAAGGCCGAAGGCGTCGAGGTTTGGGTTGTGCCGGGATCGGTGCAGGTTTCCAACCAGGCCAAAGCTGAAGGGCTGGATCAGGTTTTCCTCGAAGCGGGTTTTGAACTCCGTGAGCCGGGTTGCTCGGCCTGTCTGGGAATGAACGAAGACAAAGTTCCGGCGGGTAAATACTGCATTTCAACATCCAACCGTAATTTTGAAGGGCGGCAAGGACCGGGTGCACGCACGTTTCTGGCTAGTCCGATTACGGCTGCCGCCGCCGCTGTGACGGGCAAAGTAATGGATGTACGGGAGTTGGTGTAATGACTGAAGAACTGGACAATGGCAAACGAGACCTTACATAAATTAGTGGCATCGGCAACTCCCTTGCCGATCGAAAATATTGATACAGACCAGATTATCCCCGCCCGTTTCCTGAAAGCAACCACGCGCGAGGGATTTGGAGACAACCTGTTCCGGGATTGGCGGTACAACGCAGACAATACGCCAAAAGCAGATTTTGTACTTAACAATCCAACCTACGCGGGTGCGCAAATTCTGGTGGCTGGCAAAAACTTTGGCATGGGTTCCAGCCGGGAACACGCCGCCTGGGCCATCCACGATTACGGCTTCCGGGTCGTGATTTCGAGCTTCTTTGCGGATATTTTTAAAAATAACGCCCTAAACACGTTTGTTTTGCCGGCTCAGGTATCAGACGCATTTCTGGCGGAAGTATTCAAGGCCATTGAAGCAAATCCGCACACCCAGATTACGGTTGATCTGGAAAATCAGGAAATCGTTCTGGAAAACGGTGTGAAAGAATCATTTGCCATCAACGCCTATAAAAAAGCGTGCCTGATGAACGGCTACGATGACATCGATTACCTGTTGAGCTTGAACGAAGAAATTAAACAATACGATTTAGCGCATACAAATTTTGAATGAGCGAAAGAGCGAATGAGCGAATAAGTAAGGTTTGTACCCATTCGCTCATTCACTCGTTCATTCATTCGCTCATTGAAGAGGGATGAAAAAACACATTGTCGTCATTGCCGGAGACGGTATAGGTCAGGAAGTAACTACTGTTGGAAAACAGGTATTGGATAAAATTGCCGAGAAATTTGGCCATGAGTTTACGTACGATGAAGCCCTGATTGGGCACGCGGCTATTGAAGCAACGGGCAACCCAATTCCAGAGGAGACCATTACGAAATCGAAACAATCGGACGCTATCCTGTTTGGTGCGGTAGGCCATCCAAAATACGATAACGATCCGACGGCCAAAGTTCGTCCTGAGCAAGGGTTGTTGGGCATTCGGAAGGCATTGGGACTCTACGCCAATCTACGCCCGATCAAGCTATTCGATGAACTGCTACAGGCATCGAGCATCAAACCGGAATTTTTGCAGGGCGCTGATATTCTGTTTTTCCGCGAACTGACCGGCGACGTGTATTTTGGCGAAAAAGGCCGCAAAGACGAAGGCGATACGGCTTATGATCTGATGATTTATAGCCGTTACGAAATTGAGCGTATTGCGGTTAAAGCGTTTGAGGCGGCCATGACACGTCGGAAAAAACTTTGTTCGGTGGATAAAGCCAACGTGCTGGAATCGTCGCGCTTGTGGCGGGAAGTGGTGCAGGAAGTAGCCAAGCGGTATCCAGAAGTCGAAGTGGAACACCAGTTTATCGATGCCGCTGCCATGTTACTCATCAAAGATCCGCGTCGGTTCGATGTGGTGCTGACGGGCAACCTGTTCGGCGATATTCTGACCGACGAAGCGTCGCAGATTGCGGGTTCAATGGGTATGCTGGCCTCGGCTTCCGTTGGTGATACGACCGGCCTTTATGAGCCAATTCACGGTTCTGCGCACGATATTACCGGTAAAGGTGTTGCTAATCCATTGGCTTCCGTGCTTTCAGTAGCCTTGATGCTGGACATTTCGTTTGGCCTCAAAGAAGAAGCCGAAGCGGTTGTAAACGCTGTTGATGCCGTCTTAAAAGCCGGTTACCGAACTCGGGATATTGCCAACGCCAATACACCAGCAGACCTGATTCTGGGTACAGAAACCATGGGACAAAAGCTGTTGGAATTGTTATAAATCAAAAGTGGTATACCCGCTACAGCACAACATAAATTATACGCACGCAGACAAACTATTACTTAAAATTTCAGTACCATGAGCCAGCGAATTTATATTTTCGACACCACCTTGCGCGACGGCGAACAAGTGCCGGGGTGCCAGCTGACCACCGAAGAAAAGGTCGTAGTGGCCAAAGAACTGGAACGGCTAGGAGTTGATATTATCGAAGCTGGCTTTCCGGTTTCGAGCCCGGGCGACTTCCGGTCGGTTGTGGAGATTTCACGTGCCGTGACCGAGCCAACCGTTTGTGCACTTTCGCGGGCTGTTCAGGGAGATATTGATGCCGCTGCTCAAGCGCTGAAAGAAGCCAAGCGTGGTCGGATTCATACCGGAATTGGGTCGTCTGATATTCACATTCGGAACAAGTTTAATAGTTCCCGGGAAAAGATTCTGGAGCAGGCCGTTGCCGCCACAAAATACGCCCGGAATCTGATTGATGATGTCGAATTTTACGCCGAAGATGCCGGACGCGCGGATCTCGAATTTCTAGCTCGGCTGGTTGAATCGGTCATTGCGGCGGGAGCAACCGTGGTCAATATTCCTGACACAACCGGTTATTGCTTACCGCAGCAGTACGGCGACAAAATCAAATACATTTACGACCACGTTCCGAACGTAGACAAAGCCATTATTTCGATTCACTGCCACAACGACCTGGGTCTGGCCACGGCCAACACCTTGTCGGGCGTGCTCAACGGAGCGCGTCAGGTCGAGGTGACGATCAACGGCATTGGCGAACGGGCCGGAAATACATCTTTGGAGGAAATTGTCATGGCGTTGCAGGTGCACAAAGATTTGGGTTTGTATACCAACGTGGACCCGAAGCGGTTGTTCCCGGTTAGCCAGCTTGTCTCCGAAATGATGCACATGCCCGTACAGGCGAACAAAGCCATTGTTGGCCGTAATGCCTTCGCGCACTCGTCTGGCATTCACCAGGATGGTTTCCTGAAGCATTCGGAAAACTACGAAATTATCAATCCGCAGGACGTAGGCGTCGATAAATCACTGATTGTGCTGACAGCCCGCAGTGGTCGCCACGCGCTGAAGCACCGCCTGGAATTGCTGGGTTATCGGTACGACAAACCGGCCCTGGATACGATCTACAGCCGCTTCCTCGACATGGCCGATATTCGGAAAGAGGTAAATGATAAAGATTTGATGGAGTTGGTTCGCTAATTCAATCAACGAGAAGCCGGATAAAAGTCCGGCTTTTTTTGTTATCTTGACGTAGAACTAAATGCAACCTGCAATGGCACGACCAACCCCCGAACTCATTGATGCCCTTCGCCGCACGGCCCGCAAACTCAGTGATGGTGCTCCGTATATGTGGGGACACATGGGCGGCTGCAACTGCGGCAACCTTGCTCAGGAAATCACGAAACTGACCAAAGACCAGATTCATGCGTACGCCATGGAGCGCTACGGCGATTGGAATGACCAGGTAGCAGACTATTGCCCCACCAGCCACATGCCCATTGATCTGCTCATTAGCGAAATGCTGGCGGCTGGCCTGACCACCACGGATCTGAAGAATTTAGAAAAGCTGTCGGACCCGCAGATTCTGCGCCGCCTGCCCTCGGAAAACCGCTTCTTGAAGCATAATCGACGCGATGATGTGGTTTTGTATCTAAACGAATGGGCAATGCTGTTGGAAGAAGCGTTTCTTGCCAACGTTAAATTGCCATCCTTTTCCCTACAACCGATAGTAGAGGTTTAGTAAAAGGCGTCTTCAATGTGCTTTACCTGAATCTGCTCGTTGGCAAGGGTCACGGCAACGATATCAAAGCGAATGTCGTGGTGCCAGTCTTTAGCATAAATGTAATGCTCCGCAGCGCGTTTGATCAGGCGTACTTTGGTGTAGGATACAAACTCCTCCGGGTTGCCAAAGGATAGATTGCTACGGGTTTTTACTTCTACAAAAAGCATTGTTTTGTCTTTCCTGGCAATCAAATCAATTTCCGATTGCTGATGACGAAAGTTTCTTTCCAGAATCTGGTAGCCTTTCTGCTCGAGGTAACGGGCGGCGCGTTCTTCTCCCTGCTTACCAATTTCGTTGTGCTGTGCCATGCCGTTGTATGGTGGTTTTGTGCTTACTTAGTCGTTAGACGCAGCCAAGAACCAATAGGAACGAAAAGGGGGGCATTTTGCGTTTTTCTATATAGATGTTCGCCATATGAATCAACGAATTAACAGACAGGTACACGTTCAGGATTTAGGATCAATTGACTATAAAACGGCCTGGGACTATCAGGAAGGACTCTTAGCCGATATTGTTTCCCGCAAGACCCAGAACCGGAGTTTATCCACCGACCAGCAGCAATTAACCCCGAATTATTTGCTTTTTTGTGAACATCCGCACGTTTATACGCTGGGGAAAAGCGGCAAAGCTGACAACCTGCTGGCCAACGATGCGTTTCTGGAAGCCATTGGCGCTACGTATTATAAAATCAATCGGGGAGGAGATATTACCTACCACGGACCGGGTCAGCTGGTTGGCTATCCCATTCTGGACCTGGACAACTTCTTCACCGACATTCACAAATACATGCGTTTTCTGGAAGAAGCCATTATCCGGACGCTGGCTGAGTATGGACTGGATGCCGGTCGCATTGACGGGTTAACGGGCGTTTGGCTGGACTATGAAACGCAACAGGCACCGCGTAAGATTTGTGCTCTGGGCGTAAAAGCCAGTCGTTGGGTAACCATGCACGGCTTTGCCCTGAATGTAAATACGGATTTGAGTTACTTCAATCACATCGTTCCGTGCGGAATTGCCGACAAGGCCGTTACATCAATGCAGCAGGAACTTGGGCGGCCCGTGCCGTTTGCTGAAGTAGCAGAGCACGTCCGGAGACATCTGGTAAACCTGTTTGATATGGAGTTAGTTGAGTTATTAAAAGAAGAAGTATAATGAAGAAAGATATTTCATTTCTGCCGGTGGAAGGCGTGCGGGTTGTGATCGCTCGCCAACTGAATGAACTGAATCAATACGATTGGAAAGTGTATTTGATCAACCAGAATACCGTTACGATTACCAACGTATTTGTTACGTCGAAAGGGTACGGGTTTCAGGATGACATCAAGCAGGAAACGTCTACCTTGCGGCACTATTTTACAGAACTAAAACCCGGTGAATATCAGGGCGTTGAAAGCATCGCTCCCGAAGTATTTCATCTTAACAATGAATATTGGGTGAGTTATTTTATTGACGGCCAAATATTTGACAAAAAGTTTATCTTCGTGCCGGACAGCATCACCGAACAAAACCTAATTTCCATTAACGAGTTAGGATTGGAAGGGATTCTGCACGAATAAACCTGAAAAATTAGCCTACCCACCTCGCCTATGCAAGCTGACAACTGGAAGCGAAAGTTGAAGAATGTCCTGTTTATGGACTTAAAAACGGTTGCCTCAACGGCTAAGTTCAATCAACTGGATGCGCGCTTGCAACGCCAGTGGGGCCAGAAAATCAGCCTTTTCCGCAAAGAGGAGAATTGGTCGGTGCAGGAATGGTATGACAACCGGGCCTCTTATTATGCCGAGTACGGACGCATTCTTGGCATTGCTTTCGGCGGTTTGTATTGGGATGACAACGAGGTGCCGCACCTGAAGGTTAAAACCTTATTTGAAGAAGATGAGCGGAAACTGTTGCAGCAGTTTGTGCAGGTTATTGAGCGGTATCCGGCTGATGAACTGAGTCTTTGCGCCCACAATGGCCGCGAGTTTGACTATCCGTTCTTTTGCCGCCGCCTGATGATTCAGGGTTTACCCTTGCCGAAAACGCTGCAATTAACGGGGCGAAAGCCGTGGGAAAACCCGCACTTGGATACGCTTGAGCTATGGCGTTTTGGCGATAGTCGGCATTATGTTCCACTGGAAGTGCTGGCCGCCGTATTAAACCTTCCGACAGAACAACTCGAACTGACGGGCGATCAGGTGAGCCGAATCTATTACGAAGAGGGAGATGTGGCAAAAATAAGAAAATATGCCCTTGAATCGGTAGTTACATTGGTTCAGACCTATCTTCGGCTAATAGGGGCACCGCTGATTGAAGAGGCAAACATTACACGAGTTGATTAACAATTCCTTTTTTAACATTAAAATCAGGAATTTACACCATTTACAATGAGAAATAACCGAAATAAACCCAGAGAAAACCCTAACAAAAAACGCCAGGGCGGTGATCATTCACCGGCATCTGTTCAATCGGCCAATCGATTTCTGGACGAATTGAAAAACGATCTGTTGGCGTATTTTGAGATTAATAACGAAGATACATTTTCACAAGCGGATGTACTCGAGCATTTCGATGTATACGACCGCAAGATGAAATTGATAATGAGCGGCCTTCTTGGCGAATTAACCGACGAAGGAACCGTTACCCGCCTGGAAGATGGTCGCTACCAGTATAACGAAACGGACCGCACCGTCGAGGGCGTTGTTGACCATATTAACCCGCGCTTTGCCTTTATTAGCCTGGGCCTGGGCGACCGCGACAGCGATGTGTATGTCAGCACCGACGATTTAAACGGGGCTATTGATGGCGACCGGGTAAAAGTTGTGCGTTTTAGCGACTCGTCCAACCGGGACCGGGGCAAGCGAATTGAAGGAAAGGTCGTTGATATTGTGGCGCGTGGCCGCTCTGAAATTGTCGGACGGATTGAAATGCAGCCAACGTATGGACAAGTCATCCCGGATAATAAAAAGCTTTATGACGAAATTTACGTTCCTAAAGACAAACTGGGTGAGGCAAAAAACGATGACAAGGTTGTTGTTCGTCTGACGCGTTACCCGGATGGACGCCACCGTCCCGAAGGAGAAGTGATTTCTGTGCTGGGGAAAGCCGGACAGAACAATACGGAAATGCACGCTATTTTGGCCGAATTTGGCTTGCCTGTGCAATTTCCAGAGGCGGTAGAAGAAGAGGCGAAGAAGATTTCGACGAAGATTACCAAAAAAGAAATCAGTAAACGCCGCGATTTTCGGAATATTACTACGTTCACGATTGACCCGGAAGACGCCAAGGATTTTGACGATGCGCTCTCAATCCGAACGCTGGAAAACGGGAACTACGAAATTGGGGTTCACATTGCGGACGTAACGCATTACATCCAGCTAAGTACGGCACTGGAAGAGGAAGCCTACAAACGTGGCACATCGGTTTATCTGGTGGATCGCGTAGTTCCGATGCTGCCCGAAAAGCTGTCGAACGTGCTTTGTTCCCTCCGCCCTCACGAAGAAAAGCTGACTTTCTCGGCGGTGTTTGAAATGACACCGGAAGGTAAAATTCAGAATCAGTGGTTTGGTCGAACAGTGATCTACTCCGATCGTCGATTCTCTTATGAAGAAGCGCAGGATGTGCTGGACACGGGTGTGGGCGATTATGCCGACGAGTTGCAGACGCTCAACCGCCTGGCGCTGACTCTACGCGACGAGCGTTTCCGGCGGGGCGCCATTGACTTCGAAACCGTGGAAGTAAAATTCAAACTGGATGAAAATGGAGTGCCGTTGCTGGTATATCCTAAAGTTCGGAAAGATGCACACAAGCTGATTGAAGAGTTTATGTTGCTAGCCAACAAGCGCGTGGCTGAGTTTGTGCACGGTCATGGCCGCAGTGAGCACCCGAATGTCATGATTTACCGCGTTCACGAATCGCCGGATCTGGAAAAACTAAAGACATTCTCGGCCTTTGCCGGACGCCTGGGGTATAAGCTGAAAATCGATGAAGATCATTTGTCGAATTCCTATAATTCCCTCATGGAGTCGCTTCAGGGGCAACCGGAGCAGCATGTACTGCAACAATTAGCCATTCGGACGATGGCCAAGGCGCGTTATAGCACGGAGGATATTGGCCACTTTGGGCTGGCTTTCCGGCGGTATTCGCACTTTACGTCACCGATTCGACGGTACCCGGATATGATTGCTCACCGGCTGCTGCAACACTACCTGGACGGTGGGAAGTCGGTAGAGCAGGATCAGTACGAAAGCATGTGTAAGCATTCGTCGGAGCGCGAACGGGTGGCAACCGAAGCCGAGCGGGCTTCCATCAAATACAAGCAGGTTGAGTTCATGGCAAACATGGACAAAGGCCGCATCTTTGAGGGAATCATTACCGGGGTAACCGATTTTGGCTTTTTTGTGGAGATTACCGAAACCAGCGCCGAAGGGTTGATCAGAATGGCGGATCTGGACGATGATTTTTATGAATACGACAAAGAGAACTACCGTCTGATTGGCCGCCGGAACAAGAAAATATATGCCTTTGGCGATGCCGTGTCGGTGCGGGTGAAAGATGCCAATCTGGCGCGTCGAAGCCTGGACCTGTGGTTAGCCGAAGACAAAGGTGCCCATAAAGAAGCCAACCAGGATCGTCGGGCGCGTAAGGCTGAAATCAAGCAGGACATGCGGTCGGGGTCAGGGAAAAGCCGTTCTGCGTCGCCGAAAGGAAGCAGGCGCAGCGGTGGAAGCGAGAAAGCCCCATCTAAAAAGCGGGCTAAACGATAAAGCAAAACAACTAAGCAAAACGCCCCGAACAATAGTTCGGGGCGTTTTGCTTGGTGTAGTATAGTCAATAAACTAGCTTACTGCATGGCGATGACGCGGTTTACTGTAATTGTAGGTTGCGTCGTTTTTAGCGTAATTTCTTTAACTTCTTTATTGGTTCCGTCCGTAATTTCAACCTGGTAGGTTCCGTCGGCCAAGCTACTTACGTCAAAGGTGGCGTGGGTTACTTTAGTAGACTTGGCTACATTCTGGATGCAAAGTGTGTGCCCCTTAGCGTCAATCAGACGAATTTTAGCTGTATGGCCTTCTGACTTATCAACAATGACGTGTAGTTTATTGGCGTCTACATTTGGATAAACGGCTGTTGTCATGGAAGCCTTGGCAGGGCGGTTTGGCTTGTTGTGATTATCGGCAGCAACAGAAGCAGTGGTAACAGCGAAAGCAATGATTAAGGAAGCGATGAGCGATTTCATAGTCGTATGTTGTTTAAAGTTGTTTTTTAAGATGTGTTGTTGTTTACTGTTCTAATAGAGTCTGGTTTGACTCGGCCAGCCTTTTTAGTGGCTGTTTGATGAATCAAAGGTAGCAGCCTAAATAGTACCTTGCTATGCATAGTACTTTAGCGGTCGTTCTTGCGGGTGAGTGGTTACCCGAATGGATGAAGTGTTGAACGGTTTTGAGAAAATTAGTAGCGTTCGTGAATTTCGGTCAGAAAAGCAGCAGTCCACTTCCGCATTTCAGAGACGGGGCGCGGGAAACTGTTGTGCATCATACTAAATAAAAGCAGCTTTCCCTTCTTGGTAATGAGATAACCGCTCAGGTTGTAAACACCGCTCATAGAACCAGACTTGGCAAAAACATAAGGCTGCCCCGGTTTGTATCCACTGCGAATGGTACCACTGCGTCCACCCGCAGCCAGAATGTTGAATAAGCGCTCTTCAGGAATGGTACGGTAAATTTTTTGCAACAGAACAACCAGCGAACGCGGGGTAAACAGATTATACCGCGAAAGTCCCGAGCCATCAACCCAGATTGGTCGGTCGGGCAGGTCACTTAACTGATTCTGGATCATTTTTTCCAGTGCAAAGGTCGTGCTAATGGTGTCGTGCGTGGAAGAAGCAAGTAATAACAGGTGTTCGGCGAGCATGTTATCGCTAACCTGCATCATGCGTTTGTAAAGTGAATCGGCCGGTAAACCATAGACCGTTTTGGCCGACCGATCAAACGGAATATCAGCCAGGCCAACGGTGCGGTTCAAGGTATCAGCCAGCAATTGAGCCGCCAAACCCGGCGACCAGCGGAAGGGTACATCCTGCCGAAACAAACGTTCGCCTGAGATGACCAGGGCGTGGGGGCGGTCAAACTGGTTTCGAAATTCATCGCGTTGCACATTCAGGGAGGTAGGGCGCCGCGAAACGGGGGTTAGGCTGTCCTGAAAGAAAGACGGAGCCGCTAGCAACTGGGAGCTGCGATTGGGCGCCGAAAACCGAACAATGTTGCCATACAGGGGAAACGGCGTTACTTCCGGCGAGTAATAATCGTTGTAGTCATCCCAGGCCCAGCCCGATCCGAGCCGGTTTCCGCTGAAGTTCGTAAAGGACAAAAAAAGCTTCTCTGGACGATTTTGTAAGAAAGGCAAGACCGCGGTTTTGGGCAGATCAGGATTCAGGAAAGAGCCATCGCCCGTACCCCAGATAATCATGGAATCACCCCGAACAACATACCGCAAGGCAGGAATGGAATCTTTGAGCGTCGTTAGACCCGCGTAAAAGCTAAATAATTTGGTGTTAGACGCCGGTGTGAAATAGCGGTCGGCGTTGTGCTGAACCAGCATTTTCTGGCTCTCCCAATCGTAGAGCGCAAAGCCCGTGAAATGGTCGGCCAGCGCGGGATGACGCAGCAATTCGCGTTGGATGGGCCGGTAGGTAGCGCAACCGGTTAAGAGGAACAAAAAAATCCAGATATAGCTGAAGAGTCTCATGCCTTAAAAGTAACAGGAAAGCGGGAATTTCAACGGTTACCCAGCTTTCTCAACCTCAAAGATTGAGCCCTCAGCTTATTATCCGGCAAAGAGCAATTTCGTCGCGCTTAAGCTTCGATTTCGCGTTTCAATTTCAAAGACACGGAATTCAGGCAATACCGCAAACCCGTCGGCGGTGGGCCATCTTCAAAAACGTGTCCCAGGTGGGCATCGCAGACCGCGCACAAAACCTCAACGCGTGACATGCTGTAGCTGAAATCCTTTACGTAAGCAATCCGCTCTGGATCGAGTGGGTCGGTGAAACTTGGCCATCCGGTGCCGGATTCAAATTTTTTCTTGGACTCGAACAGGTCGGTACCGCAGCAAACGCATTGGTAAATGCCAGGGTCGTGGCTCTCGCAATATTCACCTGTAAAGGCGCGTTCGGTCCCTTTCTGGCGCGTGACGCGGTATTGCTCTGGCGTCAGAATACGCCGCCATTCTTCATCTGATTTTATGACTTTATCAATCATTATTCGGGCAAAATTATTGAATGTAACCTTTACAGTTATAACACAGATAGTAACAGATAGGTTTTCCGGGACAAGAGTGTGAATCTGTGTGACCTTCTTTCTAGTTTTGCGCCTATGCTTACCGACGATTATTTCATGGCGATGGCGCTGCAACTGGCCGAGGAGGCGGGCGACGAAGGAGAGATTCCGGTCGGGGCGGTGGTAGTTTGCCGAAATCGGATTATTGCTAAAGCCGCCAACCAGACCGAGCGCCTGGGCGACGTAACTGCCCACGCCGAATTACTGGCTATAACGGCGGCGGCGCAGCACTTGGGTTCTAAATACCTGACAGACTGTACGCTTTATGTAACCCTCGAACCCTGCGTTATGTGCGCTGGAGCGCTGTTCTGGGCGCAGGTGGGCCGTATTGTGGTGGGTGCACCCGACCCCAAACGTGGTTTTTCGCGTTTAAAACCTTCCCCGCTCCATCCGAAAACCAATCTGATTTCTGGCGTTCTGGCCGACGAAAGTTTGGCGTTGCTGATGAAGTTTTTTAAAGGTCTGAGAACATAAATGAAAAAGCTGGTGTTAAGCCCGTTGACAGACTTCACTATGTATAATCTAAATTCATTCACATTATGGCCTTTGAATTAGCCCCTTTGCCGTACGCCAGCGATGCGCTGGAACCGAACATTGATAAACAAACAATGGAAATTCACCACGGTAAGCACCACCAAACTTACGTGACGAACCTGAATAACGCTGTAAACGGTACAGATCTGGAAGGAAAGTCAATTGAAGAGCTTTTGGCGGAAGTAAGCAAATATCCCGTGGCGGTTCGGAACAATGGCGGAGGACACTGGAACCATACGTTCTTCTGGGGACTGCTGTCGCCAGATGGTGGTGGTCAACCAACAGGCAAACTAGCTGAAGCAATCACTGAGAAATTTGGTTCATTCGACACGCTGAAAGAAGAGTTCGCCAAAGCAGCAACAACTCGTTTTGGTTCGGGCTGGGCGTGGTTAATCGTAACGCCAAGCGGCGAACTAGCCGTTACATCAACGCCAAATCAGGACAATCCGTTGATGGATGTAGCTGATCAGAAAGGAACACCGATTTTGGGCCTGGATGTGTGGGAACACGCTTACTACCTAAAGTACCAGAATAAGCGCCCTGACTACATCGCCGCCTGGTGGAATGTAGTTAATTGGGACGCTGCTGATAAAGCCTACCAAGAGGCAAAAGCGGCCTAAGAAGCAGGAGCACGCGAGTAATGAATAAGGAAAAGCAAAAAAATCTTTCTACTTTCTTGATCTTTATTCATTATTCGCTAATTTTGCAGCTCAAATACACGGAGATTGTAGCTCAGTTGGTTAGAGCACCAGATTGTGGTTCTGGGGGTCGTGGGTTCGAGACCCATCATTCTCCCTCCTTAAAGCCCTGTTTTTCAGCAGGGCTTTTTTATTAAGTAATACGGATCTTCTTTGCGATTCACAATGCCTGATGGTCTACTTACTTCGGCACGTTACTACCGGCCGGTAGTCATTTTTTTGATACTGGCCTACGTTTCCGGTGCAATCGGTTTGCAACTTCCCGTTTCGTCGCCGCTTTTCCGGTCGTTGGTTCCGGTCAATTTGCTGGTCTCTCTTGCCTTGCTGCTGCTTTTTCATCCCGATTGGAATCGCCCTTTCATTTTTTATTGCGTCCTGACCTGGCTCGTTGGCTTCTGGGTAGAGGTGTTAGGCGTTAAGACAGGATTTGTATTCGGGAACTATGAGTACGGGCCTACCTTAGGCATCAAATTCCTGGACGTGCCGCTACTGATTGGCTGTAATTGGCTTATGCTGACGTACTGCTGCGGTGTTGTTTGTGACCGTTTGCCTTTTCCGGTTTATCTGAAAGCAATCTTCGCCGCTTCGTTAATGGTTTTGCTGGACCTCCTGATTGAGCCTGTAGCCATTCAGCTTGACTTTTGGAACTGGTTTGGTGCCGACATTCCCATTCGGAATTATCTGGGTTGGTGGATTGTATCGCTGGTGCTTATGTCGATCTGGTATGGGTTACCTTTTCGGAAAGACAATCGCCTGGCTATGCCTTTGCTACTTTTGCAGTTCTTTTTCTTTATAGCCAGTATTTTGTTTAATCTATAGCGGCGCTTCATTAAACAAACGTAATCCGTAGCGGTTATATTTGTAATTTAGTACGCAAGATGAGCAAGTAGAATGGGGCAGCTTACAATGAGTGGGTATTCAATAAAAGACTTAGAGCAGCTATCGGGAATCAAGGCGCACACGCTTCGTATTTGGGAACAGCGGTATAATATTCTGTCTCCGGGCAGGACGGATACGAACATTCGGACCTACAATGACCAGGATTTGAAGATGGTACTGAACATCTCGTTGTTAAAAGATCATGGTTACAAAATCTCCGAAATCGCGAAGCTAAGTATCAAAGAACTGACTCGTGAGGTGATTGCGATCTCGGATCGAAAACTGAACTACCCCGACCAGATTCACGCCCTGGCGATCTCCATGATTGATCTGGATGAAGATCGCTTTGAATACCTCATCAGCACCAACATTCAGCAGTTTGGCTTTGAAAATACGATGCTATATGTCATCTATCCTTTTCTGAGCCGCATCGGAACGCTTTGGGTCACAAGCTCAATTGGACCCGCGCAGGAGCATTTTATCACGAACCTGATCCGGCAAAAACTCATTGCCGAGATCGATGGGCAAGCGCGCAACCAGCATTCGGACGCAAAGAAATACCTGCTTTATCTTCCTGAAGGTGAAATGCACGAGATCACGCTCCTGTTTGCAAATTACATCATTCGGGCGCGGGAGAATAAAGTTATTTATCTAGGTCAGAATTTGCCTTTCGATGAGTTACAATTTGCCTGTAACGTGCATAAGCCCGACTTTATTCTTACCGCGATCACCACATCACCGAGTAACAGTGAAGTCCAGCCCTACGTTAACAAAATAGCCAAAACCTTCCCTTATGCCCATTTACTACTAACTGGTTATCAGGTGGTAGGACAGGACATTGTGTTGCCAGAGAACGCGACAATCATCAATAATCTGGAAGATCTAAGGCATATTGTCAGCGCCTGAACGCTAGTTAATTAACTACATTCTGCGGCTTTTCCGCGAGAAAAGCCTTGATGTTTTCCACCGTGATTGCCAATAGACGCTGGCGTGCTTCGAAGCTAGCCCAGGCAATATGCGGAGTCAGTACGCAATTTTTCGCGCCAATCAATGGGTTGCCGCTAGAAGGGGGCTCCTGCGTCAGGACATCCAGTCCGGCACCGGCAATTGTTCCCTTGTTGAGTGCTTCGGCCAGGTCGTTTTCAGTAACCAGACCGCCCCGGCTGGTATTGAGAAAATAAGCCGTTTTCTTCATCTTAGCCAATAGTTCCTGATTCACAAAACCTTTGTTTTCGGCGGTCATCGGACAGTGGAGGCTAACTACATCGCTTTCCGCAAAAAGCGTAGAGATGTCCACGTAACGAATGCCTTCGGGTGGCGTATCGGCTGTGTGGCGGCGATTGACGATAACGTTCATGGCAAAAGCCCGGCCAATTTCGGCCACCCGGCGTCCAATGTCACCAAAACCGACTACACCTAGGGTTTTGCCAGCCAACTCAACCAGTGGCGTTTTCCAGTAGCAGAAATCAGGGTTGCTAGCCCAGTCGCCCCGCTGAACGCTGGAGGCATGTACGGACGTGCGATAGGCTAATTCCAGAAGCAGAGCAAACGTATGCTGCGCCACCGATTCAGTACTATACCCTTTTACGTTGGTTACCGTGATGCCCTGTTCGCGGGCCGCTTGCCCATCAATGATGTCATAGCCCGTAGCCGTTACACCGATATACCGCAGATTCGGAAGCTGGGCCAACGTTTCCCGATTCATCCGGACTTTGTTGACGAGCAGCATGTCGGCATCCTTGGCCCGTTCTACGATTTGGTCCGGCGCTGTCCGGTCGTAAAAAGTTACATCGCCCAAGGCTTCGAGGGTTGCCCAATCCAGGTCACCGGGATTGAGGGCGTAGGCATCAAGATAAACAAGTTTCATGCTTCGTGGAGGTTAGGGCGGGAAATTACAACAATCCTGACATTCTTAAAATTTAGACGTAACAAACTCAAGGGCGCGCCGCTCGGCATACGTATGCTCATCGCCACGCACCACAAAACCAACGTGCCCACCTGTTCGGGGTGTTTCAAGGTAAATGTGCGGGTGCGTAGCCGCCAGTCCTTCCGGTGAACACTCCGGCGAAAGAAGCGGGTCATTCTGGGCGTTCAGCAACAGGGCAGGTATCGAAACACCAGTCATGTAGTTGAGTGCAGAAGCCTGCTCGTAGAAATCATCGGCATCGCGGTACCCATTCAGGGGCGCGGAGAAAAAAGTATCGAAATCCCGCCAAAGCCGCACCTGGGCCGCTTTGGTCATGTCCAGTGTTCCCGGAAACAAATTCGCCTTCTGACTCATTTTAACAAGCAGCTTTTTCATGAACCGATTGCGGTAAAACTTATTGGAAGGGAGGTCGAGCAGGCGGGCGCTGGCCCCCAGATCAGTTGGTGAGGAAACGGCAATGCCCCGGCTAATAACGTCCGGGATCGTTTTGCCGTGAACTCCCAGGTATTTGAGAATAATATTGCCACCCATGCTATACCCAACAAGCACAACCTCTTCGTAGTGTTTTGTACGGAGCGCGTGCGCAAGCACTTCGCCAATGTCACCAATTTCGCCGTGGTTGTAAAGCCGGAATGCCCGGTTCATTTCGCCACTGCACGAGCGGCAATTCCAGGCCAGGACATCCCACTTGTTTTGGGCAAATAGACGGGCAGTGCCTTTTACGTAATGCCGGTGCGAATCACCTTCCAGTCCGTGTGTGATCAAAACGAGGCGGCGGCTTTTCTGATCGAGCCAGTCCAGGTCAACAAAATCGTCGTCCGCGAGAACAAGGCGCTCACGCTCATAATTGACGCCAGCTATCTTTCGGAGCGCGCTTGGGATAATGGTCTGAAGATGACCGTTGTAAAGATAGCGAGGCGAACCCGGATAAGCAGATCGTTGAATAATAGGCATGTTTATGAAAACTCTTGGCTATAACCTCGTTATATTAGCAATGGTTTGGAATTGATTGCATGGAATTTGCCAAGTACATATCGGTTGTTGCAGCGAGTATGCTGAAATTTGTTGGTGGGCCACTATCAGGCTTGGCACTGGGTCTGAGCTGGGTTGAAACCAGTGTGTGCACGGTTTCGGGCATGATGATGAGTGTAATACTGGTAACGTATACCGGAAAGCTTTTGCAGACTTTGTGGAGACGTTTCAAACCGGCAACGCCCAAGCGTTTTACCCGCCGGACCCGCCTGGCCGTACGAATCTGGAAGCGGTCGGGAATGATTGGAATCGCGTTCCTGACGCCGATTTTGCTGACTCCCATCGGAGGAACTATTCTGGCCGTATCGTTCCGGGTAAACCGAGGACTCATCTTTAGCTATATGCTGATGAGCGCCGCCTGGTGGAGTGTTATTATTACGCTGGCGACCTACCAGCTTTCTGGCTTTATCGGGAAATAAATAGGCAGCGCTCACCGCCTTCTTGGTTTTCAAGTCTGAGGGTGAGCGCTGTGTTTTATAACGCTTTAACGGTAGTTGCGCCACCGCCCGAACCAGCGGAAACTTTCTTGCGGTAATCGCCCCGGGAGAAAAATTTCTCGATGAAGCAGTACATCAAAATGAAAAAGTAGCGGCTTCCCATCTCCTTGATTTTCAGCTTTGATTCGCCGTACTTCCGGTTTGTCCAGCTATTGGGCACCACAGCGTAGTTATAACCGCGAACAATTGCTTTTAGCGGTAGCTCAACGGTCAGGTTGAAGTGCGGCGAGAGAAAGGGTTTTAACCCTTCCATCGTTTCACGCTTGTAGAGCTTAAACGCGTTGGTGGTATCGTTGTATTTAATGCCGATCACGAGGCGAATAATGGCGTTGGCAATGCGGTTGATGAATTTTTTCAGTTCGGGATAGTCAATAACCTGACCCCCTTTAACCCATCGCGAGCCGAATACGCAGTCGTAATCGCCTTCAAGCATTTTGAAATAGAACTTCGCCAGATCTTCCGGATCATCCGACATATCGGCCATAAAAACGGCCACACAGTCGCCCGTAAAGCGCTCCAGTCCGTAACGCACGGCATACCCGAACCCGTTAGGACCCGGATTGGTATAATACACCAGCGTTGGAATTTCGAGCGATAACTGGTCCAGGACGCGCAGGGTACCGTCTTTGGAGTTGTCATTGGTTACACAGATTTCGTGCGGAATACCGTGCTTCGATAAGGTTTGGTAAAGCGTACGTAGTGTTTCGGGTATCGACTCCTCTTCGTTGTAAGCGGGTATAACGACACTTAGTTTCATAGTGCAATCAATTACGATGTGGAAGCAACCGGATGGCGCTGTAAACTTTTAACAATGATTCTGGAACCAGATAATCCCGGACGATCTCTTTGGTGATGTGCCAATTTGGACGTCCCAGATTCAAGTACTTGAGGGCAATGCTGGCCCGCGGAAAATAACGGCCTTCATACTGCTTCGAATCCAACATCATGCGGTAATACCGGGCAATGTTTTTCCGCAGTACACGATCAAAACGATAATCCAGTTCGCGGTTGATGCCTTCATACATACCGATGCGATTGTACAGAAAGTCGGCATCCCAACGGTGGTCTGTAAAGCTAACGCCATCGCGGTTTTTGCGGTAAACCGACATTACGTCAGGAAGATAGCCAATTTTGCCTTTTTTTGCCAACAAGATGTACCGGGGAATATCGCCGCTCTTGGATTCGTAAAACCAATCGGGATAATCCGTCAGTAGACCATTGCGGAACATGACACTCGACGTAGCCATAAACCAGACTTCATCCTCGCCAACCAGGTCTTCAACCGTCGAGATTAACTTTTGCTCCGGACCGTTAACCAGCTCGGGCGCGTAGCTACCATCCTCCCAAATAATCTGCGCATTATGAAAACAAGTAGAACACTCTGGATGAGCGTCCATAAATTCAACCTGTTTCTGCAATTTATGAGGGCTGGTAAAATAATCGTCCCCATCGGTCGTGGCAATATACTGACCCCGTGAGGCTTCGATGGCACTGATGGCGTTGAATTTGCCCGCCCCGCCGAGGTTTTTCTCGTGCAGAATGGCGCGAATTTTATCCGGGTATTTTTTCTGGTATGCCTCGATAACCTCCCGCGCTCCATCCGTCGAGCAATCATCGGCTACGATGATTTCGTACGGGAACGTGGTTTCCTGATTCAGCGCACTTTCAATGGCTTCGGCAATAAACCGAACCTGGTTGTAGGTGACTATGTTGACGCTAACTTTAATCATTTCATTGCTTTTCCGCATACCCAAATCCCGAAGCGCCAAAACCGTTTCCGTTATAGAACATGTAGGTTTTGCCGTTTAGCTGTATCACATGCGCATAATCCATCATGAGCGAATCCCACCCATCTTCTGACCGGTCAATGCCCGCCAGATCATCCTTGCGTTCCCATTTAATACCATCCGTAGACTCCGCGTAACCAATCCGGTAACTTTGAGCCGTGTCTGTCCGGAAATTCGTTGCATTCCGGTAGGAATAATACATTTTGTACAAACCGTCTTCCTTAATAACGGCCGGACGCCCGATTGCGTCTGTAAACTCGTCATAATCAATCGCTACAGTACCCGTGCGATTCCAGTGAATACCGTCTTCTGATTCGGCGTATTTCACATTGTAGAAAGGCTCGGGGTGTCCGTTGATGACTTCGATCTTCGTGCAAGAAAGATACCACATTTGCCAGTGAGAAGTTCCATCGGGCTTATCTTCCACCAAAACGCAGGGTTGAGCCACCCAAACCTGGTCGTAAATAGAACGATCGAGCAGCGGCCCATCATGCACGCGCTCAAACGTCAGTCCACCATCGCGGCTGACGGCCAGGCCAATGCCAAGCCGGTACCAGGCTGTTTCGCTTTTGTTCCAGCCCGTATAATACAACCAGATTTCGTCGCCACGTTGCAAAAACCAGGATGGCATCGCACCCGTTTCGTCGAACATGCCAATGGCACCTTTGGTCAGACAGGGCTGGTCGTGCACATAAATCACATTGTTCAGGTCGTTAGGGTCTAATTCAACGAAAGACGTAGAGGAAGACCGATTTTCGTCGCGGGTAGCGAAATAAACCCGTAAACGCTCGACGGAATCGCCTTGGTAGATAGGAAAGGCAAAGGGTACTTGGGCGTGCGTGCGGCTGAATGGTTTTGAACCATCTGTTTTATAAACAACTCCTTTTTTAATCCACATAGGGGGTTCTAATTGCGATGGGTCTCACTGATTCCAGGTAGCGATCAGTGCGGACGTAAATGCGTGTTTTTTGTATTTCTCCAGCGTACTGGTAATGTTTATTGATAAAGTCTTTTAGCTCGGGGAAGGTTTCATAACCGTGTTCTTCCCGTTGCTGCAACCACACAGAATTAGGGCCAACCGCATCGACAAAAATCGGTGGCCGGCTTGTCCGGAGATTGCGGATATACCGTTCCCGGTGAATCAGTTGCTCTTTAGGGTCACCAAGAACGCACCGGATCGTGTGGTTGTCACAAACGCCCTGTGGCATCTGGGTTTCTACATTATAGCGTGGTGCCCAGCCCCAGACCACTAAATATTCGCCTGCTTTGGCATATTTTTTTATCTCATTAGAAATAAGTGAGCCTGGTGGATGCCGGTGCCTCAATGGCTCGCGACGGTATTGGCTGGCAAAACTCCTTTCGAAGTCATCAAATTGGCTATCAACGCATACGGCAGTTAACACAAAGACCAGAGCAACCCAGGCAACGCCGTAAACGGGAGCCCGCTGGCTATCGAGCAGGCAGGCATTTAACAGAGAAATCGGAAAAACCAGATAAAGCAAATAATGGATAAATTCATTACCCGGCTTAACAACGGAGTACATACTGGCCATTATTGAGGCTAAGGTAAAGAGGAATACTCTTTTATGGCCTTGTCTGGAAAAGACAGCCCAGCTAATAAACAGCACGAAGGTAGGGAGAACAAAGAAAAGAAAATCAGTTGTGCGGCCCACAAAAGCCGGAAAGTTGCTGAGGTAAGACCAGAAACTCCCTCCGGCACTGTACGAAAAATTGGCCAGAAAGTAATAATGCATGAAATCGTCGAAGACGTTAAATTTGAACGTCATCAACAGCACAAAAATAGGAAAAACAAGCCCTCCAACTATAAAACTGCTGAAAGCCCACCAGAATTGGCCGGGCCTCATGCCTGGGTATTGTTCCAGAATACCAAGAAACGTAATTCCAATAATGACAAGGGCAATGGGCGTTCCCTGCAACTTGGCAAAAGGAACCATACTGGCTACAAAGCTGAGCAAAAACAACTTCGGAACTGAATCATACGCTTGCTGGCGCCACATGCGGGAGTACATCCAGAAACAGATACCCAGCAGCGCTAGTGAAAGCTGCTCGTTGGTGGCGTGTAAAAAGTCAAAATGCTGCGTGAAACTCAAAAAAGCTGCCGCTGGAAATAAAGCAAGTCGGGCCGTGCGCGCGCCGAAAAAATTCTCCAGGGTGAAATAGCCTGTAACCAGACCTGTTGCGATGCAGAAGAAGGCACTCCAGCGAAGCGTGATGTAATCCAGCGGAAAGCCCAGATAAGCAGGAACCGAAGCAAAATAGGAACTTAAAGGACCCATAGTTGCTCCGTCTGTAGACTTCCAGTAGATAGGATGATGAAACAAGGTAATCGCCTGTGACAGCAGCTGACTTTCGTCTGGATTTAATTCGAGATTGAATAGAAGGAGGAGAAGCCGATTTAAAAAAACCAAACCAACCAGAGCAAGTAACAGGGTAATTTGTTGCCAGCGGGCCAATGTTCGTCGGAAATCGCTGGCAATGAACATTACGCCAACGAGTGCAAAAGCGAGCCAACCCATTAATTCCCAAAAAGTAGAAGACCGAATGAAATTCAGTAAAGACATAATGAATTGCTTTCTTCTAAGAATCAGTAATTAGCTGGACAATAGTAAATTACATGAAAAAACACAAGCTAGACATACCAGCCACTAAAGGGTAGCCAATACATCTAGCTTGCTTTCTATGATTTATTTTTGGGCTAGCAAGCGCTGGGCCATGCTATCGTGAATTTGCACTAAAGTCTGGCGCAAATCGTACTGCCAGTTCCAGTCTGGATAGTGGTTTTTGAATTTACTCAAGTCACTGATGTACCAGATGTGGTCACCAATCCGGTTAGTATCCGAATAGCTGTAGTTCATTTTGTTGCCTGAAATCTCTTCACAGACGGCAATGGCTTCCAGCATAGAGCAGTTGGCGTGACGGCCACCACCCGCGTTGTAAACTTCGCCCGCGCGAGGGTTCTGGTAGAAGTGCCAGAACATGTTTACCAGGTCATAGCTGTGAATGTTATCCCGTACCTGCTTGCCTTTGTAACCAAAGATGGTGTAGTGCTGGCCCGTGATGGAGCACTTCATCAGGTATGATAGAAAACCGTGTAGCTGAGCGCCCGAGTGGTTTGGCCCGGTTAGGCAGCCGCCCCGGAAAACCCCTGTTTTCATGCCAAAATACCGGCCGTATTCCTGAACCAGAATGTCGGCAGCTACTTTAGACGCACCAAACAACGAGTGTTTTGTGTGGTCGATTGACATGAATTCATCGATACCGTTGGTGAAATACGGGTGATTTTCGTCAATTTCCCAACGCGTTTCTGTTTCGATCAGCGGCAGGAAATTAGGATTATCCCCATAAACCTTGTTGGTAGAAGTGAAGATAAAGACGGCTTCGGGAGCGTGAAGGCGCGTCATTTCCAGCATATTCAGCGTACCGGTTGCATTAACCGAGAAATCCGTGAATGGCTCACGGGCGGCCCAGTCATGGCTAGGTTGCGCAGCTGCGTGAACGATCAGTTTAATATCAGAGCCGTATTCTTTAAATACAGTCTCTAATTCTTCTACCTTACGAATGTCGGCGGTGTGGTGCTTGTAGTTCGAATACGTATCTTGCAAACGGTTGCGGTTCCATTCGGTTGACCCGTCAGCGCCAAAAAAATACTGACGCAGGTTGTTATCAACGCCAATAACCAAATCGAACTTATCGGCGAAGAATGCTACTGACTCACTACCGATTAACCCAGCTGAGCCCGTTATTAAGGCAACTTCCATAATGAACTTTTTTTATTAGAAGTAAAAATTTCAGGATGTACTAAATCAAATGCGAAATTGCACCATTCTCAGAAGAGTGCTTTTGGAGCGCATCCAATAAACGCTGCAAAGTTACGCTAACTTTGTGTAAGCCTTTTTCCTTTCACTAAAATATACAAAATTAGTTAGAAGTAACGGATCAAGACAAAAGGTTGATCGAATGGACTATTTCAAGACCTTCCAATTCATGATTCCCCACTTCGTAAGCCGGTAAAAGAGAGACACTTTCAGTACACCTAAGCCGTAAATGCTGCTTCGTCGGAAGTTAATGGAGGATGCTTCTTCAAAATACTTGGTTGGACAAGTTACTTCAGCGATTTCGTAGCCCTTATAAAAAATTTGGGCGATCATTTCGTTATCAAAAATGAAGTCATCGGAATTGTGTGAAAAGTCCAGATTGCGGAGCACTTCTGTAGAAAACGCCCGATACCCCGTGTGGTATTCAGACAGTTTCTGATTCATTAGTAGGTTCTGAACCAGCGTCAAAAAGCGATTGGCAACGTATTTGTAGATGGGCATACCGCCTTTCAACGCACCTTTTCCTAAAATTCGGGAGCCAAATACCACCGGGTACAAATCATTCCCGATGATGCTGACCATAGCAGTAATTAATTTAGGGGTGTACTGATAGTCAGGGTGAAGCATGATAACCAGATCGGCGCCTAGCTCGACGGCTTTGCGGTAGCATGATTTTTGGTTGCCGCCGTATCCTTTGTTCGTCTCGTGCCGAATGACGTGGCGAATACCCAGACGACGGGCTTCTTCTACGGTATTATCAGGACTGGCATCATCGACCAGAATTACGTCGTCGATAAGGTCAAAAGGGATTTCACGGTAGGTGCGTTCCAGAGTCAATGCTGCCTTGTAAGCAGGCAACACCACCACTGCTTTCTTGCCGTTATACATGTGCCAAAGCTTAGGTTGTGAGGAAACCCGATGAACGTCGTGTACTAAATGGAGTAGACATGCCGTGGGATTTCTACTATAAATAATGAGACGTATAGCAAACAGGCGGCGGAGCGGCTCCGGTTGTTAGCAGCGGGTAAGGTGCTCTGGCATTTTCATAACTAGCTTAACACAGAGAAGCAAAGGAGTAGTTAACGAAAACTGCCGGATAAGCAACACGAACCTCCCCCACTAAACTGCAATAAATGACCAGGTTTCAAGCTAGTCATCCAGCGCTATACAAAATTAGATTCTCTGATTACAACTTATGAGATGCAGCGCTCTCTATAAAGTAACATCACACCAGCTTAGTTGCCTTTTGCTATTGCCGTAGCGCCAAACAATTTTTCGCGAATTTTGGCAGTACGCTGCTCTAATTCAGGGCGTGCGGTGTATGTATATTTTGACTGAACTGCGGCTGAATCTTTACCAGGGCCATAAACATATTTGTCGCCTGCGCGATAATCTTTCTGGCGAATGGTATTGTATTTCTGATAATCACAAGAAGCTAGCGAAATAATGGAAACAACTAGCAATCCTTTGCTCAAAAGGCTTTTCATCTAAATACGGTTTACAAAGTCAATACAAAATTAAAGTCTACCGGGTAATTAGCCAATAGACGTAAGAAAATACTTTGATGCTGAAACCTGACAGCAAGCCTTAAAAAGTAGGTACTTTCAGAAGTAGAAACGCAGAAGGAGAAGACAGAACCACTACTAGAGTGTATGATAAATTGCTGATCCATAACTGGATAGATAAGCTAGTAGCTTTTTCGGTAAGCTAAAATGGAGCGCTAATACAGACACTTACTCTTGGGATAGCGAGTGCATTAAGTAATCGTAATTAATTACTTTATCGCCAACTATTTGATTTTGTAACCCAAAGTCCGTTTTAGTCAATGGCTTCTGTTTACACAGTACGCTTGACGCTACTTCGCTTCTTCGGTCTATTAATGGTATTTTTCCGGGAAAGGTCTTTGAGAAAAGAAAGGAGGAATCAGAACAGCAACTCAATGCCGAAATCATTAATTTGCACAACCGCGGCGGCCGTTTGGAGTTTTTTTACCTCGGTGGCAATGCGTTGCAGTATTTCAGCCCGACGCTCGGCAGCAGGTTTGGCTCCGGCGCTCCGGCAGTAAGAAGCCCACTGATCGTCGCCCGGAATGTAAATGTAGGCACTGTTCAACGAGCGTTCGTAAGCAAAGCGCAGTGCTAGTGCCGGTTCCCGGTAGGCAACCCAGCCCGAGTAGCCCGCGTTTTCTAGCTCAACAACATACTGAGATAACGGTGTTGCCATTGTGGTGCAATAAGTCCAACTGCTTCTGTAATTCATCATCACTATTGGTCGAACGTAATCGTTTTCCTATATGCTGACAGTCTGGTTGCTTTTTCTGCAGTTCTTGTATGGGTTTATTATGCCGCTCCAAAACCGCAATCAAGGGAAAGATGCAAGGAAGCGAATCGAAGTTGCACGGGTGATTGCAAATAATTCAAAAAAAATGCGGCTGTATCACCGGGGAGCCATAATTCGTGGCGATACCAGCACCCCGCAGCTTGCTCTGGTTTTTACCGGCGATGAATTTGCCGACGGGGGCGAACGCATCCGGCAAGTGCTGCGGAAACACCAGATCAAAGCGTCTTTTTTTCTGACCGGGCGCTTTTACCGGAATCCTGCTTTTCAGAATATCATTCAGGAACTGAAAAAAGACGGGCATTACTTGGGCGCTCATTCCGACCAGCATTTGCTCTACTGCGACTGGCGTAAGCGCGATAGTCTGTTAGTCAATCGGGAGCAATTTAGAGCCGATCTGCTCCGTAATTACACGGAGATGCAGCGCTTTAAGGTCAGGGAATCCCAGGCTCGTTTTTACCTGCCGCCTTATGAATGGTATAACAACACCATTGCCACTTGGACCAAAGAGCTAGGCCTGGAACTCATTAATTATACGCCCGGGACGCTTTCCCATGCCGATTACACCACACCCAACGACAAGGTCTACCGTTCGAGCCGCCTTATTTTGCAGTCGATTTATGATTTTGAAAAAAAGGCTCCGTCGGGTCTCAATGGTTTTATTTTATTGATGCATATTGGTACTGATCCCGCCCGGACAGACAAATTATACCTCTACCTGGACGAACTGCTGGACTATCTGAAAAAGAACAATTACCAGCCCATCCGCATAAATGAATTATTGACTGCATGAGCTACGAGAAAGTTAAAGCCGACTTGGAAAAGCTGGCGGACTCAGACAGGGCCGTTATACTCCAGCGATTTTTCAAAACCGGCCCCGGCCAGTACGGGGAAGGCGATCTTTTTTTGGGTTTGACGGTGCCGCAGCAACGAATAATTGCCCAGAAGTACATTTCGCTGGCGGACGAAGAAATTGAAAAATTAGTCCAGGACCCTTATCACGAGTGCCGGTTGACCGCGCTAATTATCTGGACCAACCAAGCCAAAAAAGCAAAGCAGGCCAGACGAAAGCAGATTCTGGATTATTACCTGAAAAATAAGAAATTCATCAATAATTGGGATCTGGTCGACACGTCCTGCCCGGAAATTGTTGGAAATTATTTGCTGCCCGAAGATCGGACAATCTTGTATGAACTGGCGCAGGAAAACCACCTTTGGTCACAGCGGATTGCGCTGATTTCTACCTTGGCTTTCATCCGAAAAGGACAGTTTTTCGACACGTTTTCCCTGGCCGAAAGTTTGTTTGCGCACCAGCACGACCTGATTCATAAAGCGATTGGCTGGATGCTGCGCGAAGTTGGAAAAAAGAACCCGGAGGCATTGGAAGAGTTTCTGCACGACCACATTCGGCAGTTGCCCCGCACGGCTTTACGCTATGCCATTGAGCGATTTGACCCCGCGCGCCGGAAGTACTATCTGGTTTTGTAAGTGTCTGACTTTATTTTCTTAGTATATTTACAACTCGTTTGACTACAACGCAGTAACAACAGTCCCAAAAAGCTGCTGGCTGCCTCCCGAAAATATGTCTTGGTTTATACGAAAAGAAAAAGGTATTAACACGCCCACGGAGATGAAGCGTGAAGCTCCGGACGGATTGTGGTACCAGTGTCCGAACTGCAAAAAAGTAATGCATACACGCGAACACAAGCAAAACGCGTATACGTGTGTGCATTGCAGCTACCACGAAAAGATCGGTTCGGAAGCTTATTTTGCTCTTTTATTTGACGATAACGAATTTACGGAGCTAGACGCAACAATGACCTCGGCTGACCCGCTGAAGTTTGTTGATTCAAAGCCTTATCCAGAGCGAGTGCGCGCAACCATCGCCAAAAGCGGCTTGAACGATGCTGTCCGGACTGCTTACGGCAAAATGAATGACCTGGAGGTCACGGTGGCTTGCATGGATTTTACGTTTATTGGTGGATCAATGGGATCGGTTGTGGGCGAAAAAATTGCCCGGGCCATCAGCCATTCCATCGAAACCCGGAAGCCGTTCCTGATGATTTCGCGCTCAGGTGGGGCGCGGATGATGGAAGCTGGTTTTTCGCTGATGCAAATGGCCAAAACATCGGCCAAGCTGGCGCTGCTTTCGGAAGCTAAAATTCCGTATGTGTCGCTGCTAACCGATCCAACAACGGGCGGAGTAACGGCTTCCTATGCCATGTTGGGCGACTTCAACATTGCCGAGCCGAATGCCCTGATTGGTTTTGCCGGGCCCCGCGTCATTCGTGAAACCATCGGAAAAAACCTGCCGGAAGGCTTTCAAAGTGCCGAATTCGTACTCGACCACGGTTTTCTTGACTTTATTGTCGACCGTAAAGATCTGAAAGACAAACTAACCAGTTTGTTCGGAATGCTTCAGTAATAATAAGGGTCCTTAACCATCTGGATTGAATACCATCGGATGGCTAAGGACCCTTTTATTTTAACGCTTCAATACCTTGTGCGTATACGTTTTCCCATGCGTATATGTCCTCAATAAGTACGTTCCGGGCACCCACTGCCCCGTATCCAGCGAAATTTCGTGTTCATGACTGGGATTGACCAGATCAATCTCCCTAACCATTTGTCCCTGTACATTGAATAATTGCATCCGCGCGATCGAAGGTTGCGGGCTTTTCAGTCGGATATGAAGCCGATCCTGAACCGGAATCGGATAAGCCAGAATAGACACCTCGCCATCGCTTACTTCTTCCTGCGTGCCGGTAATCAGCGGCTGGTTGGCAACAGGCTCATACGGAGGAATGGTTCCGGGAGTTCCCCCTGGCCTGTCTTCAACAATCAGCAGCATATCAAAAAGAGTTTCGCTGATTTTCTGGCCATTCCGCCATTCTTCGGCAACGACCGCAAAAACATAACGCCCCTGTTCCGTCGGTGCATTCCAGTCAAGAACCCCCTGAAGATCAATTTTAAAGGTACCTCGCCGTGCGACGTCGTTGGGGAAAACATAGCTAGGCAGCAGGAATTCCGGTTGGGTGCACTCGGCAAGCTTTGGGCGGGTAACGGAATAAACAACACTATCGCCCTCAGTATCCGCTCCTTTCAGGTTAAAACGGGCGGCCTGCTGGGTAGTGGCTTTAAATCCATTTTCCGGGTAGGCAAAGGCGGGTGTCGTGTTGGTAACGGCGGTAGAAAACGTGGTTTGAATATAAAAAGGAGTTTCTGCATTGCTCAGATTACGAGCACCCGATGTCCGATTGGTAAGACTGGCTGCAATCGTATATGTTCCCTGAGTTTGATACGTATAGGTAATGCGATAAATATTTATTGAAGACATTTGGTCAAGTGACCGATGTTCGACGCGATCTGCTACCACCGTTTTGTTGGCCTCTCCCGTGCATAATCTAATGGTTTGTTCTGAACTGGCAACGGCACCGTTATCCGTGAACAGATTTACCGTAAATTCAAAAGTGAGGTTGGTCGGCGAAACACGCTTTGCCTGAATATAGCCGCCTAGAATATGGGTGCCAAATGCGTGGTTCGCCATAGCCAGCAACACCAGCAACGTAAAGGGATATTTCATAAGGAGGACAGGGAAGTGTGCGCGGATTACAGACCCTAAACGCCGAAAAAGCGTATATTTATATACGAAGAAGTCCTTTCTTTGCTGCAATTTATTGTTTGGTAGTTTATATCCTGGCTATGCTTTACACCCCCGATCAAACCGCTGCTTTTTCGACGTATTCCTTACGGTATCTGCAAACTACGCTGGCAGATCATGTACTGACCGTCACCTTGAATCGTCCCGAAAAAAAGAACGCCTTAAACCCAACGCTGATCAATGAACTGGCTTTTTCGTTGACGTATGCGCATCATGAAAAAGACGTCTGGCTGATCGTATTAGCGGCGGCAGGAGATACATTCTGTGCGGGAATGGATTTGAAAAGCCTTTCCAATGGTGAAGTAGAACCAACAACCGTGCCGGAACCTGCGGAGCCCGTAAAACTCGGCGAGCTTATGGCGGGGCTGCACAAGCCTTGCATTGGTCGTATTCAGGGGCCGGTGTATGCGGGGGGATTCCTGTTGGTTGGCGGTTGTACGCACGTTGTAGCGGCAGAAAGCGCGACGTTTAGCTTGCCCGAGGTCAAACGTGGGCTGTTTCCGTTTCAGGTGATGGCTAGTTTGTTGGAAATCATGCCTGCCCGGACCGTACTGGATTTGTGCCTGCGCGCCCGGACGCTGTCGGCTTCGGAAGCCCATCAACTGGGTTTGGTGACCGAATTCGTGAAAAAGGAAGATCTGGATGCGGCTGTCAGTCAGTTGGTGACCGATCTAAAAAAATACTCTCCGGCGGCCATGCAAGCGGGCTTACGGGCGTATCAACAATTGAAAGCCATTCCACGGGCGGAACAGCAGGCTTACCTGCATGAGCAGTTCCGGCAAATTCAGCAGACGGCCGACGCTAAGGAAGGCATGGCCGCCTTTCTGGAAAAGCGGCCCCCAAACTGGTTGGGGGAATAATCAAGGCTTGGGTAAATCCGGGCAGCCGTCTTTCCGGCGGGTGTCGATAATGTTCTGGATTTTCCATTTCCCTTCTATCTTGACCAGCGTAAACGCGTTGACACCGCAGTGGCTTTTTTGCTGGTTGTAATAGAAAGTATAAGGCGTCCAGGCAGTGGCCAGTTCTCCGTCGATTTTAATCTCGTAACCAGATAACCGCTCATCGAGGGCACCGGGCTTTTGCTTGCCGACCGAAGCCACAAACTGCGGGATGGATTCCTGCCTCACTGACGTCAGACCGTCCTTGGTTTTTCCAACGCTCATGAGTGTGGAGGTAGGAATAAAAACCGACTTAAAGAGAGTGGTGTCGGCTTTTCGCATGCCATCGAACATCTGGTCAATCGCCGCCTGAACGCCCTTCTCGTCGTTGTTTTGGGCAAAAGCCGTGAACGAGGTTAGGGAAAATAAAAGAAAGAGTACTTTTTTCATCCGATAAAATAAAAACGTGAACCTGCGAGTCAAGTTAGCAGATTCACGTTTCAAACCGGTTAATTTCTATCAGATTTGACTATTCGGTTTTTTGCGAGAGTACCTCGATCCACCGTCCATAAGCATCGCGGTAAGCTTCCTGCGCCCGCATATCCGGCTCAATTGTCCGAACGACTTTCAGACCATTGAATGCTTCTTCGCGATTTTTGAACAGCCCTAGCCCTAAACCAGCGCCCCGCGCCGCACCCTGAGCACCGTCGGTGTTATAAAGCTGAATTTCAGCGCCGGTCAGGTTCGCCAGCGTATCGCGGAAAAGAGGGCTAAGGAACATATTGGCTTCACCGGCCCGAATTGTTTTCAGGCCAACACCAACCTGCTCCATGATCTGAATGCCGTAATAAAACGAAAAAACAATTCCTTCCTGGGCTGCCCTGATCAAGTGCGGCAAGCCATGACGCGTCAGCTGCAAGCCATGAAACGAAGCGCCCAAATCGCGGTTTTCCAAAACGCGTTCGGCACCATTCCCGAAAGGCAGACACAAAAGTCCATCAGCTCCAACGGGGGCATGAATGGCAATGTCGTTCATTTCGGCGTAGCCAACGGAACCACGCAAAACCTGGTTTCGGAGCCAGCTATTCAGAATGCCGGTTCCATTGATGCACAAAAGGACACCGTATCGCGGGGCTTCAGGCGTGTGGTTAACGTGCAGAAACGTATTGACCCGTGATTGCGGATCGTACTGGGCGCTTTCGCTAACGCCATAGACAACGCCGGAGGTTCCGCCCGTTGCGGCGATTTCACCGGGGTCCATGACATTGAGAGACAGGGCGTTATTTGGCTGGTCTCCCGCTCGGTAGGTAACCGGCGTGCCTTCCGCCAGACCTAGTTCTGTAGCTGCCTGGGCGCTAAGGCGCCCCTGCTCGGCAAACGTAGGCTTAATGGTTGGCAGCAGCGACTGGTCGAAGCCGTAATAACTCAGCAGAAACTCGGCGGGTTTATTTTCCAGAAAATCCCAGAAAATTCCTTCCGATAAACCGGATGGCGTAGTAATCACCTCGCCGGTCATGCGAGCCGCCAGGTAATCGCCGGGCAGCATGATTTTATCGATGTTGGCATAAATCGAAGGCTCATTGGCCTTAACCCACGCCAGTTTCGCCGCCGTAAAGTTACCCGGTGAGTTCAGCAGATGACTCAGGCTTTTTGCTGGACCAATGGACTGGAACGCTTTTTCGCCGTAGGAAACCGCCCGGCTGTCGCACCAGATAATGGCTGGGCGCAGCACGTTTAAGTCTTTATCGACAACCACCAGCCCATGCATCTGGTACGAAATACCAATCGCCTTTACATCCTGCGGTTGAACACCTGCTTTTTGTAAAACAGCTTTTGAGGCCAGACAGGCGTTTTTCCACCAGGCGTCAGGAGCCTGTTCGGCAAAACCCGCTTGTGGGGCATCGATAGCCATTTCTGACTCTGGAAAAAAAGCAGAAGCGACCGCGGTGCCGGTTTCAACGTTTAACAGGCAGGCTTTAACGGACGAGCTGCCAAGATCAAATCCTAGAAGGTACATGAATAAGGGTTACTGTTTGAAAACCGAACTTCAAACAAAGAAAACCTATTCTGCCAATAGCCGCAAGTAAATTCCGTTAGTCCAGCCGAAACCATCCTGATTTGGGTACTCGCCGCCGCCAGCCTCGGTGTTGTTGTCCATCACGTTGTATTTCTCCATCATCTTACCGGTATTGAAGAAAACTTTGTCGTTCAGCGCGAGCCAGCGCGCCCGAATAACCGAAGCCGTGTTGTCGAAACCGTAGTCTTTCAGGCCTTTATAGGTAACCCATTGAAGGGGTGCCCAGCCGTTGGGAGAGTCCCACTGCTGGCCTGTTGTGTGTAAGGCCGTGACAACACCGCCTGCCTGCAAGAAGTCATTAACCACCAAATCGTGAACGCGGGATGCCTGCTCGGGCGTGGCCAGACCGACATACAGCGGGAAAAGACCCGCCAGCGACAGAATGGGTGTGAGGCTGTGCGTTTTCAGGTTGTAATCTTTGAAAAAGCCTTTTTCCTCATCCCAAAACAAACGGGTAATTACTCGCCCGCGTTCGTCGGCACGTTTTTTATAAATGTCAGCCACTTCAACCTGGCCGGCTTGCCGATAGGTATCCGACAATATTTTTTCGAACACATACATCAGACAGTTCAGGTCGACGGGTATAATGTCGGTAGTTTGGGTGGTAGCTAGGGTCAGGCCGTCGGATAGCCAGCGACTTGTAAAGTCCCAGCCTGATTCGCAGGCGGCCCGGATATGCCGATACATTGTTTCGGGCGGCGTTCCGTAGTCGGCAGACGCTTTATGAGCCAGGTCAACATCTTCGCTGTATGATTCGGGGCGCGGAGCGGCTACGTCATCCCAGTAACGGTTCAGAACGGCACCTGCCTCGGGGGCATCTTCGGGAATTAGGGCCACGCGCCGGAAACAAGGCTCGACATCATCGAGGCGGTAATAGCCATCCATCCAGAAAGTGTATTCCTTCTGCATGTGAGCCAGGTAGCGAGTCATGACGCCCGGCCCATCGATTTCAGCCAGGAGCTGAAGCATGAGCGGGAAAAATGGTGGCTGCGAACGGCTCAAAAAATAGCTCCGGTTGGCATTGGGAATATGGCCGTAGGCTTCAATCAGGTAGGCAAAATTTTCGACCATTCCCCGAATCAGGTCATTCTCACCCGATACCTGCAAGCCCAGCATGGTAAAGTAACTGTCCCAGTAGTACAGACCACGGAAACGCCCACCCGGAACAATGTAAGGATAAGGCACCGGCAGGAGCGAACTGTTCGGCTCGACGCTGCGGGTCAGCTTGCTCCAGATGCGGTTAATGTGCTCGGCAGTGGGAATTGTTTGGTCGCTAACGAAGTCAGTGCTGATTTTGGAAGGTATCCGGAAGTTGGTTCTAACAAACTCTTCCAGCTGAAAACCTGCCTGATATTTTTCAATTTCATAGCGACTCAGAATCTCTTCCGCGGGCGCATTGGGTATGCAGTCTGCAAATGTTTTACTATCTTGAAATATATGCTGCATCTGAACGTCGTGAAATAAGACGCCAAAAAGCAGGTCCGGCGAGATGGGGTGTTGTTGCGTTGTTAACATAAGAATACCAGTGATCACACGTAACTCTATAAGACAACTAACACTCTAATTGTTTTTAGGGTTAAACAAGTAACCTACTACTCAAAGAATGAATAACCGTTTAATGATTATTTCTTATCGGCTGCCATTCTCGTTTCAGAATGAAAACGGTACGATAAGCGCAAAAGCTTCCTCCGGCGGATTAGTTACGGCTGTTAAGTCGCTAGATTTCAGTGAGTCAGATCAAAAGCCGGTTTGGATTGGTTGTGCTGACTTTTCCCGGAAGACGTGGGATAAATACCACCATCTGGTCAATGATGACTTTGAATACATTCCCGTTTTTCTGGACAAAAAGACAAATACAGATTTTTATAATGGCTTTTCAAATTCAGTATTGTGGCCCCTGTTTCACTATTTTTCCACATACGTTGATTACCGCGAAGAGTATTTTACGGCGTATCAGAAATCCAACGAAGCCGTAGCGGAAGCCATCGCGGAAATCGCCAAACCAGACGATACAATCTGGATTCACGATTATCATTTTATGGCTTTGCCGCAGCTGGTTCGGGAGCGTATTCCGACGGCCACCATCGGTTTTTTTCTGCATATTCCGTTTCCTTCTTACGAGCTTATCCGAATCCTTCCCCAAAAATGTAAAGACTATCTACTGATTGGTTTGCTGGGTGCCGATCTGGTTGGATTTCATACCAACGACTACAACATTCATTTTTTGCAGTCGGTGCAGCTTAGTTTGGGGGTGCAGCATAAAATGTGGCAGATTAACTACCAGAATCGGCTCATTCGTTCGGATACTTTTCCGGTTGGGATTAACTATGAGTTATTTCACGATGCCTACGACCAGGAAGCCGTGGTGGAAGAGCGGAATAAACTAAAAGAAGCCTATAAGGATGAGCGCATCATTTTCTCGGTAGATCGCCTGGATTATACCAAAGGGGTCATGCAGCGTCTGGAAGCGTTAGAATGGTTTTTTGAACATAATCCCGAGTGGATCAGTAAGTTGTCGTTTATTCTGGTGGTGGTGCCATCGCGGGGAGAGATTCAGAAATACGGCGAACGGAAACAACTGATCGAACAGGCAGTAGGCCGGATTAACGGAAAGTTTGGTACGCTGACCTGGCGACCGATTATCTACCAGTATGCGTCGCTGTCGTTTGAGCAGCTCATTGCTTTGTATACCGGCTGTGATATTGCGCTCATTACGCCCATTCGCGACGGAATGAATCTGGTAGCCAAAGAATTTATTGCGTCCCGTAAAGACATGCGAGGCGTATTGATCCTGAGCGAGATGACGGGTGCAGCCACCGAACTAGGCGAAGCCTTGCTGATCAACCCCTTGGACGAGGCCGAAATTGCAGACCGGATCAAGATTGCTCTCGAAATGGAGCCGGATGAGCAGGCTCGGCGCATCGAGAGCATGCAACGGCGGCTACAGGAATACGACGTAAAAAAATGGGCAACCAGCTTTATCGAATCGCTGCTGAACATGCACCAGATGCAACAGGAAACGTCGGCTCGCTGGCTAAGTCACGATGAATACACGGCGCTGCTCGAAGCGTATACGGCGGCTCAATCCAGACTGTTGCTGCTGGATTACGACGGAACGCTGGTTGGGTTTGCACCTACACCCGAGCGGGCGGTGCCTTCCCAGGAATTAATCACTACTTTGGAACATTTGGCCAACCAGAGAGGAAATAAAGTGGTGATTATCAGTGGACGGAACAAAGAGGCGCTGGAAGACTGGTTTGGTCATTTACCCATTGAGATGGTGGCTGAGCACGGGTCATATATCAAGCGGGAAGGTAGCTGGCGGCAGGATGTAATGGACGACGGTGCCTGGAAAGAAATTGTCAAGCCTATTCTGGCTGAGTTTGTTAGCCGCTGCCCGGAATCTTTTGTTGAAGAAAAAAACAATTCGCTGGCGTGGCACTACCGCAATTCGGAAGAAGATACGGGTTTCACTCGTTCCCGCGAATTAATCAATACGCTGGAGCATTTGCTACCCTATCAGTTGCGGGTTCTGGACGGAAATAAGGTAGTAGAAATCAAAAGTGCGGAAACCGACAAAGGCAAAGTGGCTAAACAGATGTCGCTGGCTCACCCCTACGATTTTGTGCTTTCCATTGGCGACGACCGCACCGACGAAGACATGTTTACGGCCTTGACCAAAGAAAACGAATTTACGATTAAGGTAGGGCGGGGCAATACGAGCGCCCGTTTGAGGCTTAGCCGTGTAGATGAAGTATTGGAGTTGCTGAAAGACTTTTCGCAGGTGAGGTAAAATTTTCTGGCTTGGCAGGCTTCTGCCAAGCCAGAAATGCACAGTTAGGCGGTAATTCCCAACAAGTTCAGCATAAAAGCGTATTCCATCGCTACGTCTTTCAACGCTTCAAAACGCCCGGAAGCACCGCCGTGGCCAGCCTCCATATTCGTGTGAAGCAGTAGTTGATTGTCGTCGGTTTTGAGCGTACGCAGCTTGGCAACCCATTTGGCAGGCTCCCAATACTGAACCTGCGAATCGTGCAAGCCGGTTGTAATCAGCATGTTCGGGTAGGCTTTTGCCTCCACATTGTCGTAGGGCGAATACGAGAGCATATAATCGTAATATTCCTTTATTTTCGGATTACCCCATTCCTCAAATTCGCCGGTCGTGAGCGGAATACTCTCATCGAGCATGGTTGTCACCACGTCCACAAAAGGAACAGCGGCTACGATACCCTTGTAAAGGTCCGGGCGTAAGTTGACAACAGCGCCCATAAGCAAGCCTCCCGCACTGCCTCCCATCGCAAAAAGCCGGTCTGCCGAGGTATATTTCTGCTCAATTAAGGCTTCCGAAACATCAACAAAATCGGTAAACGTGTTTTTCTTCTGAAGCAATTTTCCGTCTTCATACCAGCGCCGACCCATCTCCTGGCCACCCCGGATGTGGGCAATGGCATAGATAAACCCCCGGTCGAGCAAACTCAGACGCGTTGACCCGAAACTGGGCTCCATGGAATATCCGTACGAACCGTAGGCATACTGAAGCAGGGGGGCGGTTCCATCTTTTGGGGTGTCTTTGTGGTAAACCAGCGAAACGGGTACCTTCACGCCATCGCGGGCGGTTGCGTAAATACGCTCGGCTACATAATTCGCTTTGTCGAATCCTCCCAACACTTCCTGTTGTTTCAGCAGCGTTTTCTCGCGGCTATCCATGTCGTAGTCATAGACTGAGCCGGGGGTGGTTAACGACGCGTAACTAAAGCGCAAAACCGTTGTGTTGAAATCGGGATTGTAGGCAATGGCCGCCACATAAGCCGGTTCGCCGAAATCAAGGTAATGGTCTTCCTGGCTGCGCTGGTCGATGATGCGCAGGGCAACCAGCCCTTCTTTACGCTCACCAAGCACCAGATGGTGGGTGAAAATATCCATCTGCTGGAAATAAACGTCCGGGCGGTGGGCAATCACTTCCTGCCAGTTTGCGCGGTCACTTTGCTGACCTTCGGCAACTTCCATGAGCCGAAAATTTTCGGCTTCCCAGTTGGTGCGAATGTAAAATTTAGTGCCAAAATGCAGTAAATCGTACTCGTGTCCTTTCTGGCGGGGCAGAAACGTTTGGAAAGCACCGGTGGGGTTATCGGCTTCCAGAAGCTGGTATTCCGTAGCGACTCCGTTTTGATCCGACACAACGGCCACGTATTTTTTTGACTTCATCCGGTATAAGCCCATGTAAAACTGATTGTCAGCTTCTTCATAGACCAGAACGTCCTGGCTGGTATCGGTTCCCAAAACGTGGCGGTAGACCTGAAAACCCAGTAAAGTCTGCGGATCTTTTCGAAGGTAAAACAAGGTTTGGTTATCCGTTGCCCAGGCAAAACTACCGGCTTCTACGTCTGGAATGGCTTCCGCATAAAGTTCACCCGTTTTGAGGTTCTTCACGCGCAGGGTATACATGCGCCGGCTAACCGTGTCTTCGCAGAAAATAGCCAAATCTTCACTGTCCGAAATTTCGTAACCGCCCAGATCGTAGTAATCGTGGCCTTTGGCTAATTCGTTACAATCAAAAATAACTTCTTCCGGAGCTTCCAGCGACCCATGCTTGCGACAGTGAACCGGGTATTCGCCGCCTTCAATAAAACGGGTGTAATAAAAATAATTGCCGTCCTTAAAAGGCACGGATTCGTCCTGTTGCTTGATGCGCCCCTTCAACTCCTCGAACAACTGTTCACGCAGCGTTTTAACCGGTGCGAGTATTTGTTCCGTATAGGCGTTTTCGGCTTCCAGGTAGCGGATTACTTCGGGGTCTTCGCGATCATTGAGCCAGTAATAATTATCAGTTCGGGTATGGCCGTGAATGCTTAATTCGTGTTCCTTAACGGCGGCTTTTGGGGGCGTCTCAGCGGATTGAATATGTGACATAGACTAAGGTGGTCGTGT
Organism: Tellurirhabdus bombi; assembly: GCF_021484805.1. NCBI lineage: Bacteria > Pseudomonadati > Bacteroidota > Cytophagia > Cytophagales > Spirosomataceae > Larkinella > Larkinella bombi. The sequence continues at coordinate 1,133,759 of NZ_CP090557.1, read as the reverse complement.
ATTGCTTTCTTAACAAACGTTACTTTTATCGGTTCATTAAGTATACAATAGATAAATTCGTGTACTTCCTGGCTTGTAAATGCCATTCAGGCGGGCAACTTACTGAAAAAAACAATCGCAACGAGTGCCTGAAATCGGGCGTCTACCGTTCAGACAAATAATCGGTTTGAATAAAGATTTTTAAGGCGTATCATGTGGTCAATCAAGGGCTTTTTTGTTACTTTGAGAAGGTTTGTAGTAGTCTCTCCATGAGAAAAAAAGTTTACATTTTTCTTCTTGTTGCCGGTAGCTCCGGATTCTTAAGCGCTTTTGATTTGCAACGTCCAGCGCTGGACAAAGTTTTTACCCTCATCAACCAGGAGGTTCAAAAGAATAGCCGCGCTTATGAAACGCTTGCGGATGCGTCGCAACGAATCGGCCACCGCCTGACGGGCAGCCCCAACGGAGGCCGCGCGGAAGAATATGCGTTTAACTTACTCAAACAGTATGGTTTCTCGGATGTACGCTACCAATCGTTTGAAGTTGAATCCTGGATGCGGGATACGGTAACGCTTGCTGTGGTGCCCAATAAAAGCGACAATTTCCGCGATGTGCCAGTCGTGGCGCTGGCCCACTCACCGGTCGATGCGCATATTCAGGGCGAAATTATTGATGTCGGGAATGGTCTGGAAGGCGATTTTGCCGAACTCAAAGGAAAGCTGAAAGGCAAGGTTGCTTTGGTCAACATTGGCTTGGCGGCTCCGCTGAAAGGCGCCCGGAATTTGCACCGCTCCGAGAAAACAGCATTGGCTATTCAGCACGGAGCCGTTGGCGTGATTATGGTTAACCAGGTGCCGGGAAAAGTTCTGCTGACGGGAACGGCCTCCGTAACGGGCAAGCTTATTCCGATTCCGTCGGTTTGTATTTCCCTCGAAAGTGGGCAGGAAATCCGGCGCTGGATGAAGGAAGAACGGAACCTGCACGCGCTGGTCGACATGACTAACTTTAGCAAAAAAATTAAAGCCCGAAACGTGGTGGCTACGTTGAAAGGCTCTAAATATCCCGACGAAAAAATAGTAGTAGGGGGCCACCTCGACTCCTGGGATCTGGCTACGGGTGCCATCGATAACGGCATCGGTTCATTCACCGTACTAGACATTGCCCGAACTTTCAAAGCTTTGAAACTGAAGCCAAAACGCACGGTTGAATTTGTGATGTTCATGGGGGAAGAGCAAGGCTTACTGGGTTCGAAAAGCATGACCGAAGAGCTGAAAAAGTCCGGCGAACTGGATAAAATTCGGTACATGATGAACCTCGACATGACCAACGATCCGACGGGAATCAACGCTTTTGGCCGAAACGAGATGGTGTCTTTTTTTAACACCATCGGGGAAGCCATCCAGAAAGTAGAGCCCGCTTTTGCCAACAATATGTCGAACCAGGCGGGGCTGCACAGCGACCACCAGCCTTTTATGATCGAAGGGGTTCCCGTCGTTGGCATGAACGGTCACCTGTCACCGGACGTCTTAAATTGTTACCACGCTGATTGCGATAAAATGAATCTGGTTAACAAAGACCAGCTGAAAAACACGGTTCGTTACTCGGCAATGGTGCTTTATGCCATGGCCGAAGCCGAGGATATTCCAACGCGTCGGCTGGACGATAATAAAACCAGGGACTACCTCATTACCCAGGGATTGCGAACGCCTTTGCAAATCGCGAACGAATGGCGCTGGAAAGAATAAGGTAGCCTACTTTTCAGGAAAGTATTTGTGCCCCGGTTACTTTCCGGGGTTTCTTTTTGAAACGTTGTTCGTCTAATACAGTAAACTCTTACTTAATTAGAAAATTAATGCTGGCGAAAACCTACGGCAGCGCCGTTTATGGCGTCAATGCGACAAACATAACAATTGAAATAGCCGTTGGGCAGGGCATGGGTTTTTACCTGGTTGGTTTGCCCGATAGTGCCGTAAAAGAAAGTGAGCACCGGGTCGAGTCGTCGCTGAAGTATTTCGGATATAAAATGCCTCGCCAAAAAGTGGTGGTCAATTTGGCTCCGGCTGACATCCGGAAAGAAGGTTCCGCCTACGATTTGCCCATTGCCTTGTGCATTCTACAGGCTTCTGAACAAACAACGTTTGAAAATAAGCTGGAAGAATATGTGATTATGGGCGAACTCTCGCTGGATGGGCAACTTCGTCCCATCAAAGGCGTTTTACCCATTGCCATTGAAGCGCGGAAACGGGGGTACAAAGGATTTATTTTGCCCGTTGAAAATGCACACGAAGCGGCCATTGTCAACAATCTGGACATCATTGGAGTCGAGAACCTGATGGATGCCATTGGCTTTTTTGAAGGGTCGAAGAAGATTGAACCCTTGGTGAGTGATACCCGGGATTTATTTCTGCACTACCAGAATGCCTACGACGCGGATTTCTCGCACGTGCAGGGGCAAGAGAACATCAAGCGGGCGATGGAAATTGCCGCCGCTGGTGGTCACAACGTCATTATGATTGGTCCTCCGGGGGCGGGAAAAACCATGCTGGCGAAGCGGCTTCCGTCCATTCTTCCCCCGCTAACCATGCAGGAGGCGCTGGAAACCACTAAAATTCATTCGGTAGCGGGCAAGCTGGGCAGTCGGGCCAATTTGATCGCAACGCGTCCTTACCGGGCTCCTCACCACACTATTTCCGACGCCGCTTTAGTGGGTGGAGGTAGCTTTCCACAGCCGGGTGAAATCTCGCTGGCACACAACGGGGTCTTGTTTCTCGACGAATTGCCGGAGTTCAAACGCTCCGCGCTGGAAGTGATGCGGCAGCCGCTGGAGGATCGCAAGGTCAGTATCTCCCGGGCAAAATGGGCCGTTGAGTTTCCAGCAAATTTTATGCTCATTGCCAGCATGAACCCTTGTCCCTGTGGTTATTACAACCATCCTGAAAAAGAATGCGTGTGTGGTCCAGGGGTTGTCCAGCGCTATCTGGCTAAGATCAGCGGTCCCTTGCTGGACCGGATTGATCTGCACGTTGAAGTAACGCCGGTTTCTTTCGATCAGATGACCGCGAACCGACCGGCGGAAAGCAGCGCCGATATTCGGGCGCGGGTCATTCGGGCGCGGGAAATTCAGACGAAACGCTTCGACGATTACGACGGTATTTATTCCAACGCCATGATGCCCTCACAGATGGTCAAAGAGTTGTGCGTCATTTCGGAACCGGGGCGGATGCTGCTGAAAAAAGCGATGGAGCGGCTAGGTCTTTCGGCGCGGGCCTTCGACCGAATTTTAAAAGTATCACGAACGATTGCTGATCTTGCCGATAGCGAAGAAATTCGGATTGAACACCTGGCCGAAGCCATTCAATACCGGAGCCTGGACCGCGAAAACTGGGCTGGCTAAAGGCATAGCCTCTTCATAAAACGTTCGCTTTCGAAACGGTTGAGCGACTCGTTTAAGATCATTCGTAAAAAATCCGTTTTGCGTAGGTTTTTATCCTTTTTGCGAAAGTGCAGTTGCGCGGGTTTGTTGATTTTTGTGCTATAAAACGCTGCGAGTTCAGGCTTTTAGCATCGCACTAAACAACAAATCAGAATGATACGCAAGATTCTCAAATGGATCGGTGGTAGTCTACTGGCTATCATTGTCCTTCTTTTGGCTGGTTATTTATTTATTTCCTGGAATATTGGCCAGCGCACCGAAAAGAAATATGATTTCGCCGTTCAATCCCTAGCCATTCCTACGGATAGCACTAGCCTGAGCCGAGGCGAACACCTGGTTGTCATTAAAGGCTGTATTGAGTGCCACGGTAAAGATTTAGGTGGGAAACTAATGATGGACGATGCCGGTCTTGGGCGGCTCGTTGCTTCTAACCTAACCAAAGGGCAGGGCGGTTTGCCAAGCGATTACAGCACTGCTGATTGGATAAAAGCACTTCGCCACGGAGTGAACCGGGAAGGTAAACCATTGCTCTTCATGCCTTCCCATGAAACAACGCTGCTATCCGAAGAAGACTTGACGGCGGTTATTGCCTATTGCCAGCAGGCTTCACCGGTCAACAGCAGCTTACCAACCAATGAACTTGGCCCCATCGTGAAGGTAATGACTTACCTGGATAAAATGCCGCTCCTGGCCGTAGAGAAGATTGATCATAACCTGCCTATGATTGCTAAGGCGGATACAACAGTAGGTGTTGCGCAAGGTAAATATTTGTCCGTCTCCTGCGTGGGTTGCCACCGGGCCGCACTCAAGGGCGGTGAACCACTGGCACCGGGCTTGCCACCAGTGCCAGACATTACCAGTACCGGAAATGTGGGCAAATGGACGCAGGATCAGTTTATGACGGTACTTCGCACGGGCAAGACGCCAGGCGGCCACCAGATCAGTAATGACGATATGCCGTGGAAAATGACGGCACAGTACAAGGACAAAGAACTGATTTCGCTTTATCAGTACCTGCAATCCGTGAAGTAACACAGAACGTGGCGGTACAGATACAGTCCCGCTAAAACGCTAGGCTCTGAAAATTAATCATTTAGAAGCGACTACAATGACAAAATCACGCTTAACCGCTGTTTGTGCATTGCTCATCACTTCTTCGGTTTTGTAGAGCACCTCCTTAA